>PAJO01000027.1 GCA_002706085.1 Alcanivoracaceae bacterium | reverse complement strand
GTGAGGTATGAGCTGTATTCGATCAATTGTCGCAGTCAGCTTCCTTGCCTCTATTGGTGTCTCAACGGCGGTGACAGCTCAGGAAATGATCTCCGACACCACCGCTCGTAAACAGCCGCTCACAACCTGGGGTGTTCAATTCGAGGAGTTTGAATACCGCTACAGCGACGATGACGAGGAACTGGGCGTCTGGAATGCGGATGCTTTCTATGGCACCGACGAGTTCAAAGTCCGGTTGCTCACAACCGGGGAGTACGAGATAGAGGAGCAGGCCTACGAAACACTGGAAAACCAGCTGGTCGGCCAGATCCCCATCTCCAAGTTCTTCGACGCCAAAGCGGGCGTACGTTTCGATACGCCCGAGGGGCCGGACCGTACATATGCCGTTCTCGGTGTAGCCGGGCTGGCTCCCCAATGGTTTGAGATCGATGCAAACCTGTATGTCAGTAAGGATGGCGATACGTCAGCCGAACTGGATGCAGAGTACGAGCTGCTTCTCACCAACTACTGGATTCTGGCGGCAACGCTGGATGCCACGGTTGCGTTTAGCGAGGACCGGGAAATTGGCGTTGGTAAAGGACTGGTTTCTACCGAAACCGGACTCAGGTTGAGCTATGATCTGATCGACCGTGCGTTCTCGCCTTATGTGGGCGTGGTGCATGAGCGCAAATACGGCGATAGTGCCGACTTTGCCGAAGCGGACGGCGGCAGTACAGCAGATTGGTTTGCTGTGATTGGAGCGCGCATCGCACTCTGATCAGGTACTTAGGGGCTAAAGATATTTCTTTGGCCCGTTTTTCTCGACATTGATGCAAGTGAGATCTACCCAAGCTAGCATTGGCTATTTATTGAGTATCAAACGCCGTTCAAAACAACAGGAGGTTGTATGAGCAGCACGCACGACAGAACCACGCGCTATCAGAAAGGCAGTCTTACACTTCCGGGAACTGTTATGCTGGGCACCGGTGTCATGATTGGCGCCGGTATCTTCGCCCTTACCGGGCAGATGGCGCAGATGACTGGCGTTCTTTTCCCGTTGGCGTTTCTGGCCGCGGCGGTAATCGTAAGCTTCAGTGCCTATTCCTACATCAAAATTTCCAATGCCTACCCGTCAGCCGGGGGCATAGGCATGTACCTGCACAAAGCCTATGGCAATCGGTTACCGACGGCTTTCAATGCTTTGCTGATGTATTTCTCGATGGTGATTGCCCAGAGCTTTCTTGCGCGAACCTTCGGTTCTTACACCATGCAACTGTTCGATGGCGATGAAAGTGGCCGCATGGTGCCCATTCTTGGCGTCTCACTAATTCTGGCCGCGTTTCTGATCAATCTGTTGGGCAACCGAATGATTCAGGGCGTGGCTTCCTTTATAGGTATCCTGAAGATCGGAGGCATTCTGGTTTTCGGGATGGTGGGTATCTGGATTGCCGACAGTGTTTCTGTTGATTTCTCTAGCCCCGGTGAGGCTGGAACCTTTGGCAATTTCCTGGGGGCAACGGCCCTTGGCATTCTGGCCTTCAAAGGTTTTACCACCATCACCAACAGCGGCTCGGAAGTCATAGACCCCAAGAGAAACGTGGGGCGAGCGATTATTATTTCCATCGCAGCCTGCGTGGTGATCTACACCCTGGTCGGTTTCGCCGTTGCCAGTAACCTGTCCCTGGCGGAAATCATCAAAACGCAGGACTACTCTCTGGCGGCCGCTGCGCGTCCCGCATTGGGCGACTACGGCGTCTGGTTTACCGTCGCCATTGCGATGATGGCCACCGCCGGTGGCATTCTGGCCAGTATTTTCGCCGTCTCACGCATGTTGGCCATGCTGACTGAAATGAAGCTGGTCCCCCACAGTCATTTCGGCATGCCCGGTAGCATCCAGAAGCACACGCTGGTTTATACCGTGGTGCTTGGGCTTATCCTCACGGCCTTCTTCGACCTGTCCCGAATTGCAGCGCTGGGCATCATTTTTTACCTGATCATGGACATTGCTATCCATTGGGGCGTTCTGCGCTATTTACGGGAGGATGTGAAGGCCAATGTGTGGGTGCCCACGGTGGCAATTGTTCTGGATTTGCTCGCTCTTGGTGGCTTCGTTTGGGTCAAACTGAATACTGACCTGTTTGTTATTGGCGTGGCGGTTGTCACCATGATTGTTATCGCAGTGGCCGAGCAACTGTTCCTGAAAAAGGCCACAGAAGCCGAAGAAGCGGGACACAAAGAATCTCATGCTCATCATCACTAATCACCAGAACTCGATAGGGAGGGATCGGCCATGACGGCTGAGCACACGGTCAAAGATCCTGTTTGCGGCATGTCGGTGAATCCACACTCGGCGGAACATCGCAGCGAGCATGGCGGGAAAACCTGGTATTTCTGTTCTTCGGGGTGCAAATCGAAGTTTGACGGCGACCCGGGACACTACCTCAGTGGAGAACAGAAACAGGACGAACCCGTGGCTCCGGGCACCATGTACACCTGCCCGATGCATCCGGAAATTCGCCAGCAGGGCCCCGGAGATTGCCCTATCTGTGGTATGGCCCTGGAGCCCGAGCAGGTAAGTCTGGATGACGGGCCCTCGGCAGAGCTCAAAGACATGACCCGTCGATTTTGGATTGGCCTGGTGCTGGCCCTGCCGGTATTGGTGCTGGAAATGGGCGGACATCTCACCGGCCTTGACCAGATCGTTGCCCCACAAATGTCCAACTGGATTCAACTGGTGTTGGCGACGCCAGTAGTGGCCTGGTGTGGCTGGCCTTTCTTTGTCAGAGGCTGGAAGTCCGTCGTCAGCCGCAATCTGAACATGTTCACGCTCATTGCCATTGGTACTGGCGTGGCGCTGATCTACAGCCTGGTGGCGACACTGGCGCCCCAGATTTTCCCCGACGCCTTTCGGCAGGAAGACGGTTCTGTCGCCGTCTACTTCGAGGCGGCTGCGGTCATCGTGGTGCTGGTTCTGTTAGGCCAGGTGCTTGAACTGCGGGCCCGGGAGAAAACCTCGGGCGCGATCAAGGCGCTGCTGGATCTGGCACCGGCGACGGCCCGAAAGCTGGATGACCAGGGCGACGAGTCCGATGTGTCGCTGGATCAGGTCAAGGTGGGTGATCGCCTGCGAGTGCGCCCGGGGGACAAGGTGCCGCTGGACGGTGAGTTACTTGAAGGCAGCTCCAACGTGGATGAGTCCATGGTGACCGGTGAGCCTCTTGCAGTCAGCAAAAAGTCTGGCGACCAAGTGATTGGCGGCAGTATTAACCAACAGGGCAGCTTTATCATGCGGGCCGACAAGGTTGGCCGGGACACCATGCTTTCCCAAATCGTGCAGATGGTGGCCAGCGCCCAACGCAGCCGCGCACCGATCCAGGGGCTTGCCGATAAGGTGGCGAGCTGGTTTGTGCCCACCGTGATCCTAATTGCCATTGTTGCCTTTATAGCCTGGTCATTCCTTGGGCCGACACCGCCCATGGCGTTCGGGCTGATTGCGGCGGTCAGTGTTCTGATCATTGCCTGCCCTTGCGCACTGGGTCTGGCAACGCCGATGTCGATCATGGTAGGTGTTGGCCGCGGCGCCCAAAGTGGTGTGCTGATCCGCGATGCGGAAGCCCTTGAACGCATGGAAAAGGTAGATACGGTGGTAGTGGATAAGACCGGCACGTTGACAGAGGGGCAGCCACAAATCACCCGAATTGTTACAGCGAATGGGTACGATGACGATGCTTTGATGCGTTTTGCGGGCGGACTCGAGAAAGGCAGTGAGCATCCACTGGCCCACGCCATTCTGGACAAAGCCAAGGGCATGGAGCTGAAGCTGCCGGATGCGGAAGACTTCGATTCTCCCAACGGTAAAGGGGTAACAGGAAAAATCGACGGCAAGCGGGTGCTGCTTGGTAATCGTCTTCTCATGGAGTCGGAGAATGTCGACACCACTAAATTTGACAGCGATGCCGACGAGCATCGCAAAGATGGTGCTACCGTGATTTTTGCCGCCGTCGATGGAAAAATCGCTGGGCTGTTGGCCATCTCCGATCCCATCAAGAGAACGACCCACGCTGCTATTGTCGCGCTGCAAAAAGACGGCATTCGAGTGGTCATGCTGACTGGCGATAACTACACCTCGGCCGAGGCGGTTGCTCGCAAATTGCATATCGATGAAGTGGAAGCGGAGGTACTGCCGGAAGATAAGGGCAAGATCGTCCAGCGTCTGAAAGATGAAGGGGGTGTTGTCGTGATGGCGGGTGATGGCGTTAACGACGCGCCTGCATTGGCAACGGCGGACGTGGGGGTGGCCATGGGCACCGGCACAGATGTGGCCATCGAAAGCGCGGGCATTACGCTGCTGCGCGGCGACTTGATGGGTATTGTAGAAGCGCGTCGTCTGTCGCTGGCGACCATGCGCAATATCCGACAGAACCTGTTCTTTGCTTTTGTGTACAACTCCGCGGGCGTTCCGATTGCGGCGGGGGTTTTGTACCCGTTCTTCGGGATACTGCTTTCACCGATCTTCGCGGCTGCTGCAATGTCGCTGTCGTCTTTCAGCGTGATTGTGAATGCATTGCGCCTGCGAGTTATCAAGCTTGGCCCTAAGTAATAATAGCTGGTGCCGTACACTATTGATCGAACCATAGAAGATGCTGATTTTGAGGCGGTTGACAAACGAGCGCGTCAGTCTCTCACGGATAACTGCTTCGGGGTGCTGATCGAAATCGACGTCAAAACCACGATGAAGGAGAAGCTGGGCACGGAAATACCTGCCTACCGGATCTTTGGGCATGCAATCCTAGGCCATCGGCGTGGAGCCTCGAGTAGGGGCTATTTTGCCATAGCTGGCGCCTTAAGCGACTTCATCCGTGATCTGTTGACCGTGATCAAGTTCCACGGGGTTTGCTCAGCCCGTTCAACTTTAATCCAACTCATTGTGATTAACTCTCTAGGTGTGTAAAGCCAACAGGTTGCTTATAACAGGAAGTCTGCTGATGCGCGGTCGCAGATAACGGCTTTGCAATCGCTTGAGAAGCAACTCGTTTCCCTGAGAGCGAGGTGCAACGATGGCCGTGAAGTTGATGCTTGCGGGGTTCTTGCAGGCATCAGCGAAGGCATCGTACAACCGCAATAGATCAAAGTGTCGATTTTATAGTTCTTAACCACGCCGCCACCTGTCGACATAAGCCTCGGTACCCAGCATGCCAACAGGCGCCTGGAATGGCATCGAGAGACACTTTCACGCTTCATCAAGTAATGCTATTGAAGGCTGTGGCGTAGCAGAAGAGCATGCCAGAGGGAGCAGAGCTGGCGATCAATAGTTACATAGCTCAATATTAAACATTGACATGGGGGCTACCCCAAGGTTTATGTTGTTAATAGCACATTGCTTCGGACTATGCTGACACCATATGTTTATTGCTCGGTTTTTCATTAGTTGCCTATTTCTGCTTAGCATCTCCTTGCAGGGGATGGCAGCGGTGCAATTGGCGCAGCCTTGCCCCATGGAACAAACCATGATGCAGGCAGACATGGATGACCGTTGCAGCATGATGTCCGCCATGCCACAAAACGATTGTTGTCTGGATGGTGGATCCAACACGCACAGCGGCCCGGTTTGCAAGCCTGGCCAGGAGTGCCATGCTGGGCAGCTCTCGATCATGAATACGGCTCCGGCGGTTTCTTTTCAGGCAGCAAATCCGGCTACCCCTCATTTTTCTAACCCTCTCTATCTCCCCCTTGCCTTATCTACCATCTGGCGACCGCCTCTAGCACTTTCTCACTGATCTTTTCGGGGTCCGGCCTGGTCTGGGCCCACTGAGGGCGCGTTGCGCGCCATGATCCGTGTTGGAGTGACACATGTATTGGATATTTCTGAGCGCCGGCCGGTATCGGCGCGCACTCGGCTGGCTAGCGCCCTCCCTGCTGCTAGCTAGTGTCCAGGCGTTTGGGGCAGAAGGCCTGACTTTTAATCAGGCGCTACAGCTCGCCTTACGTCAATCACCGGAATTGCGGGCGGAATCGGCCCGCGTCGAGGCCGCTCAGCAGGCAGAAGGGCCTGCCGATGCTTTGCCCGATCCCACCCTGATTCTTGGCCTCGACAATGTACCTGTGGATGGCGCCGATCGTTACAGCCTGTCGAGTGATTTCATGACCATGCAGCGTATTGGTGTAACCCAGCGTTTCCCCAATCGCAGCAAACGCACAGCAAGGGCAGAAGGTGCCAGACAGCAAATCGGCTTAACGGAGGCCACGAAAGAGGCCACTCGTCTGGCCGTGCTGCGTCAGACCGCTCAAGCCTGGATTGAGCTCCACACTCTGGATCGTCAACTAGTCCTGCTGGAAGAACTCATTGCTGAAAATCGTTTGTTCGACAAGGCAGTGCGTGCCCGGCTTTCATCGGGTCAAGGAAAGGCTATTGATAGCGTGGCACCCAGGCAGGAAGCCGTGACATTACTGGATCGGCGAGATGCTCTTCTGGCCAGGCAACGCCAGGCTAAGGCTCGTTTAATACGCTGGCTGGGGGAAGCCGGCCGGCAATCACCGGCTGGCCAAGCACCTGATTTCGCCATCAATGCTGAACAGTTACTGAATAGCCTGCATAAGCACCCTGAACTTGAGATAGCGTCGCGTCAGGCTTCTGTCGCCCAGGCTAACGCGGACGAGGCTCGTGCCGCCAAGAAGCCGGACTGGGCTTTAACTCTGGCTTATATGAATCGTGAAGAATTCAGTGACATGGCGATGCTACAGGTCAATGTGGACCTGCCATTGTTCAGCCGGTCGCGCCAGGGGCCTCGCATTGCCTCGGCGGAAGCTGAGTGGCAAGCACTGGAATCTCGTGCAGAGGCGGTACGTCGCGAACATGAAGCGATGCTGCAGAGCGATCTGGCCGAATATGAACGCCAGGAACGCACGCTTGCCCGGCAACGGGAGCGACTGGTGCCTCTGGCAAAAGAGAAAGTGGGATTGGCTAGGGCCGCTTGGCGCGGCGGTGATGGCAGTTTGGCCGATCTTGTACGGGCACGTAGCGAATGGCTGGACGCCAAACTGAAGGAGATTGATCTCAGCGGGCAGTATGACCAGCAGGCAGCCGCCCTCCATTTTACCTACGACC
Organism: Alcanivoracaceae bacterium; assembly: GCA_002706085.1. Classification (GTDB taxonomy): domain Bacteria; phylum Pseudomonadota; class Gammaproteobacteria; order Pseudomonadales; family Alcanivoracaceae; genus Alcanivorax. The sequence continues at coordinate 64,049 of PAJO01000027.1, read as the reverse complement.
ACCACGGCATGGTGGGCGAGGAGCAAGATAATGAACATTAAACGCAATGCCTTGATCGGTTTGGCTGCCTCGCTGTTGTTGCTAGCCGGAATATATTTGGGCCGTTACGTCACCCCTTCGCAGAGCAGTATATCGATGGCGATGGACAGCGGTGAAACCAACAGCAAAGCGGATGAAAAGGAAGTGCTGTACTGGTATGACCCTATGTATCCCCAGCAGCACTTTGACGAGCCCGGGCCCTCACCTTTCATGGATATGGAGTTGGTGCCCCGTTATGCCAATGGTGGTGATGATAGCGATCAGCCAACGGTCCGTATTGATGCAGCCATGGTACAAAATCTGGGAATTCGCAGTGCCTCGGTGGTCGTGGCTCAGTCACAATCTCAGCTTGATGTCACGGGGTTGATTGCTTACAACGACCGCGCCCTGACACGCCTGCAAAGCCCCGCGCCTTCCTTCGTAGACAAGGTCTGGCCTCTGGCTGAGGGCGACACTATCTCCAGTGGTCAGCCGCTGATGCAATTGAGAGTTCCGGCCTGGACTGGAGCTCAGCATGAATGGCTGGCCGTGCTCGGCAGCGGCAACAACGAACTGATCGTCGCCGGGCGGGAGCGCCTGTTGTCATTGGGCATGCCTGCATCCCTGATCCGAAGTATTGAACGCCAACGTAAACCGCTGGAAACCTGGACGGTGACAGCTCCGCATGATGGCGTGATACGCAGTCTCAATGCTCGTGCTGGCATGACGCTGTCGGCCGGTGCTCCCGTGGCGGAGATTCAGTCACTCAACCCCGTGTGGGTGGAGATAGCAGTCCCGGAACGCCAATTGGGGCAAGTCAGTAGTGGTAACGCTGTTGACGTGACCGTTCAAGGAGTGAAGCCAGCACTGCGTGAGGGGCAAGTTGCCGACATTCTGCCTCTGGTGGATCAGTCCAGCCGAACTGTGCCGGTGCGAGTGACCTTGTCCAATGACGAGGGTGATCTGCGTCCGGGCATGAGCGCTCAGGTACGCATTCATGGCGAAGCCACACAGAAAGCATTGGCCGTACCAACCGCAGCCTTATTGCATACAGGAAAGCGCAGCCTGGTGATGCTTGATGAGGGGGAGGGCCGATATCGTCCGCAGGCAGTGTTGCCGGGGGGCGAGCTGGGAGACCAAACGCTGATCCTGGCAGGGCTGAAGGAAGACCAGAAGGTGGTTGTCAGTGGTCAGTTCCTGCTCGATTCCGAAGCCAGCCTGCAAGGCATTGCCGTTCAGGAGCTGGCTATGTCAGATGAGACGGAAATGATGAACGCACTGCACTATGCCGAAGGTGTTGTCGAGCAACTGAATGGCAGCAAAATAATGCTGGACCATGGCCCTTTCAAGAGCTTGTCCATGCCTGCCATGACCATGCGTTTTAACCTGGCGAATGAACAAGTAGGCAAAGGGATATCGGTAGGTGATCGCGTGCGCATTGGCATTCGTGATACAGACAAAGGGTTGATTGTGGAGCGCCTAGAAAAGCAGGTGGCGGAACAAAAAGACACCCAAGTGAATTCGTTGCATTACGCCGAGGGGGTTATCGAGGGGCTATCCGACGGCAAGGTCAAGCTTAAACACGGTCCTTTTAAGACGCTCGGTATGCCTGGCATGACCATGCGCTTTCGTCTTGCCAGCGAACAGGTGGCCAGCGATATAGCAGTGGGCGATCGTGTGCGCGTCGGCGTCAAAGATACCGATAATGGCTTGACTGTGGTGTCTCTCGACAAACAGGAGGTTGCACCATGATCGCTACCCTGATTCGCTGGTCGTTGGCTAACCGATTTTTGGTGCTGCTGGCGACGCTGTTCATGAGTGCGTGGGGAATCTGGTCTATCAACAATACCCCCGTAGATGCTTTACCGGATCTGTCCGATGTACAGGTGATTATCCGCACCAGTTACCCAGGTCAGGCACCGCAGCTGGTGGAAAAACAGGTTACCTATCCACTTGCCACCACCATGCTGGCCGTGCCAGGTGCGCGCACAGTACGTGGTTACTCGTTCTTCGGTGATAGTTATGTTTACGTGTTGTTTGAAGATGGTACCGACTTGTATTGGGCACGCTCACGGGTGTTGGAATACCTTAGTCAGGTCCAGTCTGAATTGCCGCGTACAGCACGACCATCACTTGGGCCAGACGCTACCGGTGTCGGCTGGATTTATCAGTACGCATTGATCGATCGCACCGGCCAGCATGATCAATCGCAGCTAACCTCGATACAGGACTGGTTTCTAAAATACGAGCTGCAGACTCTGCCTGACGTTGCAGAAGTGGCAACCATCGGTGGCATGGTACGTGAATATCAGGTAGTCCCTGACCCGGTCAAACTCGCCAGCCATGGGATCAGTCATCAACAAGTACGCAAGGCGATAGAACAAGCTAACCAAGAAACCGGGGGAGCAGTGCTGACGCTGGGCGAAGCGGAGTTCATGGTGCGCTCCAGTGGCTACCTTCAATCACTCGAAGATTTCCGAAAAATCCCACTAAAACTGGTTGATGGGGTGCCAGTACAGCTTGGAGATGTGGCGCAGATTCGCCTTGGTCCGGAGATGCGGCGTGGTATTGCCGAGCTGGACGGAGAAGGGGAAGTCGTCGGCGGGGTCGTCATTCTGCGTTCGGGCAAGAACGCCCGCGCTGTGCTATCTGCCGTGCATGAGCGACTTGAGACACTGCGGGAAAGCTTGCCGGAAGGGGTTGAAATCGTCACTACCTATGATCGAAGTGAGCTGATTGATCGAGCAGTCACAAACCTCAGTTACAAATTGATTGAAGAGTTCATTGTAGTCGCACTGGTGTGCGTATTGTTTCTTGGCCATTTGCGTTCGTCACTGGTGGCCATCATTTCCCTACCGCTGGGAATCCTTGCTGCCTTTATTGTGATGCGTTACCAGGGCATCAATGCCAATATCATGTCGCTTGGCGGCATTGCTATCGCTATCGGCGCGATGGTGGATGCAGCAGTGGTGTTAATCGAGAACGCCCACAAGAAAATTGAGATTTGGCATCGGGATAACCCAGGGCAATCTCTGACTGGTAATGCGCATTGGCGAGTCATAGAGCAAGCAGCTGTCGAAGTGGGGCCGGCGCTGTTCTTCTCGTTGCTAATTATTACCTTGTCGTTTATTCCTGTCTTTACCTTGGAAGCACAGGAAGGGCGGCTATTTGGCCCACTGGCATTTACCAAAACCTGGGCTATGGCGGCGGCAGCCGGCCTATCGGTGACATTGGTTCCACTGTTAATGGGGTACTGGATTCGGGGAAAGATACCTTCCGAGGAAAGTAATCCAATCAGTCGCTTTTTGATTAGTTGTTATCAACCCGTACTAGAGCGAGTCTTGGCGTGGCCGAAAACCACCTTGCTGGTTGCCGGTTTAGTTTTTGTTACCGCCTTTTGGCCGCTAAGTCAGCTTGGTGGTGAATTTTTGCCACCGCTGGATGAGGGCGATTTGCTGTATATGCCAAGTGCTTTACCAGGCTTGTCAGCACAAAAAGCTACCGAGCTTCTACAGCAGACCGATCGGTTGATCAAAACGGTGCCTGAGGTGGAGCAGGTGTTCGGCAAGGCGGGGCGTGCGCGGACAGCGACTGACCCTGCACCATTGACGATGTTTGAAACCACCATCCGTTTCAAACCCAAGGACCAATGGCGTGAAGGCATGACAACGGAGAAGCTTGTCGAAGAGCTGGACCGTATTGTACGCGTGCCTGGACTGGCAAATATCTGGATTCCTCCGATACGCAATCGTATCGACATGCTTGCCACTGGCATCAAGAGCCCAATTGGCATCAAAGTAGCGGGTAATGACCTAGAGATCATTGACCAGGTGAGCCGTCAAATCGAACAGGTAGCCAAACAAGTACCCGGTGTCTCCTCAGCATTGGCTGAACGGTTGACTGGTGGTCGTTATGTAGATATCGATATTCGGCGTGGCATTGCGGCTCAGTATGGCCTCAACATCGCAGATATTCAGTCGGTGGTCAGTGGTTTGATTGGTGGTGAAAACATCGGTGAGACAGTGGAAGGGCTGGAGCGTTACCCGATCAGCCTTCGATATCCTCGCGAGTGGCGCGACACGGTGCATCGCTTACGCGATTTGCCCATAGTCACTCCCGAAGGAAAACAAATTACCCTCGGAACCGTGGCGGATATCAAGATTACCGATGGGCCGCCGATGTTAAAAAGTGAGAATGGCCGACTGTCTGGGTGGGTGTATATCGATGTTCGGGGGCGTGACCTGGCCTCGGTAGTGGATGATCTACGTGCCTCAGTGAATGATGGAGTCAGGTTGCCAGAGGGGGTCAGCTTGTCCTTTGCCGGTCAGTTCGAGTTCCTGGAGCGGGCCAATGCGAGGCTAAAAGTGGTGGTACCGGCGACCTTACTGATTATTTTCGTACTGTTATTCCTGACCTTTCGCCGTGTCGGTGAAGCCTTGCTGATTATGGCGACGCTACCGTTCGCGGTGACCGGTGGTATCTGGTTCTTGTATCTGCTGGACTACAACCTGTCAGTGGCTACTGGTGTCGGCTTCATCGCCCTGGCGGGTGTCGCTGCGGAGTTTGGCGTGATCATGTTGCTGTACCTAAAGCAGGCGTGGCAGGAGAGACAGGAGCAGGGCCAAAAGGGTGAAGCTGCCTTGATGGGTGCTATCCGTGATGGCGCGGTATTACGTGTTCGACCTAAGGCGATGACTGTAGCTGTTATTATTGCCGGCCTTCTTCCGATTTTCTGGGGGGGAGGCACAGGTAGCGAGATCATGAGCCGCATTGCTGCGCCCATGGTAGGAGGGATGGTAACAGCACCTTTGTTATCACTTTTCGTGCTGCCCGCAGCCTATCTGCTGATGCAACGACGTGATAGGAATCCGGATTGACCAAGCTTAAAGCTTGGGTGGTAATCTCCTAGTCTTGGCGCCGGATCAGCTGCTGATCCGGCACTGATAATTGAGGGGGGGGGCTGCGATACCCCCCCCGAAACGAATAGTCATGTCCAGATGCCCTATGGATGGCTGGTTGTGGTAGAGAGTCACAGGGGTAATAACTTATTTCTCTATAGAACAATAGGTTACGATGTTTTTGGGGGATTTTGCACGTTTGTCTGCCAACCCTCAAGATGGCACCATTTACCTCCGGGCTGAACGAAGTGGCGGCGGAGATGGACGAGTTTACACAATCACTTATCGTGCAACGGACGAAAACGGTAATGTAGGCTTCGGTTCTGCCGAGGTTCTCGTTCCGCATTCCAAGGGCAAGTAGGGCAAGCAAAGCCTTATTCGTGATTAACCTGCCGGCCAAGATAAACTGGCCGGCAGGCTTTCTACGCTCAAAACCAGCAAGGAACAAATTTTGGGCGGCTTCAAAAATTGGCACTTATCAATTTATTACTTACCTCTTGAATTTATCCAATTTTTCCGAAAATGCTCAGACTTCCCTCGCTCTTTTTCAAGCGCTTGTTTAAGCCTGGAATTCTCATGCCGAACAGAGCCAAGTTCTTTTTTTAGTCGATCTATCTTGTTTCTCAGCAGGGCTTCAACATGCCGAGACTCCTCGGGTGTTCTAGCTGGAACGGTGACATTATCAATTTTTACGCTCGAAGCCCGGTCTCCCTCCCTCATACTAGAAATCTGGTCTTTAAAGTTGTTGTAAAGATACTGTCGGCTTACACCAGCCAGCTTGGCAACAGCTTTAAATGTGATCGTTTCATTGCTCTGCTTCAATTGATCAACCGCTTGCTCGACGGCTCTACGCTTTTGAAGGCTGCGCTCATCCCTGGCCTGACGCAAACCATCAAGGTTGTCTTCACTCATTTATCCTCCAGTGAGGTTTTGCGCGCTTGTTGCTCACGACCTTGATACTGGCCATCAGCTTCAATCGAAGAAACTATGTCATTAAGCCGCTTGTATATTTCCTTGTTTTTAGCAAGTCTGCGGCCTGTAATTTCAGACATACGACTTTGCTGATTCTCCTGCAAAGCCACAAGCTCTTCTTGCTGCTCTTCAATCAGATTAATTACTGCGCCTTTCTCATTCTTAAAGAAATCTACATCTTTAGCGTCAGCGCGGTAATGTTTGCATGTATAGCAAGCATTCGCATGCTCGCACCAATCACCAATTTGAGCAGGCATTGTACAAGCGCCGCCACACACCCGTGTAGCTCTTATCTGACCTTTTCTTACGAGGAGGTTGGCTACGCTTTCATCTACCTCCCCCTCAATTGTGTAAAAGCGGCCACCGCCATTTTGCAGAAGGGCTTTTTTCTTGAGCTCAAGCCGGTTGTTTATATATACGGTGGCCATGTCAGGACTGGCATGTCCAAGCTCCATCATAATCGATAATATGTCATGGCCATCTTTGGCCATTGAGGTGCCTTTGGTATGCCTCAGAGGATGCCAGGAAAATGAAAGAGGGGACCCGTCATCAGATAATACACCAGTGCTTACGCATTGTTTTTTTATTTCGCCCATAGTGTAGGCGGGCGATGTAAAGCTTTCATGAGTGCCATTGAATACAGGGAAAAGGTATTTGGTCTTCTTTCCGTGTCGTTTAATAACTGCAGACCGTTGCTCTTCAATCGCGTTAATTATCTGAGCATGGTCTTTATTATTCTTGTGCAAAGGCTTTACATTCCACTTGCTAACTTTGCTCTGCCAGAATGTAAGCAGCATGAAATCTGCGTCGTTCGGGTCTTCATCTAGACAATCAAACAAAATGGCATGGCCATCTTCAGACCTCATGCCAGCCCCCATTATCAAAGTAAAAACACATGGGGTAGGTGAGGGCGCATGCTTTACTGCGGAATAGAGCTCATCAACAATTCTCTGAGAGTAAGCACGGCCACCGCCTTCCTGCGCATAACCCAACCTTCCAAGACCTTCTTTATAATGCACATTCTTAATTTTCTTCGAAGATCGACCTGAAACAGTTAAGCTAGGCCAAATGTCAGGCCACTTCCTGGCTGCTGTAGCCAGCATAGCCAGTGTGTCGGTATACCAGTTTCTGCCATACAAGCCTTTTGCGTTCCCCCAATCAACAAACGTATCACCAATAAGAACATCCGTAATTGAGCTGGGAGATGGCCGCTCGAACTTTTCATGAATGAAATTACTAAAATGCTTAAGCCGCCCGACATAGCCAGGAAGTGTTTTGGGGCCCAATTCTCCGTGTGTGACTTTGTCGAGGATGTGTTCTCTTACAGCATTCCTTAGCCACTCCGGAAACTGGTATAAATTAGCGTAACTATTTTTTTGCTTTTGGAGATCCTTGTATCTTACGTGATACTCAGAGTACAAGTCATCAAAGAGCAATACATTCCGTTTTTTTAGGCTTTTAAATTGGTCACGCTGAATAATTATTTTTTTATGGAAGTCGCCAACAACAGTAATCTGAGGTGAGGTATATTCCTTTTCCTTTAGCTCGCCCGACTTGGTGTACTGTATTTTCACCTTCGACCTGTTGGGATTTTCATCGAACAACATAAAGTCCGTAATCAGATCTTTATTGTGCCCCCTCTTACTAGGACCAATCGACCCTTTTTGTGGAAATTCAGGATGAGGGATATCGGCTATGCATGTCACCCCGAATTTTTGCAGCGTATTCTCACAGCATGCCACCAACCAGCTCATTGGGAGTCTTCTTCTTTGGACTATAGACTGCGAATTTATTCTTGGATCAGAAAGAAGGTTAGCCCAGTAGAGCTTGACCTCTAGTGAAGGTGTCTCGGGAATCCCAACAAATGAAATAGGGCTTCGGTCGGCTATATATTCATTAACGAAACATGGGATCTCATCGAGAAGACTTTTATTCCATACACTTTCTTGTGCTAATACTGGTGATATGGCGTTTAAACGTGCTTCCATTTGCGCCGAATATAAATCAGCGCCTTCCTTGTCATGTGAAATTAGCTCTAAATCCATTTAATGCCTCGCTCAGCCAATTGGGTGCCGGATTCCATAAATTCTTCAAGCCGCTCCTTCAGCTTGTTTGGGCCGGTCAGATGTAATTTTCTAACCTCACTACTAAAGAGGTGCTTATAAAAATCGAGAGTTGTTTGAGGGCTGGCATGCCCAAGTCGATCAGCAACGGCTAGTAACCCGTGCCCATCAGCGATAGCTTCACTAGCATGCGTGTGGCGAAAGTGGTGCCAAGTAAATGTATAACCCGTACGTTTGATTAAATACGTTTTTAGATTCTCGGCGTAGCTCCGAGATAGGGCTTTTCCAATCCTGCCTTTCTTAACATTACAGAACACATATTCCGTCCCTGATTCAAACGCTGCCAGGTATTCTGTGCTTGTAATGTAATCTTCGTACATTTCAAGCAGGTAAGGCATTACAGGGATTGCTCTAGCACGCTTGGATTTGGCCCTGGCCCCATTTTCATTGTCAGATCGAGAAATTACCCAAATAACACCGTCTGCAAGGTCAACATCAGCATGGCGAAGTCCCAAAGCTTCTCCAATCCGCATTCCGGTGTTGTAGAGGAGGGTGACAAGAAAGGCGTCGCGGACCAGGCTGCATGCCTTTATGAGCTCCAGAACCGCCTCAGGCGACATCCTTTTTTCAGTTACCCTCTTCCTTACGGCCCCCAGATCCCCTTTAAGGTAAGGATCTTTCTTCCTGACACTTCTGCGTTGATTGATGTGTTCAAGGAAAGGCTTATAGCTGTCTACAGGCTTGTGTCGATTGCTGACAGCGACTGATGCAAAAGCAGGCTTTCTGCCTGTCAAATAGCGATAAAAGGACTTAACGGCCAGGTGCACCTGGTTATTCACCGTTGGGCCCAGCCTAGCTGCAGGCTCCAATGAAGGAGAAAGAAAGGCAAGATTTGAGGAATCATCGGCCATACCACTCAGATGGTAAGGCAGCCACTCAAGGAAACGATCATAGTCGGAAACAGTTATCCCGGTGATTTCCTTACTGTTTGAGTGGAGGTAAGTCCCAAGACGAGCAACATGACGTGCATATGCCTGGATTGTATTGGGAGAGAGATTGATCTGTTCAAGATGCACGATCCAATCACGAATCTCGTCTACTGGGTTTCCGTGATCATCTATAACGGTCCATGAATAGTTAGAATCATCAAATCGGATCTTTACGAGTTCCAGCACAAGCTGCTTCCATGCAGAGTGGACAAGGTGTGCATATACTGACTGGCCATTCTGAGAAGCTCAACTACATCCTCATAATGTACACAGTGGACATAGACATACTTGGTGTCTATATTAACATAATATACAGAGCTTTGGCGGTGTGGCCGGTAGGGAGATCAGCCGGGGAGAAGGTGGGAAGCTGCCACCAATATGCCAGAAAGCCCTATAAATGCAGGCGCAAACGAGGGTACCACTTTCAGACAGACACGCTCCCAAGCCTGGGAAAGTGTCTCTTTTTCAGCACGCTTTGAGCGTTCCAAATAGACGCAGGCCAGCACAGTTTCCAGCGGCCAATCCAGCAGCTTAGAAACGACCTCACACCCTTCATCGTCGAGGGTATAGGTTCCGTCCGTTAGCTTGTAAACACGTTGAGATGAGAAGCCCAGGCGCTTTGATAAGGCGTAATCAGAAACGGGTTTGCCGTCCCCTTTTTCCTTAGCAATCAATTCCTTAACCATATTCAAAAGATCGATGGTTGTGGGAATTCGATCATTTCCAGCGTCCATACATATCGGCCTTGTGGCTGTCAACTGTGCAAGGACAGTTTACATAGTGCGAAAGCAGGGCACCATTACAAGGCGGGCTTGTACACCAAGGGGGGCTTGTAGATCATTAAGCCTCCCCACCGGGTGACGGGCCGATCGGCCCCGATCCCTTCCCGGTGGGGCCAGACAACTAGCAAATGGTGGGGACCATGAAAATCGAAATCAGTGATGACTCTTACTCAACGATCGTAGCCCTGCTGGCTATGGCGCGTGAGGACAAGAAACAGCGCCTTGAGAAAGCCAAGGCGGATGGCATGCCGGGATTCCAGCGGCTGCTGGAAAGCCAGCTGAGAGAGATCAGCAGCGCCCATGTCGAGATGCGTAAGGCTATGCGGGGGCGTCGCCATGATTGAGATCACCCCCGAGCATGCACGCGAAGCCTTGAAGGCGCTTGAGTCCAGAGTACTGGGTTTGGATGCCTGGGCAGACCGGGAACTGGATACAGGGCAGGAAGGTGCTGCCCGGATGCTACGTGATCAGGCCGCATTGGCAGAGAAGGCCATGGAGGCGATCACGGAGGCAATGGAAAGCGAAGAAGAGTAAGTGCTGCCCAGGGTGCACCAACACCCTGGACAGCTGATCAGGACCGCGAAACGATCACTAACCAAACGAAGTGACATGATAACGAATCCCCAAAAAAAAGGAAAATGCCGCCTGTCGTTTCACGACGGCTAGCCTATTCCCCTCGCCCGGACACCAGCAGGTGTGCCGGGCTTTTTTTTGGATTCGTCGCGGCCTGATCCGCTATCGGTTTGTACGTCCCAGGGCTCGTACCCCTGACCCGCTCGGTCGATAGCGTATCACCCCCCGGCAGTGTCACAGCTGCCAGATCGGCGCGATTACCGGCTACGGCTGGGGCGTTCGAGAGAGAGAGGGAGCCAAGGGGGGCCAGTGGATCACCTGACCGGGTCAGCTCCGGTCAGGCCCAACAGCTGGGGCCGCGCAGCCGACAGGCTTGCAGAGCAGCACACACCTATGGGGGCTGCCTGGTGATGACCAGGACTAGCAGACCACCCATAACGGGCTAGGCCGGTGTGTGCTGTGCGCGAAGTGTTGGGGTGCATATCGCGCCGCGATTTTGTGCCGATAAGTGGGTTGTCCATATATTTTTTTTGGGCACCCCACTTGGGGATAGTGCGTCCGCGCCAGCGGACAAGCCTTACGGGGCTGGGGGTGGAAAGACACCGCGCTTGCGCGGGCATTTTTGGCCCCTGCAGTGTGTTTGTTTTGGGCACGGCCCCGGAAACAGATGCGGGCCCAAAACAAACACACTGCAGGGATATAGGGCAGCTTCAGCTGCCACATTACCGCCGCCGCAGGCGGCAGATCTTCACCCTGCGAAAAGCAGGCATTACCGCCTTTGTAGAGTGACAGGAGTGATCCATGGACAAGGTCGAGAGCTACATCCGGAAAGAGGCAACGCGCCTGGCCAATGAGGCTGGCATTTCTGACGCCGCAACGCTGCGCAGGATCGCTGCGCAGGCTGTGGACAACTACAGACGCGACTGGGGTGGCGCTGTCGACGCGATCCAGGCCGCGATACGAATTCACCGGCCTATGCGACGCCAGCGGCGTGAGTTTGGGCCACAACCCATCCAGACAACGATCTAGGAGCATTCAGTGTGGAGAGCGAAGCCAAGAACAATAACTATCCTGCTGCCATGCGAGCGTCGCACCCAGCGACGGCTGCGGCGGTACCCGTTGAACGTGGCCCTGTTGTCGGTGGTGGCCACCATTGCAGCTTTCAGCGTAGCAGCTCAGTACAGCGCCCCGGTGTTGATTGCGCCGCTGGCGTAGTGCGGCGTGAGCGTGCAGCGCACGCGCACGAAGCCCTGGGCGATCTGATCGATGCGGTTATCCAGGAAGGCGGCAAGCATGCCGAGGCGCTGGCCGATGGCCTGCGCGAGACGGCAATTGCGATCGCGATGCTGCGGGAGGGGTAGCCATGGACATAGATCTGAACACGACCCTTTGGGTGATTTTCTCTCTGATTGTGGGTCTTGCTGCCGGTGCCAGGTTTACCAAGGTGGCGGATGATGCGGTGGTCCAGCGCATCGGGGAAGTAAAAAAGAGCGAAGGCTATGACATTGGGTGGCGGGATGGGTACCGCGCGTCCGGTCGGCCCCTAATCAGACAGAGCGATTCCATGAAGTTCGGAACCGCTTACCGGGTCAAGGTGCTGGGCAATGACGGTGTACTGATGGATATGGATATCCACGGTCTGCTGATGCAGATGTGGTATCGCGGATCTTTGCATGAGGTCCAGCACCTCGGTGAGATTCAGATTGAGATTCTGCGCGACGAAGTGCCTGTGGAGATTCGTCTTCCTGCCTGGCTTGAGCATGAGGAGGACTGACCATGGGAACTTTCGTCACAACTGGGCCGGATCTGGAGTACGAACGCGAGCTGCTGGCCAGAATCCGGGAGCGCCCCTACAGCCCTGCCTGTGCCGACTGTCGATATTGCGATGTCGATATGGGCATGGTCTGCACCCGGTTTGGAGGTGAGCAGGACATGGTTACCGGAAAGGTGGAGTACCCCTCATGTCTCAGCAGGCGCAAACCTTTGAAGGAGGCCACCCGCCACGACGGCGGCCCCCAGTGCGTCACCTACCACACCCGATCAGATCTTATGTACTGCGGACGGCTTGCTGTCCGGTTCGAGCCAAAACTGGAGAAGAAAAATGAGCGCAACTGAGAGTAAGGCAGTAAGACGGCCGGCCGCGCCGCGTGAGCTGGTGGAGTACTGGGTGAACAGCGGGAACCAGGTTCGCCAAAAATGGGGCCGGAAAATCAATCCGGGTGATGTGGTGGTGCGCAATGAGCATGGCGCCAAGTGGGAGATGAGTGCCGCCGACTTCGACAAGGTGTACCAGACAGGGGTGAAGTGATGGACGTAAAAGCGCTACAACAAAAAATCCGCGATCGCTGGAACCTGCAGAACGATCGCAATCAGCTGCTGGAGCAATTCTCCGGCATGGATCCGCAGAACATGACCAACCCCGCGCAGCTGATGGGGCTGCTGCCCAAGCTGCCGGACATGAAGGCCGCCTACGAGAAGACGCGGGAGATCGAGACCCTGAGTGATCAGATTATCCAGGGCTTTATTCAGCTGAACGCAAACGGGGAGGCTGATCATGGCTGAGCATGTAGGGGAGGTGGCCTGCCTTGAGTGTGGCGGTACCGCGGGGGTGTATGCGGACAAACGCCGTTGGCTCTACACCAACTGCCACCGCAAGCACGGTGGCGATGACTGCGGAATCAACAAATACCAGTCCGCGAAGGGGCAGGCGCGGATCCGGGCCAGGTGGGCCAAAGAGCAACCGGAGCAGGCGGCCGCGTTCCTGGGCAATGAGATGCCGGAGCAGGAGGCGGCCCCGGTACCCACACCGGTACCGGATCCAGAACCGGCCCCAACAGCTGCTGAGGATCCGGCTCCGGTACCGGCCACGGTGCCCAAACCATCCAAACCCAAGCGCGGAATGTTCCGGGCGAACCGAGAGGGGGTGAAGGCGTGGTGAGCACGGAGACACTGGAGAACCAGGACGCGGGGAGTACTCCCCAGGAGAATCAGCCACCGGGCAATGATTGGGCAGATATGGCCCAGGAGTTCGGGCTCAATTTTGACGATGTCGAGGGCGTGGATATCCAACCGGGCCCGGTACCGGAGCCCGGTACCGGCATCCAGGCACAACCCAACCCGGCCACGGATGAGGAAAAGCTCTTTGCGGCCGAAGCTATTGTGCTTAATGGCCTGAAATTTGTGGTCTCTACTCTGTTCGATCTGGAGGTGCCGGACAAGAAATACGAAGAGCTGGCCACCAGCACGGCGCGGGTGATCGTCAAATGGTACAAGGGCGGCATTTTTGAATTCATGGCGAAGTGGCGCGAGGAGATCGCGTTCAGCATGGCCATGCTGGCATTCATTGCTGCTACCCGTGAAGCCGTCAAGGTGAAGAAGGCGAAGGAAGTGAAAGCGCCGGACGATAACCAGGAAGGCGGTGAGGTGCCGAATGCTGAACAGGCCTGACGGGGTGCTGGCCATCCTGATCGGTGTGAGCCGATCGGGAAAGTCGGTGTACCTGAAATCGATCATTGAAAAGTTGGGCCGGGTGGTGGCGTTCGACCCCAAGGGAGAGTATGTCAGCGAGTTGGGTTTCACGGCCTGCTACACGAAAGAGCAGCTGCTGACGGCCCTGGTAAAAGCGGGATCTGGCCCGGCCCGGATTGCGTTTGTCGCGATCGATAAACCGGATTTCCAGTTTTTCTGCGCGGCAGCAAAGAAGTGGAACGAGCAGGCACGGGCCGGGATTGTGTGCGAGGAGCTCGCCAACGTGACCAACACCGGGAAGGCCTCGGGGTATTGGGGTGTCCTGGTCAGTCAGGGGCTGGCAGCTGGTCCGATCATTATCGGTACTGTTCAGCGCGGGCAAGAGGTGGATAAATCCGTGCTGAATAACGCCACCTATGTGCACATTACCCGGCACAGCACCCAGAAGGACCAGAAGTACATTGCCGATCAGCTGGGCATTGCCCCTGGTGATGTTCCTGCCGAGCCGTTGCACTTCCTGCAGTGGACCAGCTACCGGGGCGTGGTTGCCAGGGGGAAAATCGATTTTCTGAAAAGTCGAAAACGTGCCAGCTGGCCGAAGGGCGGCCCCCGCTTTAAAACCTACGACGGGGAGGAGTTGGCACCGGATCCGGTCGGCCACTTCTCCAACATCAGCTACACCCAATAAGCGCCGAAAGGCGCTTTTTTAATGCCTCGCCACCCCACTTTTTTTGGGAAAGTCGGCCCCTGTTTTGGGAAAGCGGTTGCTGCCGGTTCCAAAGCCACGGCTAGCGTCTTGGCCTGAACACGGGTTTTTCTCAAGACAACAGCATGGGGGCAGACATGCCTAACATTTCTGAAATGCTCTGGATTGCCGGTATCGCGCTGATCGTGGCGCTGGTCGCAATCTGGCTGGCAAACAACGTGGATTTCGTGAAGTCGCTGACCAGCTCTGGCGGCGGTTTTCTCGGCATCTTCGGCTAAGGGGGGAAAGTAACGATGCGTGACGTTCGTAAGGAACTTTCCTCTTTCAATGGCGGCGGCTTTTCCAGTCGCTTCACCCTGAATCTTGATGTGGGTTCCACCTACAAAGAGATTTTTCTCCGTACCAACCTGGACAACGATCAGTTGCCGCGCATTACGCTGACTCTCAATGGTGATGCCATTGTGGATGTGACTGGCGAGCAGCTGCGCATGCTGGAAGCGTACAAGCATGCGGCGAAGGGTTACACCGCGCCTAACGGTTTCTTCAAGATCCCGCTGGCCGACCTGACCAACAAGAGCCAGGAAGGGCAAGACCTGTCCGGTCTGGTTACTTTGCCGGGTGACAATCTGGTATTGGAAGTGCGCACGGCTGCGGCCACTGCTGGCCAGGTGAGCGGCTCTCTGGTGCCGACCATGCAGGCTGATGCCGTCATGGGCATTGCACAGCCCAAGCGTGTGCTGGTGCCGCGCCTGTATTCCGAACTGATCCCGGTGGGCGCGACTGGCAAGAACAAGTATCGCAACTATCCGCGCGGCCCCCGTATCCGTCGTCTCCATCTGAATGGCCCGGTCACTGACCTGGAAATTCTGCGTGATGATGTGGTGCGTTTCGAGTCTGACAAGGCGCTTCAAGACGACCTGTTGAAGCGTGAGGGTCTGACCCCGCAAAGCGGCTATTACCACTTTGACCCGCTGATGTATCACTTCGGGATCTCCGACCTGTTGCAGACGGCGGCGGCCAAGAACTTTGAAATCAACCCCACTGTATCCAGTGCCGGTGATTTCGAAGTGCTGTTCGAGACGCTGGAAAGCCTGGCATAAGGGGGCAGCATGCAGGAGCAAGTGACTGGCGATGATTCTTCTTTCCTGGGCGGCCTGGGTAATTGGTTCGGTGAACGAATCAACCAGGCGGCGGATCTAGGGCTGGAGATCATCCGTAACGAGCACATTTCCGGCGACAACGCCAGCGCCAACCCTGACACCAACCCGGTTGTAACGACCGGGACGCAGCCCACGGGCGAACCGGTGATCTGGAGCGCGGCAGGCATTCGCCAGAACTGGCCCATGCTGCTGGCTGCTGCGGTTGTCGTGCTGGCGCTGATCCTGCTGCTGTGGAGGATCTTCTAATGCCTGCATTGCTCTGGATCGGTGGTAGCGCGGCGGTGGGCTGGGTCGCGGGGCTGTTCAGCTCCGACGGCCTGGCTAATCTGCTGCGCTGGGCGCTGGTGATCGCGGCCTGTGTCGGCATGTTCTATGCCTACCGTGCCACGGCAAAGGGGTAACCCATGATTCCCGGTATCAATACTGGCGGCGGGGGCCTGTCCTATAGCGACGCATCCAACGCAACGGCAGGCCCCACCAGTAGCGGCATTAACCAGACCATTGGCGGACTCAATATCAACACTGACAACAAGCTGTTGTGGGTGCTGATCGTCGCTGTGGCTCTGGTTGTGGGTTGGCTGCTGTGGAAGCAGTTCAGCTAACCGTTAAGCGTGTGCCGTTCGCGGAAGTCCGCGAGCGGCTCCGCTCCACTTTCGGGAACGATGAGGCCCCCATTGCTGCGGATGTAAAGGCGGGGGCTGCGCACTGCTGGGAGATCGGTCAGGCGGCCATGATCACCCGGCGCGAAGGGTCGGAACTGGTGGTGGTCTGTCTGGCAGGCCGGGGGCTGAAAGGCATAGCACCGGCCATCTGTGAGGCCGCAAAGCGGGCAGGGTGCGAATCAATCCGATTCCACACCCAGCGCCCTGGGCTGTACCGGCTTTTGCAGCATGTGGGCGCAGAGCTGCGCGAATATGTGTTTGAAATAAAGGTGTAGCCATGAGCGGCGGCTCTAAATCAAGAACGAATAGCACAACGTATTCCACCAATTACACCGTATCGGCGCAGTTGAGCGATGAGGCGCAACTGGCACAGCACGGTGCGACGGCCCGCGATCTGGGCACCGCTCTCAACGTGGCAGGCAGTGGTAATTCCATCAGCGTGACCGATAACGGTGCGGTGGCACTGGCCCTGCAAACGGCAGAGCGAGCCACCCAGCACGCCACGGAAAGCGCGGCAGCCTCGCAGGGGCGAGTGCTCAACACGACCCGGGACATTCTGAACGATCAGGTGGGGGAGATCCGCAACCTGGCCGAAAGTCTGAAAGTGGGTGATGAGAACACCGCCAAACTGATCAGCATGGCCATCGTGATCGGCCTTGTCCTGGTCGCCATTTTCTTTATCTGGAAGGGATAAGCATGCTGGTATCGCGTCAGGCGCAGGCGGCAGGCACCACGGTTAAAGATGCCGTGCAGGGTCGCTATCTGCTGGTGAGATCTGCCACCAATACGATTGAGGTGCTGGCACCAGGCATGGGGGCTGTTCGCCTGGAAGAAGGCGACAGCTACCAATTCTCGGACAACATCGAAAATTTCCGCATTGAGATAACCAACCCCAACGCCACGGCGGTGGATTGGGAGATCGAGACCAGCAACCACGAGATCAAACCGGGCAAGCAGGCCGTTTCTGTTAGCACCACCAGCATTATCCAGGGCGCTAACTCCGTTACCAATGTGGGGGGGGTCACGGTGCCAGCAGGCAGCAATGCCTTGCTGATCGCGGGGGCAGCGCCGGACACATCCCGAACCTTGAGGCTATCCATTAAAAGTGATGCTGCCGGGGGCGTTTACCTGGGCGCGGCGGGCATTGCAGCTGGGCAGGGCGGGTTCCTCGAAGCTGGGATGGTTGACTATGTGGACTGCGAGGCCGCGCTATACGCCTACAACCCGAACGGGGTTGATGTGGTGGTTCAGGTGCTCCCGTTTGAGAGGGCGCTGTAATGGGTAAAGCGACAGCGCAACACCCTGAGACGCTCATAAAAAGAGGGCGTGTGGTGGCAAAGGTTGACGCTATTGAAGAGCTGAAACTGGAGGTTCCGGCTGAGGGGCGGATAGTAAGTTTAAAGGAAGATGGACGCGGCGGTGATTTCCGGTTTGTTGTTGGGGATTATAGCTCTCTGGTGAACGAGGATACTTATGAGGCGGTATTCATCGCGTCCAATCTTGTGGGTAGCTCTGTTGGGGTCTGGAAAAGAGTCGGAATAGATGGGGTTCTGGATGCCAGGTGGTGGGGGATGTGGCCCACCGATGATTATGCAGTGGCAACTGATAGCGATGACGGCCTAGGGAAAATGATTGCTTTCGCGAAAAGGGCGCAAGAGTCCGACAGCGGGTTAAGTGGGAATCCTGATATAGGCATGACTCTGTATTTTCCTCGCGTCGGGGCTGCTGCGGATTATAAGTTTTCTTGCGCTAATGGCGTTCACCTTATCGACTTTGACAATGTGAGAATAAAAACAGACCCGGGGGTTCGGCTGATAAAGGATAGCGGGAACGCCAACGGATACCCGCTGTTTCAGTTTGGTGTAATGGATCTTGGGGCTAATGGGTCAAGAATAGACAGCAGCAGCGTTTCGGTCACCAATGTGGATTTGTCACACATAGAGATAAGGTGTGAGGACAGGCAAACGGCTGGGTTGTACGCTGGCTCTGTAGAAGGTTGCGTTGTTCATGTTGAGGACTGCAACGACCTGAATACAGAGGGGGCGCTGATAATTGCTGGTGCTGACGCTAGGGCAAACGGGGTCATTGGGGGAATGCTAGTGAGGCGTGTGCAGCACTGGCGCGGAGGCCCAAAGATAAAGCATTTCACCAATTATGATGTGATGTTTGATAGCCGGGACGATGCGACCGGTCACATAGCCTGGCCCAAAGTAGAGTTAGGCATGAGGGGGGATGTTTCACTGGCTGAACCAGACAAGGGGGCTTGTATCCTTTTCCGGGGCTATTCTGACTTTCCATCAAATGTAAACGGTTTTTGGGTAGGCCATGCTGATGTGATTGAAAATAACGGCAGCGAGTCGCCCGAGCTGGTTAATTATTTTGTGCGGGTTCAGCAGTTTGATAATCCGATTGATATGGGTGTTCCGACCAATAAGGGTGTGGTTGTAAATGGGCGGGTAGACTCGGCGCAAACTGAGGGGATGCACACGCTGATCTGCAATGAGGGAACAAATTGTGATCTGACCTTCGGGACGCTCAACACCTTTAAAACTAAAACACGGCGGCGTGTGGCCTATGACGGCGGCGAAGGGAAGGGGTCGCTATCAATCCAGACATTGATCGTGCAGGGTGGCAAGGCAGGGGGGGAACCTTTAGTTGACTGGATTGGTGAGCTTGATATAGGGCGAGTAAAGCTGGAATCGGGAAGCATCACAGATGGTGAGCTATTTAATGTAGATATGGGTAAGGCATCTTTCTCAAGGGACTACTACCCACAAGATAGTGTCCACTGGTATTCATTCAATAGCATTGTTCGGGGGGAGGATCTGACCTTAGAGGCGGGACAGATCAGCATAAGTTCAAATTACCATAGAGTTCTAAATGAAGGTGGGGCGGCAACGGATAATCTTCTGAATATTGTTCCACCTGCAAATGTGAAGGATGGAATGCTTTTATACTTGCGAGCGGCGGCGGACTCGCAGGATGTTGTGCTGGTTCATGGGGCTGGAAATATTTGGCTGGATGGCGAAGCGGAAAAGGTTTTAAGCAGGAGAAATGACAGAATTGTCCTGATGTGGGACGGTGATCTGTTGTCCTGGCTGCAAATATCCTTTGGCGATAACAGGGTGTGACCATGAACAAAACAGCGATTTTTTTTTGCTTGCCGTGGGGGTGCTACTAATGGCGATCAGCGCAAATAAGGCAGGGTTGCCGCGAGGCATCCGGAACAATAACCCCGGCAATATCCGCTGGGATGGCAAAACCCAGTGGAAGGGCATGGTGGGGTCTGATGATAAGGGATTCATTATCTTTGAAAGCATGTCCTACGGGGTGCGGGCAATGAATCGCGTGCTGGACAGCTACGCACGGCGCGGGCTTAACACCGTGGCCTCTGTGATCGCCACTTGGGCACCGGCCATCGAGAACAACGTGGAAGCCTATGTGCGCAGCGTCGAGATCCAGACGGGCATCGACCGCAATACCCCGTTGGGGCAAGAACACCGGGCGGCCCTGGTGGCGGCCATCATCAAACACGAAAACGGCAAGACCATTGACCAGGCAGTGATCGAACACGGCCTGTCGCTGGCATAAGGGGGCGTTATGGACTGGAAAGGGATCTGGAAGCGGATCAACACCAAGAAAGGCATCGGGGCCATTGTCCTGATCGTGGCGACAGCTGTAGGCGGGGGCGCAGCACTGGCACCGGCACCGGTGATCACCACTGTCGTGTGTTCCATCACCGGGTGTGAGGGATGACCCTTAACTGGCAGGCCATCATCATGCAGGTGATTGCGGCAGTGATCGCAGGCGTGGTGTTGGCCATCATTCAGGGAGCATTCCACAAATGGAAATCTGGCACCTACTGATCGGCCAGGCGCTGCAACTGGTGGCGACCGTGGCTGTACTGAAAACCGATAACCAGTGGCTAAAGGCGGAAATTAAGCGCGTTGGCGAGTGGTTCCAGGATGACATTGAGCGCCTGGAGAAACGGGTGGAGGGGCACAGCGTCCGCATCCGTAAAGCAGAAATTAAACTGGGCAACTGAGGGCCTAACCATGAAAGGCAGAACCAAAACCGGACGATTCAAGAAAGGCAGCCCCGCGGCTAAACGGGCAGGGCGCAAGGGTGGCAAGGCGGCAGCCAAAAAGCGCAGGTAAGCCATGCTTAACGATATCACCCAGGGCCTGATTGATTACGCCACCAGTGGCAAGGTGAAAGCCTATGCCAAGACGAATCTGGGCCCGCGCATTCCGCTCTACACTGGCGGCCCTGGTGACGATCAGCCAGGACTGCTGGCGAAACTCGGCATCCGGGGCGGTATCGTCATCACTGACACCGACGGCAAGCCCCTGTACACCGTGGGCGACCCGGCCAGCACCGACCCGGTGCGATCGCTGATCTTCTGGCTGCTGCTGGCCCTGGTGGCCGTCCTGCTGCTGCGCGGCATGCTGGCATAACCCCAACATGTTGTGCGGATCCGCGAGCGATCGGCACAAGATGCTGGGAAGTTAAAATTTTGACTTCCATCTTCTCTGCCTGAAAAGGCGACACATAAAAAGCCCGCGATATCGCGGGCTTTTTTACGGCCGGAAAATCCATCTGGTCAGGTCTGCAAGAATATCCCCCGATAAAACAGCAGCTTACCATGTGCTCCTCGAGGAGCGAGGATCCGCCGGCATCGATGCGACCGCTAATCCACCAGCCGGAACCGGTGGCGTTTCGCTGTCCGCTTGCGGATCTCTCCCAGCTCCTCCTCAAGCGTGTCACAGCGCCGCCGTAGGGCGCCCACCAGCTGCAGCGTTACCCAGTGCGTCTCCAGGTGCTTAATCTCGTGTGTGCGGCCGTCAGGGCCAATTAGCGCCCGATCGATCACCCGCCAGCCATGCCATCCGTCGTGCGGGATCTCGCCATACACCCGGTATTGCAGCAGGCGAAGGGCGGCAGGATCCGCAATCCTGCCCGTGCGGATCCAGCGCCGAACCGTCCCCACGGACCGGCCTGTCAACGCCATTGCCACTGCCTGGCTAACCCAAAACGGGGCTTTGACGTTCACCCCAGGGGGTACCGGCACCCTCAAAACTCGTCGTTCCATGATCGTTTACCCTCAAAAACTGGTTAAAAAGTAGACGCTTGAACAGTGCGGCAATGAATTGTTTTCATTTTTAGCCTTAATCAACATGAGAAAGTTTCATGTCGATTGTTGGACACTGAAAAAGCGGCCCGAACCATGTTCGAGAGCGTTTTTTCTGTCTAGCGGTGGTGGATCATGCGCCTGATCACTTTAGTCAGTCATTTAACATAATATACATTATGCGCAGTCATTGGGATTCCACCACAAGACAAGGTACACACCAGCATATTCATATTGCACATTCCCTCCGCTTCAACCGACTTACCGGTAAAGCCTGTAAACATTAACGATTCGGGTTTGCATCTATTGCCCATGACCCGTTTAATCGCTGCTACTACGGGGTTTTCACTTTCTGCATGAATTGCTGACGGAGTTCTGATGTTGCTGCGTGCCTTGCGCTCGACCTGGCTGGTGACAGGCTTGTTGCCTTGTTTTGTTTTGGCGGCTGATCCTGTGCCGGTGTCTGTGGCCCCAGTCGAAATGCAGCAGCCGGTGCGCGAATTGCTCATCAACGGTACGCTGGCCGCAGATCAGGCATCTCGACTTTCTCCCTCTGTGTCCGGCCTGGTGAGTCGTCTTCATGTGGACATTGGCTCCCGTGTGGAATCCGGCGACGTGCTGTTAGAGCTGGATCCGGAACTGAATCGTCTGGCGCTGCAACAGGCACGAGCGACCTTCAAACAGCAGCAGACAACGCTGGCAGATCTGGAACGTCAGCTTGCTGAGGCCAGCAGCCTGATTGCCAAGCGCAGTATTGCTGCCAGTGAAGTGCGTAGTCTGGAAGCCCAGGTGGAGGCCGGAAAGGCGGCTCTGGCGGCCAGCCAGGCGGACGTGGGCCGTCAACACGCATTATTGGCGCGCCACACGCTGAAAGCGCCTTTTTCCGGGGTGATCAGCGGAAAACTCACTGAAGTTGGCGAATGGGTCACCCCCGGCACTCCGGTACTGGATCTGGTCGGCACCGGCCAGTTACACGCGGATTTTGCGGTTCCACAGCGCTATTACAGCCAGATTTCTTCTAAAACCGCCCTCACCGTTCGCCAGGAAAACGCCCTCTCCGGCCTCTCGGATGACGCGGATGGGATTGTCGCCAGCATTGCAGCCATTGTGCCGGTAAGTGACCCGTCTGCGCGTACTTTTACCTTGCGCGCCAGTGTAGACGCCGAGGGGCTGACGCCTGGCATGGCGGTGTTTGGCACTCTGGCGATTCAATCACAACAGGCAGAACCTGTGGTACCGCGTGATGCCCTGCTTCGTGATGTACAGGGCAATGTGTCCGTATGGTTGGCGGTTGAGGATGAGGAGCACGGTTTGGTCGCGCAGCGCCGGGCCATCAAGGTGCGGCCGGGGCAGTCCGATCCGGTGATCGTGACCGACGGCTTGCGTCAGGGGGATCAGGTGGTGATACGCGGCAATGAAAGCCTGCGTGAAGGCGATGCTGTGCTGGTGGCCCAATAATGTTCGAGAAGATTGTTCGCAATGGCACCCTGATGACGGTGATCGTATTGATCATCACCCTGCTCGGCGTGCTTGCCGCCCTGCGCATTCCCGTGCAGATGATTCCTGATCTTGAGGTGCGAACGATTTCGGTGCTGACGCGCTGGTCTGGCGCGACACCCCAAGACGTGGAAAAGGAAATTCTGATTGAGCAGGAAGAATACCTTCGTAACCTGCCCAACTTGCGCCGCCTCACCGCTACGGCCTACAGCGGCGAAGCCGAGATCGAGCTGGAATTCCCTTTCGGGGTGGATATTACTGATGCACTGATCCGCGTAAATAATGCGTTAAGCCAGGTGCCGGCCTACCCGGATACCGTCGATCAGCCCCGCATTCTGTCGTCGTCGTTCTCCAGCAATTCGTTCATGTATTTCAGCGTCTATCCCCGGCCCGGTAATCCCCGTGGTCTGGATATGGATATGATGCGCGACTTTATTGATGACGAAGTGCGCGCCCGCATGGAAAGCGTTCAGGGTGTGTCCATGGTGGAAATGCGTGGTGGCGCGGAGCGGCAGATTCAGGTGCTGCTTGATGCCCAGGCGCTGGCCCAGTTTGGCCTCACGGTGGTCAACGTGCGTGACGCCCTGCGCACCCGCAACCGGGATGTGTCCGGTGGCGAAGTGGACAGTGGCAAGCGCCGCTATCTGCTGCGCACCGTGGGCCGCTTTGATTCACTGGAAGATCTGAACAATCTGATCCTGCAGCGCCAGGGCGATTCCGTGGTTCGACTGGACGATGTGGCGACCGTGGTGATGGACCACTACCCGGTGCGCCAGATATCCCGTTTCAACGGAAACGCCGTGATCATGTTGGCGGTGCGACGGGAAACCGGCTCCAACGTGATTGATATCAAGCAGGACATGCTTGAGGAAGTCGCACTGATTCGCCAGGAAGTGCTGGAGCCCGCAGGCATGGACATGACGCTGATGTCCGATGACGTGCGCTACGTGGAAGCCTCGGTGGCCAATGTGTGGACCAATCTGGGCATCGGCGCGGTCTTTGCGACCCTGGTGATGTTCCTGTTCCTGCGCTCGGTACGCATCACCGCCGTGGGCGTGATCGGTATTCCCATCTGTACTATTGCGGCTTTTCTTGGCCTGCTGTTGGCTGGCCGCACCATTAATGTGATTTCCATGGCGGGTATTGCCTTTGCCATTGGGATGACACTGGACAATTCCATTGTGGTGCTGGAGAGCATCGAGATGGAACGACGCCGGGGGCTGGACCGGTTCAAGGCAGCCGTAAGCGGCATCCAGAAAGTCTGGCCAGCGGTGTTCGCGTCGACCATGACCACGGTGTTGGTGTTCCTGCCGGTGGTCTTTATTCAGGAAGAAGCCGGCCAGCTGTACTCGGATATCGCCATTGCCGTCTCTGCCTCGATTCTGGTCTCGATGCTGGTGGCGATGACCGTCATCCCCACCCTCTCTGCCCGGCTAGATTTTTCTGCCGTGATGAACCATGACGGCCAGCACAGCCGCTGGATGCGAACCATCCAGGGCTGGGCAGCAGCGCTGTCTGCCACCCGCCCGCGGCAACTGGCCACGGTGGGCGTGACAATTCTGGCGGCAACGGCCATCGTGGTGTTGCTGACACCGCCGGCGGAGTATCTGCCGGAGGGGGAAGAGCCCAAGACCTTCGCGGCAATGAGCGCCCCACCCGGCTATAACCTCGACACCATGATTGCCATCGCCGATGAAGTGGAGGCACAAATTCTGCCCATGGTAGGGGCAGATCCGGCGGATTTTGATAACGGTACCCTGCCCATGCCGCCGCTGAAGTACATGAATATGGGGGTCGCCGCCGACGGCCTGCGTATCATCGCCGAGCCCATGGATCCCGCCCACATGGAGCCCATGATGGATGCGATTACCCGGGTGTATCGTCAATACCCGGGTATGCGTGCCTTTGCCGCACGCGGGTCGATCATCTCCAGTAATGATGGCGGTACCCGCAGCGTGACGCTGGATGTGGCCGGTGCGGATCTGGCGGAAATCTATGAGGTGGCACGCACCCTCTATCGCGAGGCGGAAACCGTTTTCGAGAACCCGCGCATCCAGTCACAACCCGCCAGCCTGTCACTGGCCCAGCCGCTTATCGAGGTGCGTCCCAACTGGTCGCGAGCAACCGAAGTCCGGTTTACCACCCAGGATCTGGGCTATACCGTGGCGGCGCTCACCGATGGGGCCTTTCTGGACGAGTTCTTCCTCGGCGATGACAAGATTGATATTTATGCCTACAGCCAGCGCACCGGTACCACTCCCTCGCTGACCACCCTGCCCGGCCTGCCGGTGCATACCCCGATTGGCGCCACCGTGCCCCTGTCGTCGCTAGCCGACCTGCAGGAAACCGTGGACACCAGCGTGGTGCGGCGTGTGAATGGCCGCCGGACGGTAACACTCAACATTATTCCGCCACGCAGTGTGCCGCTGGAAACCGGCGTGGGCGAAGTCCGCGCCATGGTGCAGCGCCTGCGAGACGACGGCATCATTCCGGATACGATCAGCATCAGCCTGTCAGGGGCAAGCGATCAGCTGCAGGCCACCCAGGAGTCACTCAGCGGTAACTATGTGGTCGCTCTGCTGCTGGTGTATTTGTTGTTGGTGGCGATCTTCAAGCACTGGGGTTACCCGCTGCTGATCATGACGACCATTCCCCTGGGGATCGCCAGCGGCTTGCTGGGGCTGGCACTGATGAATGCGGCGGGAATCAGCCAGCCCTTCGACATGATCACCATGCTGGGTTTCCTGATTCTCATGGGGACGGTTGTGAACAACCCGATCCTGATCGTCCATGAAGCCACGGTCAATTTGCGCAATGGGCTGTCTGCCGCCCAGTCCGTGAGTGATGCCGTGGCCACCCGACTGCGGCCGATCGCCATGACCACGATCACCACCGTCTGCGGCCTGGCACCGCTGGTACTGATACCGGGCGAAGGCACGGAATTGTACCGGGGTGTCGGGGCCATCGTGCTGTTCGGGCTGTTGGGCAGCGCCATTGTCACGGTGTCTTTCCTGGCGGCGCTTACTGCGTTGATTCTTGCCCTTGGAAAGCGCCAGACGGCATTGAACCCATAATCACTTTGGTGACCCTGAGTGCCTCAGGGTCACTCCTGCCCCCGCCCCACTACTTATCCGTTCTCCTGTCACAACTTTCTGAAATCATCCTTTTCGACGGTTGACGTTTGCCCTGAAATTGACCACAAAGAGTGTGTGCTCTATGTGCAGTGATGCGCGTAGGCTTGGCACAGGGATGGCGTGGACAATCTGGCCATGCTGGAACGCGAACTGTGTATCGCCAGACGTGTTAGAACCAAATAGCATGGTGATATACCCCTGAAGAAATTACGGGTATAACTGTACCTGCAGGCATGCAGATCAAATCGTGAGCAGCCATCGCTTCACGTTGATCTACATCAAAAAGGGAAGCGTTCGCGCCTGCTAGATTTGCCGGCGCACAAACCGGAAGGAAACGCACATGGAAAACGCTGTTGCTTCGCCGCCCTATAATTACAGGGTTGTTCAGCAATTCACCATCATGTCGGTTGTCTGGGGTATTGTCGGCATGCTGGTGGGGGTCATCATCGCCGCGCAGCTTGCCTGGCCGGCACTCAACTTTAACGTTCCCTGGCTCAGTTTTGGGCGCCTGCGACCGCTTCACACCAACGCTGTGATTTTCGCTTTTGGCGGATCGGCCCTGATCGGCACCTCCTACTATGTGGTGCAGCGGACCTGTAACGCCGTTCTGGCCTTCCCCAAGCTCGCCGCCTTTACCTTCTGGGGTTGGCAGGTGGTGATTGTCGCCGCCGCGATCACCTTGCCGCTGGGTTATACCAGCGCCAAGGAATATGCCGAACTGGAATGGCCCATCGATATCCTGATCACGCTGGTGTGGGTGTCCTATGCCATTGTGTTCTTCGGCACCATCGCGAAACGCAAGCAAGCCCATATCTACGTTGCAAACTGGTTCTACGGGGCGTTTATCATCGCGATCGCCCTGCTACACGTGGTCAACAACCTCGAGATTCCGGTCTCTGCCTGGAAGTCCTACTCGGTCTATGCCGGCACCATCGATGCCATGGTGCAATGGTGGTATGGCCACAATGCCGTGGGATTCTTCCTGACTGCAGGCTTCCTGGGCATGATGTACTACTACATTCCGGTGCAGGCACAACGTCCCGTCTACTCCTACCGCCTGTCCATCGTCCACTTCTGGGCCCTGATCGCGGTTTACATGTGGGCAGGGCCTCATCACCTGCACTACTCATCCCTGCCCGATTGGGCACAGTCCGTGGGCATGGTGTTTTCCATCGTGCTACTGGCGCCCAGCTGGGGCGGCATGATCAACGGCATGATGACCCTGTCCGGTGCCTGGCACAAACTGCGCACCGACCCCATCATTCGCTTCATGATTGTGGCGCTGTCGTTCTACGGCATGAGCACCTTTGAAGGGCCGATGATGTCCATCAAGACGGTCAATGCGTTAAGCCATAACACCGACTGGACCATCGGGCACGTGCATTCCGGCGCACTGGGCTGGGTGGCCATGATCACCATTGGTGCCACCTACGTGATGGTGCCTCGCCTGTTTGGCCGCAAACAGATGTACTCGGTGGGCTGGATCAATGCGCACTTCTGGTTGAGCACCATCGGCACCGTACTCTACATCGCATCCATGTGGGTTTCCGGCATCATGCAGGGGCTGATGTGGCGCGCGGTGAATACCGACGGCACCCTGACGTACAACTTCGTTCAGGAACTGGTGGAGCGTCACCCCTTCTACGTCATTCGCCTGCTGGGCGGTGTCATCTTCCTGGCGGGCATGATCCTGATGGCCGTCAACGTCTACAAAACCATACGCGGCGAACGTGATACCAGCGGCGCCGACAATGTCTTGCAGACCGCCTGAGGAGAGCCGACATGTCCAATGCACATGAAGTGGTAGAAAAGAATGTCGGTCTGATGATCGTGCTTACCCTGATTGCGGTGAGTTTCGGTGGCCTGGCTGAAATTGTCCCGCTGTTCTGGCAGAAAGCGACCACCGAACCGCTGGAAACCCTGGAACCCTATAGCGCCCTGGAAATGGAAGGGCGTGACATATATATCCGTGAAGGCTGCCATGTCTGCCATACCCAGATGGTGCGGCCACTGCGTGCGGAAACCGAGCGTTTTGGCCCCTACTCTGTGGCGGGTGAAGATGTCTGGGAGCACCCCTTCCTGTGGGGCTCGAAGCGTACCGGCCCCGATCTGGCCCATGTCGGCATTCGCCCGATCACAGAACAGTGGCATCGCGAGCATTTGCGCGATCCCCGCCAAGTGGTCCCTGAGTCCAACATGCCAGCCTACCCATGGCTGGAAACCACGCCAGTGGACTGGAGCCACACCGAGCGTAAGTTGCGCCTGTTCAAGAACACCTTCGGCGTCCCCTACACCGACGAAGGCATTGCCGAGCAGGTCGAAAGGTTCACCAACGGTGAGTGGTCTGAGGCAACCGAAGAGGATGCCCTGGTCGCGTATCTGCTTTCCCTGGGTCGCGAGCGCAAGGAGGTAACTCAATGAGCTATCACGCCTTGTTTACGCTGGTCTTCTTTGTGGCCTTCATGGCGATGACCTTCTGGGTCTACCGCCCCAGCCGCAAACAGGACTACGAAAAACTCGCCCATATTGCACTCGATGCCGAGCGCCAACCGAAGGGGGATGAACAATGAGCGATTTCTGGAGCTGGTTCATTATTGTCATTGTTGTCATCAACCTGCTTGGCTGTGCCGGGCTGCTGCTGTGGAACAACTCAATCTCGGCAGAAGAAGCCGCCAAGGAAACCACAGGGCATTCCTTTGATGGCATTGTCGAGCGTAACTCCCCCCTGCCTCGCTGGTGGTTGGGCCTGTTCATCGGCACCCTGGTTTTTGCCTGCGTCTATCTGGTGCTTTATCCCGGGCTTGGCAAATTTGATGGCGTGCTGGGTTGGACCAGTTCGGGGCAATACGACAGCGAGGTCGCGCTTGTCGAACGTCAGACCGGCCCATTGTTCGAACAGTACGCGCAGGTCCCCATCGAGGAATTGATCCGTTACCCCGAGGCACTGGCGGTCGGGGGACGGCTGTTCGCCAATAACTGTGCGATTTGCCATGGCTCGGATGCGCGCGGTGCCAAGGGGTACCCCAACCTCACCGATGACGCCTGGCTCTATGGTGGTTCGCCGGAACAGATCGTTACCTCAATCACCGCTGGCCGTCAGGGAGCAATGCCTCCTATGGCCGCGGCCATCGGTAATACCGACGAGGCGGTTCGCGATATGGCAATTTATGTGCAGAGCCTGAGCCGGCCGGATGTGGCCAACAAGGGAGACAATGCTGCTGCCATCGAGCGGGCCAAGCCCAGGTTCATGATGTGTGCGGCGTGTCATGGCCCCGATGGATCAGGGAACCAGATGCTGGGCGCCCCCAATCTGACCGATAACAGCTGGCTCTACGGCCCGCGCCTTGAAGACATCGAGTACGGGATCAAGCATGGCCGTAGCGGTCACATGCCGGCCCATGAAAGCCTGCTCAGTAAAGAGCGAATTCATGTGATTGCTGCCTACGTGTACAACCTGTCTCACCGCGCGGACGCTGATAACACCACGACGCCCTGAATGCGGCGGCATCAGCCCCGCTTGGACAATCTGTCGCAGTGTCACCCACAGTGACCTGCGGCAGAATGGAAATTACACAGCCATATCTCCAGGGTGGAGGTCAGCCATGTCCGATCGCCAACGCATTGAGGTTCATGACGCCAGTAAGGAAGGCGCCGTCAGCCTGTACAGCAAACGCGAGCGTATTCAGATTAAGGCCACCAAGGGCCGTTTCCAGAGTATTCGCAATGTCACGATTCTTGGCACCATGGGCCTGTACCTGCTGCTGCCCTGGGCCCGCTGGGACGGCCAGCAGGCGGTGCTGTTTGACCTTCCCGGACGGCAGTTCCGGATCTTCGGCTGGACGTTCTGGCCACAGGACTTTCTGTTCCTTTCCTGGACATTGATCATCGCGGCTTTCGCGCTGTTCTTCTTTACCGTTCTCGCAGGACGGGTGTACTGCGGCTACGTGTGCCCGCAAACCACTTGGACCCGATTTTTTCAGTGGATCGAGCAATGGTGCGAAGGCGATCGGCACAGCCGAATCAAGATGGATAACGCGCCCTGGACGGCCTCTAAACTGTTCCGCCGCGGCAGCAAGCATGTGCTTTGGTTGCTGCTGGCCTTTCTCACCGGGCTGACTTTTGTTGGCTATTTTTCGTCGATCACGGATCTCTCGCTGCGGATCTTCAGCCTTGGCTGGGGCGGCTGGGAGCTATTCTGGGTGGGCTTTTTTACCGTAGCGACCTACGGCAATGCCGGTTTCATGCGCGAGCAGGTCTGTCTGCACATGTGCCCTTATGCCCGCTTCCAGAGTGTCATGTTTGATGATGACACCCTGATTGTTTCCTACGATGTAGCACGGGGCGAACCCCGCGGCCGCGGCGCGAAGAAAAAACAGGCAGAAGAAAGTGATCCTTTGGGTGACTGCATTGATTGCGGCATGTGTGTGCAGGTCTGCCCTACCGGCATCGATATTCGTGAGGGGCTGCAGTATGAGTGTATTACCTGCGCGGCCTGCATTGATGCCTGCGATGACGTGATGGACCACATCCACAAGCCCCGCGGCCTTATCCGTTACACCACTGACAATGCGTTGGTGGGCAAGGAATCCCATATCCTGCGTCCTCGCCTGTTGGCTTATGGCGCCGCGTTGCTGCTGATGGCCTCGCTGTTCATGGTCAGTCTTTACAACCGCGTGCCATTACAGGTGGACGTGCTGCGTGATCGAAATCAGCTTTACCGTACCACCAGCACAGGCATGATTGAGAACATCTACCGACTGGAAATTCTCAACAAAAGCCAGGACCCGCAACGGTATGAACTGGTGCTGGAAGGCCCTGCCGGGCTCAGCATGGAAAACCGCACCGAGTTTACGCTACAGGGCGGCGAAACCCTGACCTTGCCGGTAACGGTCAGCTATGATCCTTATGAAGTGGAAATGGCATCCGGGGCGATCTGGTTCACCGTCAGATCCCTGGATGACCCCGATGTGGAGAACCGTCATGAGTCACGATTCATTGCCCCAGGGCGATGACAAACCCTGGTACCGCCATCCCTATTTATGGCTGGCGATGTTGCTGCCAGCCTCTGCGGTGGTTGCCGGACTGGTGACACTCTACATTGCCATTGTGAATGCCGATTCACCCGTGGTGGATGAGTGGTACAAGGAAGGCCGGGGTATTAACCGCTCCATGGAGCAGGAACATCTCGCTGCGCGGCTGGGTATCGGACTTGAGTTGTCACAGGTGGGTGCAGGCATCCAGGCCCGGCTTGTCAGCGAGACGGCCATTCCCCTGCCGGAAAATATCACCGTGACCCTGCGCCACCCGACCCTGGCAGACCGCGATACCACCATTGAGTTGTTTCAAGTCGACAGCAACCATTACCGTGCCGATGGTGTATTGCCTGCAGACGGGCGTCGCAAGGCAACGGTAACCGCCAGCGGCGGGCATTGGCGCCTGTATCAGACCGTCATTACCGGTGACGGTACGCTGCAGCTGGGGCATGTACCTGCTTCATGACGGACACCACCTGCTGGCATTGCAGCAACCCAGCCCCACCCGACACCTTCGTGGCAAGGACCCCGGAAGGCAGCCGGCCAGCCTGCTGCCCCGGCTGCGCAGCAGCGATCGAAACCGTCTACGGACTCGGACTGGACGACTATTATCGTGTACGCGAAAGCGCCGCACCGGTGCCTGATGACCACCGCATGGCGTTAAACCTGGCCCTGTTTTCGGTACCGGAACTGGTTAACCCGCACCTGAAAAACACCCCTGAGGGGCAGCGAATTCGGGTGCAGTTATCTTGCCTGACCTGCGCGGCGTGCAGCTGGTTAATCGAAAAAGCCCTCCGCGAGCAACCCGGCGTAAACTCCGCCAGCGTCAATCTGGCCGGCATGACACTGAGCATCGACTATCTCGGCCCGGCACAGATCGAAGACACCGCGCGTCGGGTGATGCGATTGGGTTATGGCATTTCCTTGCCCAATTCACCCCATGAGCAACAGGCGAGAAAGCAGGAGCAACGGCGCCTTGTGGGGCGTCTGGCTTTGGCCGGCCTTGGCGCAATGCAGGCCATGATGTACTCCACCGCCCTATATATCGGGGTGTTTGACGGCAGTGATGCCATTTATGAAAGTGTCTTTCGAATCGCCAGCCTGGTCGTGGCCACACCTGTGGTGTTTTATGCCGGTTGGCCGTTTTTTCAGGGTGCGATCCGCGGGCTAAGGGGCGCCACCCTGACCATGGATGTCCCCATTGCACTGGCATTGTTGCTGGCCTGGGCTGGCAGTATTGCGGTCATGGTCATGGGCGGCCGCCATGTCTATTTTGATTCTGCCGCCATGTTCGTCTTTTTCCTTCTTGCCAGCCGCTGGCTTGAACAGCGACAACGGCAAGCGATTCACGGGGCCTGGCATCAGCTGGAGGAAACCCTGCCGGTGGCCGTTCGCCGCCACGATGACAGCCTGGAAAATCCCTGGATCAGCACCCGTCAAATTGTTGCGGGAATGCCCCTGATGTTGCATCAGGGCGAAACCGTGCCGTGTGACGGAATCATTCAGCAAGGTCAGGGGGCATTCGATGAAGCCGCCCTGACGGGCGAATCGGTACCCCGTAGCCTCTGCTCCGGCGCCACGGTCCATGCTGGTAGCCGCCTGGTGGAAGGGAATGTGGTCCTGCAAGCCCTTGGGCCGCCATCCAGCAGCCTGGTGGCAAAAATAGGCGAGCAAGTCGAACGGGCCCGGCAAGAACGGATTACCGTGGTGCGCGACTGGCAACGCATTGCGCCTCTGTTCACATTGGCCGTCCTGTGCCTTGCGGGTACCACCCTCGCATGGCACTGGTCAGCAGGCCCGGCCCAAGCGTTCGAACACACCCTGGCTGTGCTGGTCATCACCTGCCCCTGTGCGTTGGCGCTGGCAGTGCCGTTAACCCTGTCCGCCACACTCGGCACCGCCTTGCGACAAGGCGTGCTGATCGCTTCTCCCCGCCAATTCCTGTCGCTTACCCGGTTGAAGGGGGTAATGCTGGACAAGACTGGCACGCTCACCGCAGGACGCTTCCAGATCAGTCAGCTGGAGCGATATCGGGATGACTTCAATGATGAGCAGTTGCTGGCCATTGCGGCAGCCCTTGAATGGCAGAATCCCCACCCGTTAGCGGGGCCGTTCCAGCAATGTCCCCGTGACCCAGATGTCACAGCGATCCAGGCAGATCATCACGGTGTAAACGGTCATCGCCATGGCCTGCCGTGGCGGATCACCGGCTTGCCGGATAAGGCAAAAGACGGCGCCACCTGTCTGGGCCTTTATCAGGCGGAGCGGTTGTCATTGTGCCTGTGGCTCGAAGACAGCGTGCGTCCGGAAGCCACCACCGTTCTTAATGCCCTGTCGATACAAGGACTGGTGGTGCGCATGGCCACTGGCGACAACCCGGATGCGGCAGCTCATGTGGCCAGCCGGCTCCCCATTTACGAGTGGCGGGCCCAGCAGACTCCGCAGGAAAAACAGCAGTGGGTGCAGGCTCTGGAAAGACAGGACCCGCAGATGATGGTGGGTGACGGGATTAACGATGCAGGGGCCATGCTTGCCGCCACCGCCTCGGTGGCCACCGGTAATGCTACCAGCCTGGCACAGCGAGCGGCGGGCATCTTTCTGCTCGATGACTCCTTGGCCGCGCTACCTCGTCTGGCCCCTCTGGCGGCCGCCTGCCAGCGATTGGTTCGTCAGAATCTGGGCTGGGCGCTACTGTATAACTTGCTGGCGGTCCCCTTTGCGGTGGCCGGGCTGATTCCTCCCTGGGCGGCGGCTATTGGTATGTCAGCCAGTTCGCTGTTGGTCACCCTGAATGCATCGAGGATTACCCGATGGAAATTGTGATCTTCCTGATCCCCCTGGCCCTGCTCTTTCTGGCTGGCGCCATCGCGGCGTTGTTCTGGGCGCTGCGCAAGGATCAGTTTGATGATCTAGATAACGCCTCCTGGCGAGTCGTGTTCGACGATCGTGAACAACGCAAGAAACCGTCATCGAGTCGTGAGCACAGAGACAGCAACGATCATGATCAGTGAAGCGTTTCCCGGCCTGATCGCTGCCGCCATGCTTATCGCCCTGGGGGGCGCGGCACACTGTGCAGGCATGTGCGGCGGCATTAGCGCCGCTCTCAGCTTTGCGGTGCCGGAATCGCGCCGGCAAGGTAAGCGCCTGTGGGGCTGGCAATTGTTATTTGGCGCCGGCAGGTTGACCACATACGGACTGTTGGGTGCCGCCGCCGGGGCCCTCGGCGGGCGACTGCTGGCAGTGTTGCCTGCACCGGGAATGGCCCTGGGGCTGGCACTGGCCGGAACCTTGATGGCCTTTCTTGCAGTCCATCTGGCGGGCAAGGGCGGGTTATTGATGGGGCTGGAGCTGGCAGGCAAGCAGATATGGAACCGGATACAGCCCGTCACCCGCTTATTGATGCCCATCGACAGAATCCACAAGGCCTGGCTGTTGGGTGTTGTCTGGGGGCTGCTGCCCTGTGGGTTGGTGTATACGGCACTGGCCCTGGCGGCGACGTCCGGTACCGCGTTGACCGGGCTGTGCATCATGCTGGCTTTCGGGGCTGTCACGGTGATGCCGGTGGCCGCCAGCGGGGTGGTGGCATCACGACTCGCGTTACTGCGAAGCCCTGTGGCTCGTCGTCTGGCCCTCTTCCTTACCTTGTCGCTTTCTGTGGCGTTTTTCCTGCTTGCCTGGCAAATGCGGGATGCTGTCCATCATCATGCCTCCCCCGCTCCTCATGGCGAGATACATGGGGAAACAGCCCCCGAACACCATTCGCACAGACATTGATCCAGATCAAGATTGGCGCTCTCCCGGCCTTGGATAATAGCGGTATACACACGGGAGACAGCCAAAATGCAAGACTGGAACGAAGCGCTGGTTGGCCGTTACGGGGGCCCGGGGCCTCGCTACACCTCGTACCCCACGGCACCCATGTTCCACGAGAACATCCCCAATGATGCCTTCTCTCGGGCGATGGACGACAGCAATCAGGCCCGGCGGCCGCTGTCGCTCTACGCCCATGTGCCCTTCTGCCGCCATGTTTGCTACTACTGCGCCTGCAATCGCATTATCACCGCAGACCGGGCACTGGCCGGCACTTACCTGCAGAATCTCAAGAAGGAAATCCACCTGCTCGCCAGCCATGTGGACAAACGACGTCAGGTCACCCAACTGCATTGGGGTGGCGGCACGCCAACCTATTTGAGCGATGCCCAAATCACCGAGCTGGTGTATGACCTGGCCAGGCATTTCAACTTGCGCGAGGACGACCGTGGCGACTATGCCATTGAAGTTGATCCCCGCACAGTAGACCGTGCCCGCCTGGGTCTACTCCGAGGCTTGGGGTTTAACCGTTTGAGTCTGGGTGTGCAGGATTTGAACCCGCTGGTTCAACAGGCGGTTAACCGTGTTCAGTCCTTTGAAATGATTCGTGACACCCTCGGCTGGGCCCGAGATTTCGGATTCAAGTCCATCAATGTAGACCTGATCTCCGGATTGCCCTGGCAAACCGAAATGACCATGGCACGAACCCTTGAGCAGCTGATTTATCTCAAGCCGGAGCGCATCTCTGTCTATGGCTATGCCCAT
Organism: Alcanivoracaceae bacterium; assembly: GCA_002706085.1. Classification (GTDB taxonomy): domain Bacteria; phylum Pseudomonadota; class Gammaproteobacteria; order Pseudomonadales; family Alcanivoracaceae; genus Alcanivorax. The sequence goes on along the minus strand of PAJO01000027.1, from coordinate 28,388 downwards.
CTGCCGGACCGATTCAAGATTCAGCGCCAGATAGACGAAGCCGCCCTGCCTTCACCTACCGAAAAGATTCGGATGTATGTCCGTGCCGGGCGGATGTTGCAGCAGGCGGGATATCGCTTCATCGGCATGGACCACTTTGCCCTTGAGTCTGATGAAATGGCTGTGGCACAGCGTAATGGACTGCTGCACAGAAATTTTCAGGGCTATACGCTGCACGGCGATGCGGATCTGCTGGGAATGGGCGTGAGTGCAATCAGCCAGATAGGAAGCCTGTATGTGCAGAATCATAAAGTGCTAGGCGACTGGCAAGCCGCCGTGGAGCAGGATCGATTACCGCACCACAAAGGCTATCAGCTGGACAAGGCTGACCTTATTCGGCGCGACATCATCATGAAACTCCTGTGCGATCTGCGGCTGGATATTCGGGCCTTTGAGCAACAATGGGCGATCAGTTTCCAGGACACCTTTGCCGATGCCATGATCCAGTGGCGCGATTTCGCCGACCAGGGACTAGTGGTGTTTAACGACGACGCATTGCTAATCACCGAACAGGGACGGCTGGTCAGTCGTGCGCTGGTACAACCGTTCGACTCCTACTTGACTAACAGGCAAACCAAAGGCTTTAGTCGTATAATCTGAACCAGAGTCAGTCATTTGCTCCGCGCTTCGCGCGCGTGAACCCGTCTGTCGCAGAACAAAGGATGTCACCGTGTCTCAACACGTTTCCTGTAATGATTGCAGCTTGAGCCCCGTTTGCTTGCCGCTTGCTGTCGCGCCCGCGCAAATGGATCAGCTCGACAATATCATTCGCCGCGGTCGCCCGCTCAAACGAGGAGAGCACCTGTACCGAGCTTCTGACAGCTTCGAATCGGTATTTGCTGTGCGCTCCGGGGCGATCAAGACCTATGTTGTTAGCCAGGATGGCGAGGAACAGGTTACCGGTTTCTATATGCCCGGAGAGGTGCTGGGCATGGACGGTATCAGCACGGCACATCATGTCTCTAATGCCAAGGCACTGGAAACCGCAACCGTCTGTGAGATTCCCTTCACACAGCTGGAAAATCTGTCACAGCAGATTCCTACCCTGCAGCACCATTTTTTCAGTCTGATGAGTGACGAAATCCGTGCTGACCGCGAACTTCACATGTTGTTAAGCAAGAAAAGTGCAGACGACCGTGTGGCCTCGCTGCTGCTCTCCCTGTCCGCCAGGCATCATCGGCGCGGCCTGAGCAGTGAATCCTTCCGCTTGCCCATGTCCCGTTACGACATTGCCAATTATCTTGGGCTCGCAGTGGAAACCGTCAGCCGGATCTTTACCCGCTTCCAGCAGAAAGGCTGGCTTCAGGTTTCCGGGCGCGACATTGATATTCTCGATCGTGCCAGCTTGTGCGGCAACGCCCCTGACACGGATACCGTGGAGATTCATTTGTGAGCCACAACCTGCTCGTTATTCTTGATCCTGACTTGAAAGCGTCACAACCGGCGCTGGACAAAGGCCTTGCCATGGCCGCCAGCCTTGGCAGTTCTGTGACGGTCTTGGTGAATGCCTATTCCGGCCCCATGGCCCGAGCCGTCGGGCTGGATGAAGAACGCTTCAATGCCGCCAAAAGCCAGATAACCCATGCCTGGCGTCAGCGCATTCAGGGCTTGGCTGGTGAATACCCTGTTGCCCTCGCCATTGTGTGGGCGAGACGCGAAATGGATGCCCTGCGCACCGAAATTCTGCGCCTTTCACCGGACCTTCTGGTTGTGCATACCAGCCAGGAAAGCGGGCTGAAGCGGCACGTTTTTACCCCCAGGGACTGGCAGTTAATTCGAAAAGCCCCCTGCCCTGTACTTTGTGTACACAGCGAAGCTTGGCAGCAGTCCCCGCAGTGGCTGGTCGCGCTGGACCCCGGTGAGCAGGATGATGATGCCGCGCCTCTGGCGAACACATTGCTCACCCAGGCTCGCACCCTCACCCAATCACTGAATGGCAAACTGCAAGCGTGCCATGTGATGGATGGTGTGGATGACAGCTTGGTGATGTTGGTGGCTGAGGGGGTGCCTGACTATGCAGCGACCCTTGAGTCGCTCAAAACGCACCATCAACAACGATTCCTGGAATACGCCCGGTCACAGGGCCTCGACAGCGAGTCTGTTAGCCTGCTGGAAGGGCCAGTGGCCGATGCCCTTGCCCGGCACTGTGAAGCGAATCAGATCGATGTGTTGGTGGTGGGGACGGTGCGCCGCAATCTGGCCGAGCGAATGCTGCTCGGGTCAACGGCAGAAACCGTGATTACCCGAGCCAGAAGTGATGTGCTGGTCATCAAACCTGACCGGTTCGAATCCCCCTGGGTGGAATAACCGGTGCCATGCAGGTATGGCACCGGGGACAGGGACTACTGTTCTGCCCTGCGGAATACCGGTTTGTCTGCGGTTGAGTCTGCCTCGCTGTAGCGATAGCCTGCCACATCGAAATTGACCAGCTTGCCCGGGTCCTTGATGCCCTTCTTGAGGATCCAGGCGGCCATCATGCCGCGCGCTTTTTTCGCGTAAAAGCTGATGACCTTGTATTTTCCGTTCTTCTCATCCTGAAAGACCGGCTCCACGATTCGCCCGTTCAAGGCTTTCTTGTTGACCGATTTGAAATACTCGTTGGATGCAAGGTTGACCAGCACATCAGTTTTCAGGGCTTTCATGTCCCGGTTCAGCTGATCGGTAATAATATCGCCCCAGAATGCGTAGAGATCTTTGCCGCGGGCGTTGTCCAGACGTGTTCCCATCTCCAGACGATAGGGCTGCATCAGATCCAGGGGGCGAAGCACGCCGTAGAGACCAGACAGCATCCGAAACGAATCCTGGGCACGTTCCAGCTGCTTGTCGGTAAAGGTTTCAATCTCAAGCCCCGTGTAGACATCGCCCTTGAAGGCAAATGCCGCCGGGCGGGCATTCTTCTTGTTGAACGGACGTTGCCATTGGGCGAAGCGCTCCACATTGAGATGAGCGATTTTGTCACTGACCTTCATCAGGCTTCCCACATCCGCCGGAGAAAGCGCTCTGGCGCGTTCAATCAGCACTTCACTGTCGTCCAGCAAGCGCGGCTGGGTCGTCTTGAGTGCCGGCAACGGACTTTCGTAATCCAGGGTTTTTGCCGGGGAAACCACAATCAGCATGACCTTCTCCTTTACATGTCGCTGTGGGAATTATATGAATCAGAGGAACGAAGGTCTGCATTCTGGAGGATAAATGCGCCTATTACTGCTATTTGCCGTGGTTATCGCTGTGATTGTGCTGCTTTGGGGCAGCTGGCAATGGGGCCGGCGAGCCTTTCTGATAACCGTGGTAGCAGTGGTTGTTGGTCTGAGTGGCCTGCTGTATGGCATGTTTCGGGAAAGCGCCAACGACCAGGTTCTGCTGGCACCGGAAGGGCTTGAGGTGGCGGTTAGTGATATTCGTCAGTCAGAATCAGGCGTGCGCCTCAGCGGCACACTGACCAACGCCGGCGAACTGGACCTCGCTGCCGTTGATGTGCAGATACAGGCCCTGGATTGCCCGACCGAGGGTGAGTGCCGGGTGGTGTATCAGGAACAGCAACGTCTGCAGATGTACGTTCCTGCCGGCCGGCAGTACCCGTTTGCAGTGGTTAGCCGGCATCCACCTGACCAGGAAACCGTTGATCGCTGGCAGTTACGGCCAGTTGCACGGCTGGTTTATCCGTCTTCGCGCTGAGCAATACTGGCAAGATGGTGTGAGAATCGTCACAATTCGCGTTCCTGACACCCTGGAGTCTGTATGGCCTCTCTGATCCCGGGCAATCCCACCCCCATCGGTGAACATACCTGGCGCGTATTGGGCCGTAACCCCGGCATGATGACCGGGCCCGGCACCAACAGCTACCTGTATGGGCGTGATGCGCTCACGGTGATTGATCCCGGCCCCGTGGATCAGGAACACCTGAAGGCCTTGCTGGCAGCGGCCCGTGAATTGGGCAAACCCATCAACCAGGTCATCGTGACCCATACTCACCGGGATCATTCCCCCGGCGCCCTCGCCATCGTGGCCGCCACCGGGGCGCGTTGCCTTGGCCCCTTTGTCCCCGATGACGGTTTGCAAGACGAGACCTGGCAAGCGGATCAGGTTTTACGCGAAGGGGATGTGGTCGATTGCGGCGGTGTGGGTTTATCGGTGATTGAGACCCCGGGACACGTGAACAACCATCTGTGCTATCTCACCGATGAAGGGCTATTGTTCACTGGTGATCACCTGATTCAGGGGTCCACCGTGGTCATCGCCCCGCCCTCCGGCTCCATGCAGGCGTATTTTGCGTCTTTGAAAAAACTCATGGGCCGGGGCATCACCCTGATGGCTCCGGGGCACGGCGATGTTATCGCCAACCCCGACGAGTCTTTGGCGCAGACCCTGGCTCATCGCCAGAAGCGCGAAGACAAAGTGTACGACAAGCTCCCCCCCTCCCCGTCTCCACTGGCAGAACTGGTCAAAGCCGTCTACGACGACGTACCGGTCTTTCTCCACGGCGTCGCCCAATTCTCCCTCCACGCCCACCTGATCAAACTGGCCGAAGACGGCAAGGCCCGTGAAACAGAATCCGGCTGGCAAAGAAGCGAGTAACGAGGAAAGAGAGACAAAGCCCCCACAGACATGAGGAGTTTTCGCATTTAGTCGAATCACTAACTATTCAATCAGCCGACAGGCCGCCAGCTCATGGCCCACAAGGGTGGCTCCCCTACCGTAAAACACCCTCCTGCCGCAGCTGAAACCTTCCATCCCGACCCGCGACGCAATGTTTCCCGCTATTCACTATTCACTGTTAACTATTCACTGCTCTTCACAGCCACCCCTTCCGCTTGAAATACCAATACGGCGCCATCCCCGAGAGAATCATCAGCCCGATCGCCATGGGATAACCGAAATCGAGTGCGAGCTCGGGCATCAACTGGAAATTCATGCCGTAGATGCTGGCAATCATCGTCGGCGGCAGAAACACCACTGCGGCAATGGAAAAGATCTTGATGATCTGGTTCTGCTGGATGTTGATAAAGCCCTGGGCGGCATCCATCAGGAAGTTGATCTTGTCGAACAGGAAGGTGGTGTGCGACATCAGGGTATCGAGATCATGCTGGATCTCGGCGCAGGTGCGTCGACTCTGCTTGTCGGCACGGACATAACGTTGGATGAATGAAATCGAACGTTGGGTATCCATCAGGCACAAACGGATTTTCCCGTTGGTATCCTCCAGCCGTGCCAGTCGCTCGATGTCCTGATCCAGCTCGCCGTTTTCTTCCTCCAGCACACTGTAGCCAACCTGCTCCAGATCCCGGTGCACGTCTTCAATGGCATCGGCAAGGTTCTCCACCTTTTGGTCGAGGATGCTCAGCAGGATATCCATCGGCTGTTTGACCTTGACCCAGCCCCGGCGAATTCGCAGCCTCAGCAGGCGAAAATCTGCCAGCTTGGTATCCCGAAACGAAAGCAGACGTTCAGCCTGAACGACGAAGGCGACGGTGGAGGTGCGCACCCTGCCCTCGGACTGGAAAAGAAACAGCGAGTGGACATGCAGACCCTGCTCGTCACTGAAATAGCGTGCCGATGACTCGATTTCTTCCATGTCGTCAGAGTCTGGCATTTCATCCTTGAAGAACTGCTGAACCTGGTTCCGCTCGGCCTCATCAGGCTCTTCAAGGTCAATCCAGCTGGCTTCTTCGGCCAGCACGGGCAGTATGTCGTCGGTGGCTTTCTCGCGCAGCACACCGTTCTCAATGCGATAAATTTGCAGCATGATGTCTCCCTGATCATCATCACTGGCAAGACGCCAGCAGCGATATCTAAGATACCATGCGCACCCCTGTCAACGATGCCGATATCAACGTCGAGCCCTATCATCTGGACGAACACGCCCCCCTGTGGCTGTGGCGTGATGCCCTGCAACCCGAGCTCCTCGACGGATTGCTCGAGCGGCTCTGTGAACAGCTGCCCTGGCGACAACCCACGGTGACGGTTTACGGCAAACGTCACCTGACGCCCAGACTGACAAGCTGGCAAGGCGCTGCCGGAATCCGGTATCGGTATTCGGGGCTTGAAGAAGAAGCCCAGGGCTGGCCGGATTGCCTGGAACCCGTCCTGCGGCAGGTGGAACACCTGACCCGGCATGACTACAACAGCGTGTTATGCAACTGGTACCGTGACGGACAAGACTCCATGGGCTATCACAGTGATGACGAACTCGAGCTGGGGCCTGAGCCCTGGATTGCGTCACTGAGTCTCGGCGAGCCCCGAGACTTTGTGTTTCGGCCAAAACCCGCCGGCCGCCAGTGCCTGTCGCTGACTCTGCCCCACAATTCCCTATTGCTGATGAGCCCGGCGGTGCAACACCGTTATCACCATGCCCTGCCCCGCCGCGCACACGCCAACGGCTCGCGGATTAACCTGACATTCAGGTGGATTACCCCCAGAACGCATAGCTGATAAGGATAGCGGCAAGCAGGCCTGCTGCATCGGCAAACAACCCACACCAGAGTGCGTAACGGAAATCCCGGATTCCCACGCTGCCGAAATACACGGCAAGGACATAAAACGTGGTTTCGGTGGAGCCCTGCATCACCGCCGCCATTCTGCCCGCCAGAGAATCAACGCCATGGGTTTGCATGACATCAATCATGGCCGCTCTGGCACCGGAGCCACTCAACGGCTTCAACAAGGCCACGGGCAAGGCATCCACAAAGCGGGTATCCAGTCCGAGTGCGCCCACCCCGAAACGGATGCCATTGAACAGCAGTTCAAGCACACCACCGGCACGCAGCATGGCAATGGCGGCCAACATGGCCACCAGGTAGGGAATCAGTCGGACCGCCGTGGTGAAGCCGTCTTTCGCCCCTTCCACAAAGACATCGTAGCTATCCACACGGGTACGCCAGGCGGCGACAAAAAAGCCCAGCAGCACCAACAGTAATATGCCGTTACCCAGCAGGCTTGATAATGTATTGGCCAGTTCCGGCGGGGACTGCCAGACCACCACCCCAAGCAAGGCCAACAGGCCGATCCAGACGCCTGCAACCCCGAGTAATACCGGATCTCTCAGCGGAATGCGCTGAAGTCTTGCGGTCAGCCAGACACCGGCAAAGGTCGAAATGGTGGTCGCCATCAGCAAGGGAAGGTAGACCGCAGCAGGATCCGCGGCTCCCTGTTGCGCCCTGAACAGCAGCACCGTCACCGGTACCAGCGTGACCGAAGAGGTGTTCAGCACCAGGAACATGATCATGCTGTCACTGGCTACGGCGGGCTGACGATTGGTCTTTTGGAGTTGCTCCATGGCCTTCAGGCCAAGAGGGGTCGCGGCGTTATCCAGCCCCAGCATGTTGGCGGCGAGATTCATGGAGACTGGTGCGGTCGCGGCAGGGTTGCGCTCAATCTCTGGCATAAGACGGCGAAATACCGGACTGATCCGGCTGGAAAGTTGATCGGCAAGCCGGCTCGCCTCCGCCAGACGAAACAGGCCACTCCACAGGGCCAGCACCCCGATCAGGCCGAGCGACACCTCCACGGCCAGATCCGCTGCCTGCCAGAGAGCATTGACAAGACGCCCTGGCGCCTCCATATCTCCGGAAATGAGCTGAATTACCGCCCCGGCGATACCCGTTAGGAAAAACAGGCTAAAGAGTCTGTGCAAACCTTCCCCCGTGCGCTAGGGTCTATGTATAAATGTATGAAAATTAGTGTGTTGGCGACTTTCTGTACACCAAAGTCTGGTATCGTCAAGATCCGGCTCCGCAATACAGCAACGCCCGGTTGCGGAAAAGTCATCAAACCACGGATTAACCGTTGAGAAAACGCATGGTTCAATTCCGCAAGCTGTTTCCCGTCGCACTGGCTGTCCTGCTACTGGGTGGTGCGCTTCAATCGGTAGGCGCCCTGCGCAACGATCCCGCGCCGGTCGAGGGCAAGCTGAAGCCCACCGATGAGCAGATTGATGCTGCCGAAGAAATCGCTGACAAGCTCAAGTACCACTACCGGCGCCTGGACTTCAATGATGCCCTGTCCAGCAAGGTCCTTGATCAATATCTCAAGGATCTCGACCCCAATCGTTTGTACTTCGTGCAGTCTGATATCGACGAGTTCGAAAAATACCGTGACAGCCTGGACGACCAGCTACGTAAAGGGGGGCTGGAAGCCGGCTATACCATCTTTAATCGTTTTCAAAGCCGCCTTGAATCTCGTCTCGAAGGCATGCTGGCCATGGTCGACAAGGATCTGGACAATCTCGACTTTGAAGGCGAAGACGTGGTTCAGGTAAGCCGTGAAGATGCCGCCTGGGCCAAGGACATGGCCGCGCTGGATGATATCTGGCTGCGACAGTTCAAGAATGCCGTGCTTTCCATGCGTCTTAACGAAGCAGAAGACGAGGACATCAAGACTCGCCTTACCCGTCGTTATGAAAGCCAGCTCAAACGCATTCGCCAGAACACGCCGGAAGATGTCTTTCAGGTCTACATGAATGCGCTGACACAGACCTTTGATCCACACACCACCTATTTCACCCCGCATAACTCAGAGAACTTCGATATCAGCATGAGCCGCTCCCTCGAGGGCATTGGTGCCGTGCTGCAATACGAAGATGGCTATACCAAAGTGGTCCGTCTGGTGCCGGCCGGCCCTGCCGCCAAGAGTGGCCAGCTGAAGCCTGCCGACCGCATTGTGGGGGTGGGCCAGGAAGACGAAGAGCCCGCCCCCGTGATTGGTCTGCGTCTGGATGAAGTGGTCGACCAGATTCGTGGCCCCAAGGGCACCAAGGTCAATCTGGAAATTATCCCGGCTGGCAGTGCCAGCGAGCACGATACCCGCGTCATCAGCATTGTCCGCAACAANGTGGTGNTGGAAGAGCAAGCAGCCAAGAAGGACATCATCACCATTGANCGTGATGGCGAANCGCACAAACTCGGTGTGATCGAAATNCCGGCGTTCTACCTGGATTTTGCGGCCTTCCACCGTGGNGACCCGGATTACACCAGTACCACCAGNGACGTNGCCAAACTGCTGGTCGAGCTNCGCAAGGAAAACATCGATGGNNTNGTGATCGACCTGCGCAACAACGGTGGNGGCTCGCTGCTGGAAGTCAACAANCTGGTGAGCNTGTTCATCAACCGNGGACCNACCGTGCAGGTGCGTGAATCCAGTGGTCGNGTCAGCGTCGAAGCCGANAAATTCCCGGGGGTNTTGTACGCCGGCCCCATGGCNGTCATGGTNAATCGCTANAGTGCNTCNGCNTCNGAAATTTTNGCTGGTGCCATGCAGGATTACGGNCGNGCCCTGATTGTCGGTGATCAGACCTANGGCAAGGGCACNGTACAAACNCTGCTGGACCTGAATCACGGCAAGCTNAAGATGACCAATGCCAAGTTCTACCGGGTNTCCGGTTCCAGCAACCAGAANCTGGGCATCGTGCCGGATGTGGATATGCCNTCGCTGGTCGACAAGAAAGANGTNGGCGAGAGCTCCCTGCCAAATGCCCTGCCCTGGGATGAAATCAGCTCNGCCAAATACCAGCGTGTNAGNGACATGGTGCCNTACCTGCCGATGTTGCGTGAGCGTCATGTCGAGCGTACCGAACAGGATCCCGAGTTCNTTTATGTNTTGTCCCTGCGGGCATTGCTGGACAAGAACCGCAACCGCGAGACCCTGTCACTGAACATGGANCAGCGGACCAGCCAGCAACANGCCTTNGACGCTGAGCGACTGGCNATCGAAAACCGTCGCAGGGATTCCCGTGGCGAAGATCCGCTGGATAGCATCAAGGCCCTGCGTGACCTNGAAGAACAGCGAGCACTGGACCCGGANAGCCACGATGAAGCCATCGATGATGACCCCTACGTCCGTGAAACCGGTGANATTCTNGTCGACTTGATGGACTTGATTCGTGACAAACAGGTCGCNCGNAAAGGGTGACTCAGGCGCNTGCCGACCACCTGNAGCAATAAAAAAAGCGGCTTATAGCCGCTTTTTTTATTGCTGTTTCAACCCATCAACTCAAGCAAGCGCCTTAAAGCCCCANCGNGCGGGATTGCCACCCANTCCTGCCTGCANNGTACGNCGGCCCAGGGTGTGATTAAAGCCTTCCACNGCCCGTTTNGCCGGGTCNGGNAGCATGCGCATACCAAAACTGGCTGCCCGAATCGCCGTTTTCACCACACGTACCGCTGTGCCTGCGGAAACCGAGCTGTAAATGTTCAGGTCATCGGCGACCTTGTCTCCAATCAGGTAACGACTGAATGCCAGCAANACNTCNTAGGACAGATTGAACGGNGCCTTGTTGGACATGTCTTTCAGCAAGGCCTTNGCCAGTGATTCACTATCCGGTGTCGGATCGTAAAGGTGNGAGGTNAGCTGCAGNGCCATGATCTCTTGCTCNTCCAGNGTNGTNGTGAGCAAGGANTCNTCGACNCCAAGCAAATAACCGGCNTANCGCCAGAAGTAATGCATGGATTCATGCTCGCGACGGCTGATATTGACACCCAGTCGCTTCAGNCCCCGAACCACCATGAAATCGAACTCAAGGATGGTGCCCGCCATGTCTTCCTGGTTGATGGGCATGTCGTACTTTTCNACATCCCAACGNGGGTTATTGCGNAGAAACTGNCGAACCGCCGCGTGCAGCAGACGCACTTCCATCAGGGTCCGGTGCCCCAGNCCNCCNGGGCGNANCCCNTCATCCCCGACAATATTGTGCANCATCTGNCCNGTCTCATAGATNCGACGCGATACGTCTTTCTGCAGNCGTCCGGTGGCAACCANGACTTGNGAGGGTTTGTTATGCGCATAGCCNTCTACCAGGCTTGAACACATCANNACCAGNCCCTGGAGCGCGCCGTTGCGNCGGTACATNCGCCGACCGAGNTCCATCTCNTCGAANTCNACCCAGTGGGGCACCGCATGGCAGTGGTCNAGAAACGCCTGAAAATCNCCGCCTTCGCTGGCNGCACGNCGCTCNACTTCCTCCAGNAGNCCGGAGGGNCGGGTAAACTTGATCTGGGCGGCACAACGGTCCGCCAAAGGATCCTGTATCTGACGCCAGCGATCCAGATTCTTGTGGGAATACCGATCCCACCACACGCGTTCCTGGGGGTTCTGCGGACCGCGCTGAAAGCGGGCCAACTCCTGAGGCGTAGCCATGTTTACCTCTCGTCTTTATTGTTTTGAGAACTCGCGAGTTCTAACCCTAAGGTAAAATGACTAGCCCGGACGGTCAATACACTAATTGCGCGTTTCTGTTACCCCTTCGAGGAGCGTATTGATTAACCACTGCGGTGCATCCAGAGGCAGGTCATGCCCGGCTTCCGGATGAATTCGAAGAGGTAACTGCCAGGCCGCCGCCATCCGCCGTGAGCAGCTCGGGTGCACCAGTCGGTCCCCTTCCCCGCTTACCATGATCACAGGGACATTGTCTGGCAGCGCGGCAGGCGCCTGAAAGCGCATGGCGGCGAGTAGCTGACGCAAGCTGTTACGCACCGAGACTGGCTGCAACCGCGCATAGTCAGCCCAACGCTCTGCCAGCTTGTGTAGCCATGCGGTGTCACGCAGGTTTGAGGTAATTTCGAGAATGGCCTTTTCCTTTCGCACCCGGTCACGACTGACAATGCCTTCACGGATCAGTCTGGCGTAATTCCCTGGACGCAGTCGGCGCCAAAACGGGCTAAACCGGCTGGAAGAGGTATTGATCAAGGCTGCAAACGCCACTTCGTGGGGTGCCTGACTGAGCCACTGGACGGCGGTCATCGCACCCAGTGACAGGGCAACCAGATAGTAAGGGCCGCTTTCGCCCTGGCGGCTAAGCTGCTCACGCGCGTGGGCGACCATAGACGCAATTCTTGTCGGGCTGTCCTCGCGATAGAACACGCCGTTGCCAGGCAAATCCAGACAAATCACCCGATCATTGGGTACCGCAGCCTGAAATTGGGCCGGAAACTCCTCCCAATGCTTTTGCTCGCGGACCAGTCCCCTCAGCAAAACCCAGGTTCTTGCCATAATCCTGCTTTCCTTACACTCAATGTTGCGAACCGGTATCCACTGTCAACGCGCCCTACCCGCCCGGCCGTTACTCAATGGAACGTTTTCCTTTTCCGGATCAACAGTTTGGACAATGACCCGTGTCGGATTACCCGCTAGAATGCCACCGGCATGCAGGATGGCAAATGGAGTTTCCGCGCCGATGACACGAAAAACAGTAAAACGGGTAAAAACAGGCTCTGTAGAGCGTCGCTTTTCCATGGCAAAGGCTGGGTTCATGGCAGGTGCCAAGTACGCCACCGCCAGTGCCGGCACCTTTTTTACCAGCAAGGACAAACGTGAAGAACGTCGCAAGGAAATTCTGTCTGCCCGTGCCCAGGAGCTGGTAGAAGAATTAGGGAAACTCAAGGGGTCGGTGGTCAAGATCGGCCAGATGATGGCCCTGTTTGGGGAGCATTTCCTGCCCGAAGAAGTCACCGCCGCCCTGCATACCCTTGAGAACCAGACCACGGCACTGGAATGGCCTGCCATCGAAAAGCACCTTCAGCGCCAGCTGGGTGAGGTCAAGCTGGCAGAGCTGGACGTAGACTCCACCCCACTGGGTGCCGCCTCCCTTGCCCAGGTTCACAAGGCCATCCGTAAGTCTGATGGCAAGGAACTGGTGCTCAAGATCCAGTACCCCGGCGTCGCCGATGCCATCGATTCCGACATGCGTGCGCTGGTACGACTGTTGAAAATGAGCCGACTCGTTCCGATCACAGAACAGTTCAACATGTGGCTCGATGAAGTAAAGGAAATGCTGCGCCGTGAGGTCGACTACGATCTCGAGGCCCACACCACCCGCCATTTCCGCCAGACCCTGGCGGATGACCCCCGTTTTGTGGTGCCCGAGATCGTCCCGGAATACTCCAGCCACAACATTATGTGCATGACCTTCGAGCACGGTATCGGCGTGAACGATCCAGCGGTGCTTGAGCTTTCCCAGACCCGGCGGAACTTTATCGGGCGAGCCATCATGGAGCTGTGCTGCCGTGAAGTTTTCGAATGGAACAAGATGCAGACCGACCCGAATTTCGGTAATTACCTGCTGCGGATCGGTGATGCCCCGGAAAAAGACCAGATTGTGCTACTGGATTTCGGGGCCATTCGTGATTTCGACAACGATGTCCTGGGCCCGGGCCGCGAGATGATTCGTGCCTCCTTTTATCACGATACAGAACGCCTGATTCGTGCCCTGAGTGCACTGGATTTTCTGGCTCGCGGCACACCCCGCCGGATTCTCGACGATTTTGCCGCCATGTGCTTTGAGGCGATCGAAGTCTTGCAGGACCCGGAGAAATTCCCACCCCCTGCGGATTTGCTTAACGACAAGCTGGAATATCGCTGGGGCGAGAGCAACCTCCCTGCGCGCATCATGAACAAGGCGGGTCGCAACGCCCTCTCCGTCCACTTTGATGTGCCCCCCAAGGAATTTATCTTCCTGTTCAGGAAATTATTGGGCGCCTACACCTTCTTGCATGTCATTGATGCGGAAGTCAGGGGTAATACCATCCTGGAGCCATTTATTCATATGCAGGAAGAAGACGATCTGCACCAGGTTGATCAAAAAACCATCACTCCAGCGGATTGAACAGCCCCGGCCATTGCGTCAGGCTCTGGCCGGTAGTATCCAAGCCTATCAGTCACTTATTGGTGCGATAACCATTTGTCATTTGCCAAGCTGGTAGACGCGCAATAAGGTTAGCACCCTGCTGAGGGCCTGTGCCTGGCGCGGACACCCTGTGTCCGAACCCGCCAGCCCTCATTTTACGCGGCTTTCAGGGGATTGGGTTGCCACCTTTCCACTCTGATTTGCCGATTATTTGCGAACCACAGACGGGGGTAACGCAGGTGATTATCGGTGTTCCCAAAGAAATCTGCCCTGGCGAGCAGCGCGTAGCCATTACGCCTGCCAATGTCAGCGCTTTGCTGAAGAAACAAGGTGTCGAGATCATCATCGAGCGCGGTGCCGGCGACCTGGCCGGTTATCCGGACAGTGCTTTTGAAGCTGCCGGAGCCAAACTGGTTGATCGCGACGAGGTGTTCAGTGCTTCACAGGTCGTTCTGCAGGTGCAGACCCCTGGTAGCAATACCGAAAACGGCACTGAAGATCTGGACAAGCTGAAGGAAGGCCAGACCCTGATCGGGATGACCGATCCGCTGGCCAACCCGAAATTCGCGCAGTCTTTGGCCGAGAAGAAAATCTCTGGCCTGGCGCTGGAGCTGGTACCGCGGATTACCCGCGCCCAGGCCATGGACGTACTCTCCTCCATGGCCATGGTTGCCGGCTACAAGTGTGTACTGCTGGCTGCCACCGAATCCCAGCGCATGTTCCCCATGAACATGACCGCAGCTGGCACCCTGAACGCCTCCCGCGTGTTTGTCATGGGTGCCGGGGTTGCAGGCCTGCAAGCCTGTGCGACGGCAAAGCGTCTTGGCGCCATTGTGGAAGCCTACGACGTTCGCCCCGCTGCCCGTGAGCAGATTCTCTCCGTTGGCGCCAAGCCGGTTGAGCTGGATCTCGATACCGGCGAAGCAGAAGGCACCGGCGGCTACGCCAAAGCCCAGGGTGAAGACTTCCTCAAGCGTCAGCGTGAGCTGATGACTGAAGTCGTCAAGGAAATGGACGTGGTGATCACCACTGCCGCGGTACCTGGCGCCAAGAGCCCGATCCTGGTGACCGAGGACATGGTGAAGGCCATGAAGCCTGGCGCCATCATCGTCGATCTGGCTGCCGAGCGTGGCGGTAACTGTGAAGTGACCGAGTCTGGCAAGACCGTGGTTAAACACGGTGTGACCATTGTCGGCCCTGAAAATGTGCCCTCCTCTGTGGCTTTCCATGCCAGCCAGATGTTTGGCAAGAACATGGAAAACCTCCTCAACCTGCTGCTCGACGACAATGGCGACCTGCAGCTGGACTTCGAAGACGAGATCGTTGTCGAAACCGTGATCAGTCACGATGGCGACGTGCCCCAGGCCCGTCTGCGTGACCTGCTCGGCCTGCCTGCGCTGGCCAAGCCGGAAGCCCCGGCTGAAGAAGCCGCCGCAGACAGCAAGGAGGAAAAATAATGGATTTCGTAGCTCAACTGACTCTGTTCGTGCTGGCGATCTTCCTCGGTGTGGAACTGATCACCAAGGTTCCGCCTACCCTGCACACTCCTCTGATGTCTGGCTCCAACGCCATTTCCGGCATCACCGTGGTGGGTGCATTGATCGCTGCTGGTTCTGATGCTGGCATGCTCATCAATGTACTGGGGTTTGCTGCGGTGGTACTGGCTACCATCAACGTGATTGGCGGCTTTATGGTCACCAATCGAATGCTGGCGATGTTCAAGAGGAAGTAATTCATGCACGTTTCCCAGAACTGGATTGATATCGCCTACTTGATCGCCGCCTGCCTGTTTGTGGTGGGTATCAAGGGGCTGACCAAGCCGAAAACTGCCGTGCGTGGCAACCTGCTGGCTGCGGCCGGCATGGGTGTTGCTGCCGTGGTTACCCTGCTCAATGAGCACATTGTTACTTATGAAATCATCATTGCCGGTGTCGTTGTTGGTGGCCTGATTGGTGCCGTTATGGCCAAGAAGGTACAGATGACTTCCATGCCGCAAATGATCGCCCTGCTGAACGGCTTTGGTGGCGGCGCGTCTTTCGCGGTCGCGTCTGCGGAGTTCTTCCGTGGCTCTGCGGATAGCACGGTCTCTATCATCGCCACGGGTGCCGCTGTACTGATCGGTGCCGTGACACTGACCGGTTCTCTGGTGGCATTTGCCAAGCTTCAGGAACTGATCGATGGCAAGCCCATGGGCTTCCCGGGCATGAAACTGGTCAATGGCCTGCTGTTTATCGGCTCTGTTGTGGCCGTAGGCTACCTGGTCGTCAACCCGGGCAACGAGGCGGTCTTCTGGGGTCTTGTGGCTGCCGCTGCGGTGCTTGGTCTGTTCCTGGTGCTGCCGATCGGTGGTGCTGACATGCCCGTGGTTATCGCGCTGCTGAACTCCTACTCTGGTGTTGCTGCCTCTGCGGCCGGTTTCGTAATGGGCAACAGCGCCCTGATCATTACCGGTTCCCTGGTTGGCGCCTCTGGCCTGATTCTGACCAGCATCATGTGTAAAGCCATGAACCGCTCCCTCACCAATGTTCTGTTCGGTGTCATGGCGGAAGCTGGCGAAGCCATGGATGAAGACGAAGTCTATGCTGGCAAGGTGAAGTCTACCTCTTCTGAAGAAGTTGCCATGCTGCTTGAGACAGCCCAGCGCGTCGTTATCGTACCGGGCTTCGGTCTGGCTATGGCTCAGGCGCAGCACGCCGTGCGTGATATGGCAGACACCCTGGAAGCCATGGGTTGCGAAGTGGAATACGCTATCCACCCGGTAGCGGGTCGTATGCCGGGTCACATGAACGTACTGCTGGCCGAAGCGGAAGTGTCCTATGACAAGCTCAAGGACATGGATGCCATTAACCCGACCTTCGAACAGACCGATGTCGCCATCGTGCTGGGTGCCAACGACGTGACCAACCCGCTGGCCCGTGAAGACAAGGGTAGCCCGATCTACGGCATGCCTATCCTGAACGTGGACAAGGCCAAGACCGTGGTTGTGGTGAAGCGCTCCCTGAGCGCCGGTTTTGCCGGCCTGCCCAACCCGCTGTTTGCCAAGGACAACACGCTGATGTTGTTCGGCGACGGTAAGGGTGCGGTGCTGGATATCACCACCGCCCTGAAAGAAGGCTGATTGTCAGTCTGACGAAAAAGGGAGCCTGAGGGCTCCCTTTTTTTGTGTCTGCCTTAAATGTCCGGGTCACAGGTCTTGCTATGGCGGACTGAAGCCCCCTGCTCTTTCACAAGTATAACGCCAGTTTCTCAATCTCTTTGGCATCTCCCGTGCCTGAAACCGCTGCATCGTGAACAGCTGATTGCGGGCTAACACGCACGAACCAAAGCGTGAGCGCATTACAGTCAACGCCATGAGGGGATGATCTTTACCGGAAATAGCGATTACCATCTCTCCTCCAGCGCTTACAGACATTCAAATAGCGACTCCTGTGGCGGCTGCGGCTGCGAGATGTGAGTCTTGATGATGTACCATAAAAAAAGCCCTGACTCACTGCCGCAAGTCAGGGCTTTTTTCATGCCTGAAGGATCACTTCAGGGTGTAAACCACGCCAACAGAGAAGGTGTGGTCGGTTTCCTTGGTGCCGTCAGGCGCATCGGAATCGTGCTCGAGCAAGTGGCGCAACCGCAGAGAAAACTTGGAGTTAATCGCGGTGGTCAGCGAGGTTTCTGCACGGGTGTCCGCACCATCCTCACCCACTTCGGTGGAGAAGTCTTCACGGAAAACGGTATTGTCGCTTACCTTCAGATCATACTTGATACCAATACGGGCAATAGCATCCTCTTCCGAGTCCGCACAGCTGAAATAGGTGTCCTGAGGGTCCAGGCACTTGACCCGGTAACCCGGACCGAATTCAGCATCCAGCGTCTGGCGGTCGCTATCAATCCAGCGGCGACCAAGACCAATCGCGTAGCTTGCTTCGTAGTGGTAGCCCGAAAAATTGTCTTTCTTGTACGTGAGAACGTTGAACAGGTAGTTCCTGGATTCTTCACCCAACTTGCGGTCAAGCTTGTAGGATGCAAAGTAGTTTTCATCCGTGCGGGTGTATTCTTCCGTATCCGGATCTTCTTCCTGTTCGTTGTTGGCGTCGGCCTTGAACGTATGACGCCACTTGGCGCTGTCGCGGGACATATTGGCATTCGCGTTCGTCGAATCGGAGTTGGTATTCCCCCGCTTGAACAACAAACCAATACCAATATCACCGCTCCACTTGGTTGCACCGTCTTCTGCTGCCTCTTCAGCAGCAAGGCTTGCCACCGGAAGCCCGGTGGCAATCAGCATGGCAGCCAAATACTTACTGCGCATTGAAATCTCCTTTACTCACTCTTGTCCAGGTGGACATCCATTTGCGGGAACGGGATGCCAATACCTGCCTCGTCAAAGCGACGCTTGACGGTTTCTGTCGTATCCCACTTCACACCCCAGAAGTCCGCGCTTTTAACCCACGGACGGCAGAGGAAATTCACTGAGCTGTCTGCCAATTCACCAACAGCAATCACCGGTGCCGGGTCTTTCAGAACGCGATCGTCGGCAGCCAGAATCTCTTCGAGAGTCTTTTTGACCAGTGAAAGGTCTGCATCGTAGGCCACTCCGAACACCATATCCACTCGACGGGTAGGCATTTCTGAGTAGTTGGTGATGTTGCCGGACATGATCGAACCATTGGGTACAGTGATGACCTTGTTATCCGGAGACATCATGATGGTGGCAAAGATCTTGATTTCCTTGACGGTACCGGCAGTGCCGCCAGCCTCTACATAATGGCCAACGCGGAACGGCTTGAACAAAATCAGCATGACGCCGGCAGCAAAATTCCCCAGAGAATCTTTCAACGCCAGGCCTACAGCCAGACCGGCGGCACCAACGATGGCCACCAACGAGGTAGTTTCGACACCCAGTTGATCCAGGGAGGCGATGACCACGAAGACAAACAAGATGATGTGGACGATGTTGCCAATGAACTTGGCGACAGTGGCGTCGACCCGCTTGTCCATCATCCGGTTTACCCAGCCGGCCAAACGGCCAACAATCCATTTACCGACAATGAAAATGACCAGCGCAGCGACGATATTCCACGCATACGGCATCAGGTTTTCATTGGCAAAGGTTTGCAGTTGCGAAAGATATTGCTCCATTGATCATTCTCCTCATCCAGTGAGCGCGGATTATGCCTTATAACCTTGACGAGCAAGCCTCAGGTTCCGCAACACAGCGGCGATTTTACAAAGTTTCACCCAGTCACCCGTAGCACGGGCACTCAATTTCACCGGCCTATGATGAAAGGCTCAAGCACATTTCGCCACCCCTCACAGCCAATTCCGCCCGCATGGGTAACATAATTGGGTCGAGTGCCTTCAATCCGCTATAATAACGGCCCTTTTTTCCCGGTCTCACGGAGCCTTTCATGACCTCAAACCTGCGCGCCCAGCTCACTGCCCAGCTGCAACAACGCATCCTGATCCTGGATGGCGGCATGGGCACCATGATCCAGCGCTGCAAGTTTTCCGAGGAGGATTACCGGGGCACTCAGTACGCTGATTGGCCCAGCGACCTGAAAGGCAACAATGACCTGTTGTGCATCACCCAGCGGGAGCGCATCAAGGCACTGCATAAAGGCTATCTGGACGCTGGCGCCGACATCATCGAGACCAACTCCTTCAACGCCACCTCCATTGCCATGGCCGACTACGACATGCAGGATCTGGCCCGGGAGATCAATGTGGCCGCAGCCAGCGTGGCCCGGGAAGCCGCTGACGAAGCCTCTACACCCGACAAACCCCGCTACGTGGCCGGTGTTCTTGGCCCAACCAACCGCACAGCCAGCATTAGCCCGGACGTGAACGACCCGGGTTTCCGTAACGTGACCTTCGACGCACTGGTAGAGGCCTATCTGGAAGCTCTGGATGGCTTGGTGGAAGGCGGCATTGATCTGGTGCTGATCGAAACCATCTTTGACACCCTGAACGCCAAGGCCGCGGTTTTTGCGGTGGATCAGTACTGCTACGAGAACAAACTGTCCCTGCCGGTGATGATCTCCGGCACCATCACTGATGCTTCCGGTCGGACTCTCACCGGTCAGACCACCGAAGCGTTCTATAACTCCCTGCGCCATGCCCAGCCGATCAGCTTTGGCCTGAACTGTGCCCTTGGCCCCATGGAGTTGCGCCCCTACATCGAAGAGTTATCGCGGATTTCCGAAACCTTCGTCTCCGCGCACCCCAATGCCGGCCTGCCCAACGAAATGGGCGAATACGACCTGGATCCGCCCACCATGGCCCGCGAGATCAAGGGGTGGGCCGAGAAAGGCTTCCTGAACATTATTGGTGGCTGCTGTGGCACCACGCCTGAGCATATCGCCGCCATGGCGGGTGCGGTCGAGGGACTGGCTCCCCGCCCCCTGCCCGACATCGAAGTGGCCTGCCGCCTGTCTGGCCTGGAACCCTGCACCATCACCAAGGATTCACTGTTTGTGAATGTGGGTGAGCGCACCAACGTGACGGGGTCCAAGCGTTTCCTGCGCCTGATCAAGGAAGGCGACTACGATGCCGCCCTGGATGTGGCGCGGGACCAGGTAGAAAACGGTGCCCAGATCATCGATATCAACATGGATGAGGGCATGCTGGAATCCACCGACTGCATGGTGCGATTCCTCAACCTGGTCGCCTCCGAACCGGAAATCGCCAAAGTCCCGATCATGATCGATTCGTCCAAGTGGGAAGTGATCGAGGCCGGGCTCAAGTGCATTCAGGGCAAAGGGGTGGTGAACTCCATCTCCATGAAGGAAGGGGAAGAAAGCTTCCTCCATCAGGCTCGCCTGCTGCGCCGCTACGGCGCTGCTGTGATCGTGATGGCCTTCGATGAAGTGGGCCAGGCGGAAACCCGTGAACGCAAGCTTGAAATCTGTACCCGTGCCTACAAGCTGCTGACAGAAGAAGTAGGCTTCCCGCCGGAAGACATCATTTTTGACCCGAATATCTTCGCCATTGCGACGGGTATTGAGGAACATAACAACTACGCCGTGGATTTCATCGAGGCGGTGGGCGACATCAAACGCACCCTGCCCCACGCCATGATCTCCGGTGGTGTCTCCAATGTGAGCTTCTCATTCCGCGGTAATGACACCGTCCGTGAAGCCATTCATGCCGTGTTCCTCTACTACGCCATCAAGAACGGTATGGATATGGGGATCGTCAACCCCACCATGCTGGCGGTGTACTCGGACATTCCGGAAGAGCTGCGCAACGCCGTGGAAGACGTAGTGCTCAACCGGCATGAAGACAGCACCGAGGTGCTGCTGGACCTGGCCGAGAAGTACCGGGGATCCGGTGCGGAAAAGACCAAGAAGGAAGACCTGGCCTGGCGCGAATGGACCGTGGAAAAGCGCCTCGAGCATGCCCTCGTCAAGGGTATTGCCGATTACGTGGAAGAAGACACCGAGCTCGCCCGCCAGAACGCTGCGCGCCCCCTGCACGTGATCGAAGGCCCGCTCATGGACGGCATGAACGTGGTGGGCGACCTGTTCGGCGAGGGCAAGATGTTCCTGCCTCAGGTGGTGAAATCGGCCCGTGTAATGAAGAAAGCCGTGGCCTACCTGATGCCCTTCATGGAAAAAGAAAAAGAAGAGCTCGGTACCCAGGATGAATCCAACGGCAAGATCCTCATGGCCACGGTAAAAGGCGACGTCCACGACATCGGCAAGAACATCGTCGGCGTGGTCCTGCAGTGTAATGGCTACGAGGTCATCGATCTGGGCGTCATGGTGCCCTGTGAACAGATTCTCGACACCGCAAAGAAAGAAAAGGTGGACATCATTGGCCTGTCCGGCCTGATCACCCCATCTCTGGATGAAATGGTCCATGTGGCCAGCGAAATGCAGCGCCTGGACATGGATCTGCCGCTGATGATCGGTGGCGCCACCACCAGTCGCATCCATACCGCCGTAAAGATTGACCCGGCCTACCAGCATGCGGTGGTCCATGTGGCCGACGCCTCCCGTGCCGTGGGCGTGGCCTCCAAGCTGCTCTCCAAGGAAGCCAAGCCAGAGTATGTCAGTGAGCTCAAGGACACCTATGAAGGGCTGCGTGAAAGACGCAAACAGCAGCAGGTCGACCGCTCGCTGATTTCCATCGAGCAAGCCCGTGAGCACCGCTTCCAGCCGGACTGGAGCGGCTACACGCCGCCAGAGCCTGCCGTCAAAGGGCTCAAGGTCTTCGAGGATTACCCGCTGGAAGACCTGGTGCAACGTATCGACTGGACCCCTTTCTTCCGCTCCTGGGAGCTCGCCGGTAAGTTCCCCAACATTCTGGAAGACGAGGTAGTGGGCAAGGAAGCCACCCGCCTGTACCGAGATGCCCAGGCAATGCTTGAGAAAATCGTTAAAGAAAAGTGGCTAAGTGCCCGTGCTGTAATCGGTTTTTGGCCAGCCAACTCCGACATGGATGACATCGAGCTGTACCACAAGCCCGGTGACAAGGAGGCCTTCATGACCCTCCATCACCTGCGTCAACAGCTGGACAGAAGCAAGAATGACAAGCCGGATTACTGCCTCAGCGACTTTATCGCCCCCAAGGAAACCGGCCTGACTGACTGGCTGGGCGGCTTTGCCGTCACTGCCGGCATCGGTATCGATGAGCACGTGACCCGTTTTGAAGCCGACCACGACGACTACTCTGCCATCATGCTCAAGGCCCTGGCGGACCGGCTGGCCGAAGCCTTCGCCGAGCGTATGCACGAGAAGGTCCGCAAGGAATACTGGGGCTACGCCAACGATGAAGCACTGAGCAATCAGGACATGATCAGTGAAAAGTACCGCGGCATTCGCCCTGCCCCGGGCTACCCCGCCTGCCCTGACCACACGGAAAAGGCCCTGCTGTGGGAATTGTTGGACCCGGAAAGCAATGCGGGCATGACCCTGACCGAGAGCTACGCCATGTTGCCCGCCGCTGCCGTTTCCGGCTGGTACTTCTCTCACCCTGATGCCAAGTACTTCGGCACCGGCAAGCTGGCTAAAGATCAGATGGACGATTATGCCGCCCGCAAAGGCATGTCCCGCAAGGAGATCGAGCGGATGGTGCCGCATCTGTTGGGCTACATTGAAGAGCAGTGAACAGTTAACAGTGAATAGTGAACAGCGCGCGGGAGCGCACTGTGTTACGCCAACGAAAGAGGCCGCGTCCAGACGATGGGCGCGGCCTCCTTGCTTTCAAATTCCCCATGCGCTGAACGCGCACTGTTAACTATTCACTATTCACTGCTCTCCGGCGGTAGCTCAAACCGCGCATCCCAATCCGTCGCATCAATCGACTCCCGATACCCGTGCCAGGTGGCGTAGCCCAGCACCGGCAGCAATACCGCCAGCCCGATATAGGCGGTTAACAGGCCGACCAGCAGGCACAGACCGATGAGGCAGGCCCAGATGAATAGCGGGAGCTTGTTACGCAGTACCGCATTGGCACTGGTGATGACACCGGTCACCATGTCCGTTTCGCGATCCATGATCATGGGGAGCGAGAAGGCACTGGCGGTAAAAACGATGGCGCAGAACATGGCACCAACGCTGGAGCCGACACCAAAGAACAACAGCACGTTTTCCAGGTGCCATTCGTTCACCGGGTAAAAGATATAGATCAGGTTGGCCGCACGGGCCCAAACAAGAAAGACGACGATCATGATCACCGTAAAGGTCAGCATATCGCCTATGCAGGAACGCACTTGCCGAAAGCTTTTGCCCAGCGTGGGCGCTTGATTCTGTTGTCGCTGGATACTGATGCCGTACAGATTTAGCGCCAGAATCGGCCCGAGGAACACGAAACCCGAGATCAGCGCCAGGTACAACCCCATGTTGCCGAACCACCAGGTCGCGGCAGTGATAGCATAACTCATTGCAACCATCACCAGCCCATACACTAGGCTCGGCACCGGCGCAGCGCGAAAATCCCGCCACCCTTTTTTCAGCCAGCGAACCGGCGCCAGTGGCTCGATGTGTCGGCACGGCGCCACGAAAGGACGGGTATCCTCCGGCAGGCCATTTGGCCGAATCCTGGGTTCCTGCTCATCCATATTCGCCTCTCCCTGCAAACTGGATTACACACGGCTAATCACTTTCGCTGATGACCTCAGCCACGTCCAGCTGGCCATCATCAGCATTCAGCATACCTGCCATCTCGTCACGCACGCTATGCATGACGTCACTGGCGGCCCAAATTGCCGGAATACCATACTGGCGCGCCAGGCTGGCGGCGGCATTACCGGAGTCCTGCCCGGCCAACACAATGCCTCCTGCCTGCAACAGCCATGGGGTCCAGGACGGGTCCACCTGATCCATCACCAGAATATCACCGGGTTGAATTCGGTTAAGGCTCCAGGCACTGCACAGGCGTCGAATCGGGCCCTGCACCTGGCCTGCAACCAGTGGCAACCCTTTCAGTAGCGGGCTGGCCTGCAAACCACCGCCAAAGCCATAGCCAATCTGGTCCATTTTCCAGTCTGGCGCGCCTTGCAGGCTGTCATCCAGGTAGCGCAGTTTCCGCTCGGCAATGGTCTGGTGGTTGGCACTGGCAGGGAGCCCCTCACCCATCCACAGTTGCCAGAGTTCGTCAAAATACAGGAAGTGAATATCGTCCGGGTGCTGAAGCTGTTGCTGCTTGACCACCAGCGCTCCCATCGCCGTGAGCAATTCACGAAAGCGGTTACCGAGCATAAAGCGCAGGGTTCTTACCTGGGCAGCCAACCGGAAAAGCGACTCATCATTGCCGACCGGCACGGCATCGGTCACGGCAGTACGCCCTGTGGGCCTGACACTATTGGCCTGGGCGGGTTTTTCAATCAGAGGGGCATGCACCGGATCCGCACCCGGCCGGAGCGCGCTGTGTGTCACCGGCTGATCATTGCCCGCAGCCAGTGATTCCACCAACGCCAACTCTTCGCCACTGAGCAGCAACGACAGAGGCAGCGGATCCCTGGCTACTGTTAGCCTGTCAGGAACATGCAGATAGGCCAGCTCTCCATCAATACGACTCAGACGCTCGCCAATGGCATCGAGCTGCATAAACCCACGCCACAGTGTATCCCTTGTCACTTCAGGCATCTGCCATTGCCTGATAGCGCGACGAATGCTGCCCACTGCGATCTGTTTAAAAAACAGACCAGGGGCTGCAGAGGGCTTCACACGCTCAAGCCCTTGCCAGGCCGGAGGCACTTGACCGACAACACCCGCGTGCTGGTCCTGAAGCGCACGGAAATACGCACAGTTGGTGTAAATATGGCTATGTTGGCGGCGATAGGGCTCAATTTTATTTAATTGCTGCCATCCATTGCTCTGCACCAACGGCTCCCAAAATGCCGCCTTCAACCAGCGGCCCGCCAGGGTGTACCACAACGGTGTTTCAGCCTGGTTGAACAGCGTGTGCCCTGCCCGGCGGGTCCAGGCTTCCCGGGGTTCTGGCAATGAGCCCACTGGAAGTGTTTGCAGCAACCACACCTTGTCACCGTCAAACACCCATTCGCCGGCCTGGGGGCGGTCAAAGTTGCTCTTGAGTGAGTCATGCAGCGCAAGCAGCCTGGCTTCGCCAATGACCTTGTGGAGGGCCGCGTTATCGTGACTGGCGTGAACCAGGCGACCCGACTCATCAAAGATAGCCCGCTGGCGGTCTGGATTGCCGTCAGCAACACCCTCGACCACGACGTGGGGCAAGTCCTGTCGTAGCGGGTGACGAGTGAAAAGCACCCCCGCCGCTTTTTGTCTCGGCAACGCCTGAATGACAACATGCTCGGGAGCCTGCTCACGGGCAAAAATGGAATGCAGCGCGGCCGCGAGGGCAGCATCAGAATCCAGATTCAATAAGCTTTCACGGCGGGAATCAGGGTTCATGGGCCCCTGTTGCAAAACCCAGTAACGCTCTTCAGCGAACATACGTGGCAGCGCTTTCAGGGTATTCGCCAATGCCTCACTGGCGACGCCCTCAACAGCGCTTCGCATAACCCGCCAGCTGGGAGGAACAGGCAAACCCAAGGCAGCCCACCGTTGCAGGTTTTCCCCACCCTCGGGGTCTGCTGTCAGTACTTCTATGCTCATGACAGGTGTCATTTCCTGTTTCTTTTGGTGTTCAATCGGCCTGCGATTCCAAGGCCTGCCAGATAAAAGGCTGGCAACAGCAGCAATGCCCCCAGAGCAATGGCCAGCGCAATTCCGCCAAACAGGGCCGGTGCTTTCATCAACGTGCTCATCAGCGACTCCTGCCAATAGAAAAACCACTGGTGGTCAGCAGGAAACAGCCAGATATGAAACTGATAAAACACCTCGGTAGGCCCCACAACGCCAAGCCACGCTAGCACAGCCATAACAGCGATGACAGTGATCACCACACGCCCCCGCCATGCGGGCATGCCCAGCGATAGACAGCACCATGCCAACGGCAGCCACAGCACCAGCAGCAACACAAAAAGCCATCGCCCTGCATCAATGAGGTTTGCGACATCCTGCAGGTGAATGACCTCCGCGCGATGCAACAACAGGGAATGTTGGCCCGACGGCAAGGGGTAACGAATATTCGATAGCCCATGACCATGGTCATGAACCGCATCCCGTATTTGCTCAAACGCCCTGACATGCTGTTCGGGGGGCAATTGCTCAAAGCCCCGCTTGAAGCGATTCTGGGGAGCATACTCGTTGATGTGCTGCTCAATACCCAGCTGCTTGTACCAGAAGGGGTAGCCATAGTTGACTTGGCTGTACAAGGCCCAGCTGAGCAGCACCGCGAGCAATACGGTCGTGACAGCATAGAAGAACCACACTAAAGTGGCTGCCTTGGGGCGTTTGCCCACCGTAGTTCCCATTGGTACCCCCGCAATAAAACAGAATAATAAACAGAGGACGTAGCAGCATGCGACCGCTCTTCCCGCCTTTCGCCCTGCTCCTGGTTATGTTGGCAGTGGCTGGCTGTAGTACCACACAGCTCCCCAAAACCAGCGCCACGCTGACCCAATCCGCCCAAAAAGCCGATTATTTTCAGGTTCGTATCCCGACACGAGACGGGAAGAAACTGGCGGCCACAGTGTACCAGCCAGAACTGCAGGCGGGGCAAAGTGCGCCACTAATTATCGCCACCCATGGTTTTGGTGGATTTCGCGCCAAGCGGCCAATGTCGATTTACGGCAAGGCCATTCTCACTGGCGAGGCCGCCATCGCCGCATGGAAAGCCGGCTACTGGGTGGTGTTCTACGACCAGCGTGGCTGGGGCCAATCGGGTGGCCGCGTTCATATGATGGACCCGGATTATGAAGTCGCAGACCTGAGCCAGGTCATCGACTGGTCACTGGATCACCTGCCCGGCATTCGCCGTCTGGAAGATAACAGCCCCGCCATCGGCATGATCGGTGAGTCCTACGGGGCTGGCGTGCAGACCCTTGCCACCTTTACCGAACCCCGTCTCAAAGCCCTGGTGCCCCTCACCGGCTGGCACGACATGAACAGCCTGGCACCGAATGGTGAATTCCGGACTGGCTGGGGGGCTATCCTTCTCAGTGCCGGTGCCATCAATAGCGGTTTCGACGTTGGTGAAATGTTTGCCAAACCCTGGAATAGCGCTTTCGATGGCACTGTCAGCCAGGACATGCAGGCCCTGCTCTATGAACGCAGCCCAGCCAGCTTCTGTGACAAAGGCATGGCCCCCCATGCGGATGCTCTCTTTATCCAGGGCTTCCACGACACCATCTTCGCGTTTCAGGAAGCCGAAAAAAATGCGGATTGCTGGAAGGCGCAAGGCAGGGATGCACGCATCGTTGGCCTGCAAGGTGGCCATGTCATGCCATGGCCGATCCAGCAATGGCGTGGCTGGCTACCTCTTTATCAGACAGAAGATACGGTGCACTGTGGCGATTACGAAGCTTCTACCACTGACACCATCCTCAGCTGGTGGGACGAGAAGCTCAAAGGCGAAGACCCCGTGGTACCCCAGTACTGTGTCAATGTGACAGAAGACCGCGGGCTGGCACTGCAAGACGGGCTACCCCCAGCCAACCAGTTCAACCTGCCCAAATCCAAGGTAACCATTCCATTGGCGGGTGCCTTTGAGTGGCTGATGATCCCCTTTGACAGTGGCTCTGACCTGTTTCGTGCCATGTGGCCAGGCGCTGACCTGCGTGATCTGAAACCCAATGGGGGTTTCGGTCGCCCCAAATTCATCCCGCTGTATGTGGCCAAGGGGGATGATGAAGTCATGCTCGGCACCCCCAAAATCGACCTGCGGATAGCAGGCACCTCAAGCTCGGATAGCATGCCTTTATTCGTGGGTGTCGGTGTGCAGAATGCCAACCGTCGACGAGTTAGAGTCGCCAGCGAGCAGCTGACGCCACTGCCAGAGAAAGGTATCTACGAAATGGAGTTGCCCGCGGTCAGCCAACCGCTTGAAGCGGGTGATCGGGTCGGCCTGATTGTGTACGGATTTACCAGCCAGTTCCCGCTGAATTCGGCTTTCCTGGCCCGCTCGGCAACCTTGAAGGGGGATGTGTGGTTACCGCTAACGCGAGAGGACGCCATCTCACTGGCACCGGAACGCCCCTTCTAAGCATTTAGGGAGCCTCTGGATAACTCCTTGCGTGCTCAGTCTTTCAGGCTGGCTCACAATCTAGGCGCGGTTTTGAAGGTGTATGTCCATCCATTGAAAAAGCGCAACAACGAGTGTGGGCCAGCCTGGAAGACCCGAAGGGCGCGGCCTGGAGCGCACATCTGCTGCGCCTTGCCTC
>PAJO01000026.1 GCA_002706085.1 Alcanivoracaceae bacterium | reverse complement strand
TTGTAGCTTGTAGCTTGTAGCTTGTAGCTTGTAGCTTGTAGCTTGTAGCTTGTAGCTTGTAGCTTGTAGCTTGTAGCTCATAGCTCATAGCTCATAGCTCATAGCTCATAGCTCATAGCTCACAGCTCACAGCTCACAGTCATGATCCCCGCTTTATGAAAACATTGTGCAAATGCTCCCCCGTCCACGGCGGCGCGGTACACTGGGTGCTCCAAAACCGTTGAACCGTCGCCATGGGCATTCGCAACAAGTTGTTCCTGATTTTTCTTGGCACCTTTCTGGTCCTGATCCTGGCGGCCAGCGGATTCTATTACCTGTCGTTTGTGCGCAGCCTCAATACCTACCTGGACGAACGTCAGCAGGAACAGGTGGAACGCCTCGCCGAACACCTGGGCACCCTGTACCAGCAAACAGGCAGCTGGGACTTCCTGCTCGAAGACCCCCGCCGCCTCAAGCGCTTGTATCGGCTGGCGGGCGACGAAGACCGTCACCGCGGCAAAAACGATGATCACCGCCACCTGCAACTGCTCGACACCGACAAAACGCTGCTGATGGGCCCGCCTGCCCCGCCCCGCTTACGGCTGGAGGTTCCGATTCTGGCAAACGATCAACTGGCCGGCTATCTTACCTACCCTAATCAGGAGGCGATCCGTGACAAGCTGGACGACCGCTTTCTGGAGCGCCAACTGCGGTTTGTCCTGTGGATGCTCGCGGTGGGGATCGTACTGTCGTTGCTGGTCTCCTGGTTGCTGGCCCGGCATCTGGTCGCCCCGATTCTGGCCCTGACCCACCACACCCGAGCCCTGCAGGAAGGCGATTACAGCGGCCGTCTGAACAGCCCACGGCGTGACGAACTGGGCCGTCTGGGGCACCAGCTCGACCAGCTGTCCCTGCGCCTTGAGCAAGGGCAGCAAGCCCGCCAGCGCTGGTTCTCTGACATTGCCCACGAGCTGCGCACCCCGCTGGCCATTCTGCAAGGGGAACTGGAAGCCCTCAGCGACGGCATTCGCCCACTGACGCTCGACGCCATCAAGGCGCTGGAAACCGAAACGCGACAGCTCACCCATCTGGTGAATGACCTCCACGACCTAGCGCTGGCAGATGGCGGCAACCTGCGCTACCAGCTGGTTGAGGAAGATCTGGCGCAACTAACTCGCGACGTGCTGGACAGCTATCGACACCTGTTCGACGAGAAACAATTCACCGTCGACCGCTGGCTACCGGAGTCCGCCTGGCTATTGATGGACCCGGTACGCATTCGCCAGCTGCTGGATAACCTGCTGCAGAACAGCCTCAAATACACCCACGACGGCGGTCAACTGCGTGTCAGCCTGGATTGCACCGGCAAACAGTGGACCCTGATTCTGGAAGACAGCGCCCCCGGCGTCCCGGACGCCTCCCTTCCCCATCTGTTTGATCACCTCTACCGGGTCGAAAGCTCGCGCAACCGACGCACTGGCGGGGCCGGGCTGGGGCTGGCCATCTGCCAGCGTATTGCCGAAGCCCACGGTGGCAGTATCCGCGCTGAACACAGCCCCCTGGGCGGTGTACGCATTACCCTGACCCTGCCGGGAGAGTCCGTATGAGCCGTATCCTGATCGTGGAAGACGAACCTCGCCTGTCCCAGCTGGTGGCCGACTACCTGCAACACGCCCGCTACGACACCGAGCAGACCGACAGTGCTCAAACCGCCATGGCACTGGCACGGGACGGTGGCTTTGATGCCATTTTGCTCGATCTGATGCTGCCCGATGGCGATGGCATGGACGTGTGCAAATCCATCCGCCAGCACAGCCAGGTCCCCATCCTGATGATTACCGCACGAGTGGACGAGGTGGACCGGCTGCTGGGGCTGGAATTGGGTGCCGACGACTATATCTGCAAACCCTTCAGCCCCCGCGAGGTAGTAGCCCGGGTGAAAGCCGTGCTGCGCCGCGCCAACCCGCAACCGGCAGAAGAAGCACAACCCGCACTGGTGTTGGATGACGACCGTTTTGAAGCGCGCATTGCCGGCCAGTCCATCGCCCTTACCGCCATCGAATTTGCGTTGCTCAACACCCTGGCACGCCACCCCGGCCGCATCTGGTCCCGGGACCAGTTGATGGATGAAATCTACAATGATCATCGCGTGGTATCCGACCGCACCATCGACAGCCACATCCGCAAACTGCGCAAAAAACTCACCGAACACAGCCCCGATGCCCACGACTGGATCGGCAGTGTGTACGGGGTGGGCTACCGGCTGGAAACGCCATAAAGGCCAGCTTCGAGCTTCGAGCTTCGAGCTTCGAGCTTCGAGCTTCGAGCTTCGAGCTTTCAGTTTAAGACGGTAGTTAACCCCATAGGCAAGCTCAAACTGCCTGTTTCTTTTATCTTTTCTCGTAGCTAGAAGCTAGAAGCTCGCCCCTGCTCCTCCGCTTCCACATTCCCTGCATATTCCTTGCAATCTTTACAGTGATACTGACTCCATCAAAACACAGGGACTCATGTCCAGAAGGAGAGCACCATGAAAAAAATCGCTATCGTTGCTGTTGCTGTTTTCGCTATCGCTGGCACCGCGTTTGCTTATGGCCCGGATCACCGGGGTGGCGAACGCATGGTTGAGCACATGACCAAGAAGCTGGAACTGAGCGAAGCGCAAAGTACGCAACTGCAAGCCGTGTTCGATGAGCAGGGTGAAAAAATGAAAGCCTTGCACGATGAAACCCAGGAAAAGATCAACGCTATCCTGACCCCCGAACAGCAGGAAAAAATGGCGGAGATGAAGGAAAAGCGTAAAGACCGCATGGAGGATCGCAAGGACAAGCGCAAGGAGAAACGAGAGAAGCGCGGTGAGTAACAGGGTGTGGTCGGACGTCTGACGCTAAAACCTGAAAAGCTTTAAGGATCAATTTGAGGTGACGGGTTTGTCGCCCGACGTCAGACCCGCCCAGAACGAAGAAAGCCGGCGCTTGCCGGCTTTCTTCGTTCTGGGGGTACCCCTACAACAACACCCGCCGCATATCTGACAACAACTGGCTCAGATAAGTGGTAAACCGTGCCGCATCTGCCCCATCAATGACACGGTGGTCATAGGACAAACTCAACGGCAAGGTCAGCCGCGGGACAAACTGATTGCCATCCCACACCGGTTGCATGTCCGAACGGCTCACCCCGAGGATGGCCACTTCAGGCCAGTTCACAATG
Organism: Alcanivoracaceae bacterium; assembly: GCA_002706085.1. Lineage (GTDB taxonomy): Bacteria > Pseudomonadota > Gammaproteobacteria > Pseudomonadales > Alcanivoracaceae > Alcanivorax. The sequence continues at coordinate 115,479 of PAJO01000026.1, read as the reverse complement.
GGCGTAAACGCCGTGCCACCAATACCGCCCAGCGACGAGATACTGAACGTACCTCCCTTCATGTCCGCCGGGGTCAGTTTGCGATTGCGCGCCTTCTCCGCCAGCTCGCCCATTTCTTGGGCGATTTCTTTCAGGGTTTTCTTGTCCGCATCCTTGATCACCGGCACCACCAGACCATTGGGGGTATCCACCGCAATACCGATGTTGATGTAGTGCTTGTGAATCAGGGCTTCGCCACTGTTCTCAAGAGAACTATTGAAGCGTGGAAACTCCTTCAGCGCCTTGGCACAAGCGGCCACCAGAAACGCCAGCATGGTGAGCTTGACGCCTTCCCGTTCCAGCGCCTTGTTCTGCTGCTTGCGGAAGGCTTCCAGGTCAGTGATATCCGCATTGTCATGCTGGGTCACATGGGGAATGGTCAACCAGGAGCGGTGCAGATTCTGGGCAGACACCTTGCGCAATTTGTTCAGCTCTTCGCGCTCGACATCCCCAAACTGGCTGAAATCGATGTCCGGCAGATCCAGCGACATTCCACCACTGCCGGTTGCCTGCGCGCTCTGTGATTCCAGACGCTGTTTGACCCAGGCATGCACATCCTCTTTGAGGATACGGTCCTTGGGACCTGTTCCCGGAACCTGCCCCAGATCCACGCCCATTTCCCGGGCCAGCTTGCGCACCGCCGGCCCGGCATGAACCGCCTTGCCGGGAGAGTTTGCCGCTGCGGGAATAGCGGTGGAGGTCTGCGCGGGTTTGGCCTGCTCCTGCTTGTTCTGTTCCTGTTTATCGGAGGCACTGGTCTGCGATACAGAAGCAGACGACATTGCGGTGTTTTCTTTCGCCTCGGGCGCCACATCACCACCGGATACCGCCAGCGTCAGCAAGGGATCACCGGTACTGACCTTGTCACCCACCTTGATGATCACGGACTCCACGGTGCCCGCCTGGGGCGCCGGGATTTCCAGCGATGCCTTGTCGGATTCCAGCACCGCGATCACCTGCTCGGCCTCCAGCACATCCCCTGCCGCCACACTCACTTCGATGATCTCGGCACCATCGATATCACCCAGGTCCGGCACCGTCACGGTTTCCGTGCGCGATTCCGTGCGGCTGGCTGACCTGGCTGGTGCCTCCTCAGTCTCTGCCTGAGGAGCGGTTTCCTGCTCGGTTGGCGTGTCAGTTGTTGCTTCTTCCTGCGACGGGGCGTTGTCGTCCGCCCCTGAATCGGCCTCGACCTCCAGCAGGTCATCCCCTTCCTTGACCCGGTCCCCCACCTTCACGTTGATGGCAGTGACCTTGCCGGCTTTCGGAGCCGGGACTTCCACTGTGGCCTTGTCGGATTCCAGCACCACAATGGTATCTTCCGCAGCGATGGTATCGCCGACTTTTACGCTGATCTCGATGACGTCAACAGGATCACTGCTGCCCACATCGGGAACCTGAATCATGCTTTTAGCCATATCACGAACCCTTACTGGTTATTTCTCCCTTCCCGCATGGGGGAACGGAGTCAGAGGAAACAGTCGACAGCGCCTGAATTGTCTGCCGAACCGCTTCCAGTACTGACTGGGTCTCAGTCAGTACCTGATGATTCCAGAAACGTACGACCTCGTAGCCCTGGGAGCGTAACCAAGCATCCCTGCGACGATCGTACTCCTGCTGCTCCGCATGCTGACCTCCATCCAGTTCGATGATCAAGCGATGCGAAGACGACACAAAATCTACGATGTAATTGCCTATGGGTTTTTGTCTCTTGAACTTGATTCCCATAAAGCGGCCTGCACGCAGGTGATACCAGAGCCTTTGCTCGGCTTCTGTTTGCCGGCTTCGTAAATCTCGTGCTCGTGCTGTTAAAGAACGGGAAGCCCCTTGCTTCCGTTTTGTTTCTTCCATTGCAATCGTCCTTGATCGAATGAAAAGCGCCCTCTCCCCCAGCCCCTCTCCCACAAGTGGGAGAGGGGAGCAAACCAACCTGAAGGCATGTCCCTTGCCTTACTGAAAGGTCCCCTCTCCCGCTTGCGGGAGAGGGACAGGGAGAGGGCTGTTTTTAATGCATCACCGGATACGGTTTATCCGTATCGATGCCGTATTTTTCGATGGCCTGCTTCACGGTAGCCGCATCCACCTTGCCTTCCTTGCGCAGCGCGTTCAGCGCCGCCAGCACCACGAAGTGACGGTCCACCTCAAAGAAGTGACGCAACTTCTGGCGCGAGTCACTGCGGCCGAAGCCGTCGGTGCCCAACACGGAGTAAGGGGATTTCACCCAGGGACGAATCTGGTCGGCAAAGCTGCGCATGTAATCGGTCGATGCGATCACCGGGCCTTCGCGGCCATCCAGGCATTTCTCGACCCAGTTCTGCTCGCGCTCGCTGTCCGGATGGAGCAGCTCATCACGGTCTTTCTGGATACCTTCACGACGCAGTTCATTGAAGCTGGTGACGCTCCACACGTCCGCCGCGATACCAAAGTCCTCGCGCAGCAGCTCGGCGGCAGCCTCCACTTCTCGCAGGATGGTGCCACTGCCCAGCAGCTGAACCCGTGGCGACTTCTTGGTCTTGCCCTTGCCTTCGCGCAGCAGGTACATGCCGCGGCGGATGCCTTCTTCGGCCCCTTCCGGCATGGCGCCATGCACGTAGTTCTCGTTCATCAGTGTCAGGTAGTAGAAGACTTTTTCGTTGTCTTCGTACATGCGCTTGAGGCCATCGTGCAGGATCACCGCCAGCTCGTAGCTGTAGGTCGGATCGTAGCTGACACAGTTGGGGATGGTGCCCGCCAGAATATGGCTGTGGCCATCCTGATGTTGCAGGCCTTCGCCGTTGAGCGTGGTACGGCCAGCGGTGGCACCCAGCAGGAAGCCTCGGGCTTGGCTGTCACCTGCCGCCCAGGCCAGATCGCCGATACGCTGGAAGCCGAACATGGAGTAGTAGATGTAGAACGGAATCAGGGCAAAGTTGTGCACGCTGTAGCTGGTGGCCGCTGCCAGCCAGCCGGACATGGCCCCCGCTTCGTTGATGCCCTCTTCCAGGATGCGACCCTTTTTGTCTTCGCGGTAATACATCACCTGGCCAGCATCTTCCGGCTCGTACTTCTGACCGCCGGAAGAATAGATCCCCAGCTGACGGAACAGCCCTTCCATCCCGAAGGTGCGGGCCTCATCGGGCACAATCGGCACCACCCGGTCGCCAATCTGCTTGTCCTTGATCAGCGCACTCATCATGCGAACAAAGGCCATGGTGGTGGAGATTTCGCGATCACCACTGCCTTCCAGAAAACTGGCAAACACATCAAGGCCCGGAATGGTCAGCGCCTGACTGGCCTGCTGACGACGCACTGGCATGTATCCACCCAGCTTGTTGCGCTGTTCATTCATGTAGCGCAGTTCCGCTGACTCAGGGTCCGGCCGGTAGTAAGGCACGTCCTTGAGTTGCTCGTCGGTAAAAGGCATGTCGAACCGGTCGCGGAATTCCTTGAGACTTTCCAGATCCAGCTTCTTCATCTGGTGGGTCTTGTTCACCGCCTCACCAGCACCGGTGGCATAGCCTTTTACGGTCTTGGCCAGAATCACGGTGGGACGCCCGGTGTGCTTGGTGGCCTCATGGTAAGCCGCGTACACCTTGAACGGGTCATGGCCACCACGGTTGAGGCGATAGATGTCCTCGTCGGACATGTGCGCCACCAATTCCTTCAGCTCCGGATAGGCGCCGAAGAAATGCTCGCGGGTGTAGGCGCCGCCGTTCTTCTTGTAGGCCTGATACTCACCATCCACGCACTCTTCCATACGGCGGCGCAGCAGGCCCTGGTTATCTTTTTCAAGCAGGGGATCCCACAAACGCCCCCAGACCACCTTGATCACATTCCAGCCGGCACCACGGAACACGCCTTCCAGTTCCTGAATGATCTTGCCGTTACCCCGTACCGGGCCATCCAGACGTTGCAGGTTACAGTTGACCACAAACACCAGGTTATCCAGCTTCTCGCGGCCGGCCAAAGCCAGCGCACCGAGGGATTCCGGCTCGTCCATCTCGCCATCGCCCATGAAGGCCCACACCTTGCGGTTGTCCTTCTGGATCAGCTCGCGGTTCTGCAGGTACTTCATAATGTGGGCCTGATAGATGGCCTGGATCGGCCCAAGCCCCATGGACACGGTGGGGAATTGCCAGAAGTCCGGCATCAGCCAGGGATGCGGATAGGACGACAGGCCCTGACCGTCCACTTCCCGACGGAAGTTATCCAGCTGATCTTCATTGATACGGCCTTCCAGGTAGGCCCGCGCATACACGCCCGGCGCCGAGTGACCCTGAAAGAACACCAGATCCCCTTCGTTTTCATCGCTGGGGGCCCGGAAGAAATGGTTGAACCCCACGTCATACAGGGTGGCCGACGAAGCGAAGGAAGCAATATGGCCACCCAGTTCATCGTCGTTGTTCATGTTTGCCCGCATCACCATGGCAAGCGCATTCCAGCGCACCAGGGAACGGATACGGCGTTCCATGAATACATCACCGGGAATGGAGGCTTCGTCTTGCGGGGAAATGGTGTTGAGGTAGGGGGTGTTGAGATGGGTACGGTGGATGCCCTGTTCCTGGGCTTCGTTGGCAATGACGTCGAGAAGCCAGGCAGCCCGTTCCGGGCCTTCCCGCTCGACCACTGATTCCAGTGCGTCCAGCCATTCCCGTGTTTCAGCGGGATCCATATCATCAAAAAAACTGCGTTTCTGCATGGGCGTGCGTCCTTTTTCGCGTAGCCAGGCGGCCTTGCAGGATCACTGCAAAACCGCAAAAAACCCAAGGGTGTCTGGGCCGAGCGGATCACTCGTTGTCATTTATACTAGCCGGGGTGACCGGCGGGTCAAATGACGAAAAGCATCAGTTTTCATGGCGTTAGACTAGCGCGAGCGTCACTGCTCCACCATGCGACCAAAGTCAGGCCAGCAATACCCAGAGCGCGCAGGCGATCAACCAGATCGCCACGCAGCGCAACACCAGGCCCTGTAATTCTTCCATCGGCTGCATGCGCTCAAGCAATGAACTCTGTTCGTCAATGGGACTGAGGTCCGATGCGGCCCTGGCAGCATCCAGCAGCAGGCTGGCAGCAGCCTCGTCGCTATTGGCCAGAGAAAACCAGCGATGCCGCATGCTATCCATGACAGCGGCAAAATCCCCCGCCAGCGCCATGCTAAGCACCAGTAACCGTTGCACTGGCCAGCTCATCCAGCGATGCAGGGTCGCGATCGCAGAGGACTCCACCCCAACCCGTTGCAACCAGGCCTGATTCATCACCCACAGAAAGGCCCCGGGCAAACCCAGCACCATCAACCAGAAGATCACCGCAAAGACACGAAACTCACGCGCCAGGGCACGCTCGGATAATTGCTCTTGATAGGCCGTCTCGGTGGGATCGCCTGTCACACCAAATTCTTCACTGGCCAAGGCAGCGAACCCTTCCGGGTCATTCATGCGTCCACGCACCAGAAGCTCATCCACATGCCGAAACTCACTTTGCCCGCCCATTAACCAGACAAGCACCAGCAGAGCTATCAACAACCACAGCCACTGCGCCCAGAACCCCTGTAACGCACACCCCAGCAACGCCAATAACACTGCCGGCAGCAACACCGCCAGTAGATAGAGCAAGGGCCCATTACCCAACCGGTTACCCAGACTCTGAAGCCATGTCTGGTGACGGCTTCGCAGCGTAAGCCACTGAGGCCAACTGACTTCCAGACGACGCAATCCCAGCACCAGAATCAACACCAGAAACTTCATGCCATTTCCTCCCTGAAACGGACCAGATCGTCACGGTAACGGGCCCATTGAAATGCCGGGCCTGGATCAGTTTTTCGCCCCGGCGCGATATGTTCATGGCCTGTGATGCGCGGGTCAGTGATCGCCGGATAGTGTTGCTGGAGCAACACGGTGAGCGCGGCCAGCGAGCGGTACTGCGCGGCTTCATAGGGGACCGTATCCGCCCCTTCGAGCTCCACCCCAATAGAGTAATCATTGCAGTTGTCGCGCTGTTCAAACTGCGACACTCCCGCATGCCAGGCGCGTTTGTCACAAGGGACAAACTGCAACAGGCTGCCATCGCGACGAATAAGGAAATGGGAGGACACCCGCAGCTCATGGATTTCCCGAAAATAGGGGTGCGCATCCGGGTCCAACGCGTTGTTGAAAAGCGCCGGAATCCAGGGGCCACCGAACTGCCCCGGGGGCAGACTGATGTTGTGGATCACCAGCAGGGAGATATCGTCGGGGTCGGGACGATCGTTAAAATTGGGAGAGGGGCACCAATGTGCCTGATCCAGTCGATGTCCGGTGAGGGTAAGCACCCGCGCCAACTCCTTGTCTGCAATGACGGGTGTCAGCGGCGTGCGGGAACCCAGGCAGGCACTCCCGGTTAGTGTTGCATGCCTGCCTGCATCTTGCGCAAATCACCGATGACAGCTTCCAGGGCCCGGTCAAACAGGGCGCCTTCCTCAATGAGTTTAGCAGTCCCTTCATGCAGGGCAACGGCAAGGCTGTAAGCAGAGAATTCCTGCACCTTGATCCCCCTGCGGTTAGTGAAGACCAGTTTCACGCCAGAACGGATATTGGCGGCCAGCTTGGCGCGCCGGGGCTCATTCCCCTCCAGCAGCTCGATCCACTGACCAGGGGCCAGCTGGGAGGCCTTTTTCACCAGGAAATGATTCTCGGGCAGGCTGGCCTTTTCCGGCTCAGGCTCGGCAACGACCTCGGGGGCCACCGCTACCCGTTCTGTCTGGAGCCCTTTCAACAACTGCTGGTGCACATCGCGGAAGGACACCAGCAACTGGCGGGTTTCGGCTTCGTCGTAGCTGATGCGGACCAGCCCGGCGTGCAGGGTTTTCAACAGTTTCGGGCTGAGCGCCTTGAGCTTTTCCAGTGCCGCCTGATCACGGTGTTCCAACACACTCCAGACCACCGCATCCACCACCTTCACCTGCTGCTGCCATTCGCTGCTGTCATCCCCCTCGCGCAGCCAGGTCAGGTACAACACCTGCTGCCAGCCCTGGCGGAGCAATCGCACCACCACATCCGGCAACTTGCGGCCCGCCATGCGCTTGTCCAGCACGGCGACCACTTCATGGCGGGCCTGCTCTGCGCGGGCCTTGCCTTCTTCCGCTTCGCGAACACGCTGCTCCACCTTTTCAGAGCGAGACTTCTGCCCATCGAAAAATTGCTGAAATTCCTGCAAAAGGGAGGAAAACAGGCTGGCATCGTCCTCGAAGTCGTCAATGATTCGATGAACTGCCTGATTAATCCGCTGATACAAATCATCCTGGATCCCTTGCTGGGGATCCCACTGACAGCCCGCCCGGGCAAGCATGTTGAGCAGCTGCCGCGCTTCGTGATTGTCATTGCTGAAAAACGACTTGTCGGTGATGGCCACTTTCAGCAGCGGAATCTGCAAGCGCCCCAACAATGCCTTGATATCCGACGGCAAGCCATCGTCATCCAGAATGAAGTCAAACAGCATGGACACCAGATTAATGACATCATCATCCGCTTGATCCAGCGCATGAATGGCTTCGCCATGCTCGGTGTCGAGCATCTCGGACAGGTCTTCTTTCAGGGTGACCCGCTCACCATCCTGTTCATCCAAGCTACGCTCTACCCGCTGCAAGCGGTTTAACACCCCCAGCAGGTCATCAGAACTGACCTGGTGAACCGAGGCAGGGTTGGCGACTGGCGCACCGTTCAGGTAGGGAACGCCATTTTGCATCACCGCCATGGGCGCATTCACGGCTGCGGCGTTACCCGGGCCACCGCCAGAAGGGGCAACACCGCCCTGCATGCCACGCATGGTGACCAGCAGCTCTTGCAGCAAGCCAAACATCTGGTCGTTCATCTGACCACCACCCAGGGTGGCATTTTCGCCGGGCTCAGCAGAACGCCCCAACGAGCGGGCTCCCGGTTTACGGGCAGGGGCAATGGGCGCAGATTTCATGTCAGGCAGAACACCCGCATCAATCAGCACCTTGTTTGCCTCAGACACCATATAGCCGGTTTCCGCCATCACTTCACGCTCAAACAGCTTGAGCACGATCAGGCGCGCCTTGATATCAATAGAGAGTTTTTCCAGACCCTCGTTAAAGGCCGATACCAACTGGCGGGGTTCTAGGGGATTATTCTTTTCAGAAAGAGATAGCTTACCTTCCAGCATGTACTCCATGCGGTGAGTAAGCACTCGCATCTGCTCATCGCAGCCATTACGGGCACGGCGCGCCATGTTGTCCAACGCGACCGAGGTTTCCAGTTCGTCTTCATTCACCAGACTGAGCGAATCCAGATCCACCGGGGTATCCAGTGCTGAAGGCGTATCCGGCTGTTTCTTGAGGTTCTGAAACTGGTTGGCCAGGGACTGACGAAATCCGGTTTCCAGCCCCGCCCTCTGAATACGCAGCTCGCGCATGGCCTCGAAATAACGCTCGCGCTCGCTGTCGGTTTCTTTTTCCGCCAGGTCATAGAGCGCATCATCAGCGCCATCCAGCATGTCACTCAGATAGGCACACACCAGCTTCAGGTAGCTATCACGGACCTTTTCCAGCGGACGCGGCAGCTGGCTTGGCGCCGCCTTACCGGTCACAGGCGTGAGTTTGGTGACATTGGACATGGAACCCCCAGCGATGAACCCGCTTCATTGGGACGATTGTTTTGATATTTATACCGTATCACACAAACATGCATACGAATTTTGAACTAGTTGGCACCTATCCCAAAGTATAGGTCTGACATCCTGGTCTGCCAACGCTTTCCATGCCCGTCGAATTCCCCTAGCCTAAAGCTTTTCAGGGGTTCTGGACGATAGCCATGGATGCAGCAGTTACAATTCTCAAACAGATAAGTGGTATTTTGTGGGGATGGCCGGCACTCATCCTCATCGCCGGCACCGGCATCTACCTGACACTGGTTCTTCGCTTCCTTCCCCTGCGCCAGCTGGGCTTTGGTTTTCGCCAGATGTTTGGCCCCCAGACAGGGGTTGGCACCATTGGTGCCAGTGCCGCACTGGCCACCTCTCTCTCTGCCACCATCGGCACCGGCAATATTGTCGGGGTTGCCACCGCTATCCACTCTGGCGGCCCGGGCGCACTGGTCTGGATGTGGCTGATCGCCCTGGTCGGCATGGCCACCAAATACGCGGAAGCCGTACTGGCCGTGCATTACCGCGAAAAAGACGCTGCCGGCCAATATGTCGGCGGCCCCATGTACTACATTCAGAATGGTCTCGGCCGAAACTGGCGCTGGATGGCCCTGGCCTTTGCGGTGTTCGGCATGCTGGCAGGCTTCGGCATTGGCAACAGTGTGCAAGCGAACTCGGTGGCACACGGGTTAAGTGACAGCTTTGGCCTGCCCACCTGGGTCACCGGTGTCACTCTGGCCGTGCTGGTCGGCTTGGTCGTCCTGGGCGGCATGAAACGGATCGCCACGGTGGCCACCTTCATCGTGCCTTTCATGGCACTGGCCTACCTGCTGGCAGGCCTGATCGTGCTGGTGGACCACGCCAGCGCCATCCCTGATGCCCTGGCGCTCTGCTTCGAAAGCGCATTTACCGGGACAGCCGCGGCAGGCGGGTTCGCCGGTGCACTGGTGAAAGAAGCGATTCGCTTCGGAGTTGCCCGGGGTATTTTCTCCAATGAAGCCGGCCTTGGCAGCGCGCCCATCGCCCACGCCTCTGCCAACACCGATCACCCGGCCCGCCAAGGCTCCATCGCCATGCTGGGCACCTTTATCGATACCATCATCGTCTGTTCTATCACCGGCCTCGCCATCGTCTCCACCGGGGTATGGACCAGTGGTGCAGAGGGGGCTCCACTCTCGGCCATGGCGTTTTCTGCCACCTTTGGCGATGTTGGCAATGCCATTGTGGCCTGCAGCCTTGCCATCTTTGCCTTCACCACCCTGTTGGGCTGGAGTCTTTATAGTGAGCGCTGCACCCAGTTCCTGTTCGGCCCCAAGGCCGTTATGCCGTTCCGGGTCGTCTGGGTTATCGCCGTGCCGCTTGGCGCCATGGTCAGCCTCAACTTCGTCTGGGCGCTGGCCGACATCATGAATATCCTGATGGCGATCCCCAACCTGATCGCACTGCTGTTACTGTCCCCCATTGTGGTTCAGCTCAGCCGGGAGTTCTTTGCCAAACGGTAAGAGCAGGCCCCGTCGGACGCCTGAAGTCGGACGTCCGACGCTAAATCGCCCCTCGCTCCTGTGGGAGTGGTCGTTCGACCACGATACGCTTGGCGCTCTTCGCGGTGAAACCACCGCTACCACAACAGCTCAGACACACCACCAGACAAAGCCGATTAACACCCGCGCCCGTCACTGGTATCCTCACCGCCGCGCCCTTGCCCCCAGCAACGAACACGCCCTTGCTTGCTGGAGGGCCCCTCTCCGGTGTACTGAAGAGGGACAGGGAGAGGGCCGCTTTTTATGCCAACCCCGAGAGACACGCCGCCATGACCCAACCCCTGCCCGAATACCTCCGTGATGACATCGCCCGAAATGTGGCCTTTGCGCTGGAAGAAGACATTCGCGAAGGGGACATCACCGCCCAACTGATCGACGATGACAGCACCAGTGAAGCCACCATCATCACACGAGAAAGCGCCGTCATGTGTGGCTCCGCCTGGGCTGATGAGGTGTTCCGCCAACTGGGTGACGTTCAAATCCAATGGCACGTGACCGACGGTGACCGTCTCACTCCTGACACCGCCCTGTGCACTCTCAGCGGCAATACCCGCCAGATCCTTACCGGTGAGCGCACCGCCCTGAATTTCCTGCAGACCCTGATGGGCACCGCCACCGCCGCACGCCGCTACGCGGATGCCGTCGCTGGCACCCGGGTCACCATTCTGGACACCCGCAAGACCCTTCCCGGTCTTCGCGCCGCCCAGAAGTACGCCGTGCTGTGCGGCGGCTGCGATAACCACCGCATTGGCCTGTATGACGCCTTTCTGATCAAGGAAAACCACGTCACCGCCTGCGGTGGCATCACCGCTGCCATCGAACGGGCACGGGCACTGTCACCAGACAAGAAAATCATTGTAGAAGTGGAAACACTGGAAGAGTTGCAGGAAGCCGCCGAGCTAAAGCCGGACCAGATCATGCTGGACAATTTCAGTGCCCAGATGCTGGCCCAGGCAGCCCAAATGGCCACATCATCTGCACTGGAAGTGTCTGGCAACCTGACAGTGGAGAACGCCGGGGGCTTGCCCGCCGGCCGTGACTGGTTCCTGTCCTCCGGCGCACTGACAAAGCATGTTCAGGCGGTGGATCTCTCTTTGCGGCTACAGCCCTGACCCTGGCTTCGCCAATGCCCCTTGCCCCTGTGGGAGCGGCCGTTCGACCGCGATTACCAGCGCCCTCCCTCTATTCGCGGTGGAACCACCCCTCCTGGCCAGCAGTGGGAACTTGTTCCCTGTGGGAGCTTGCTTGCAAGCGAACAAGACAACGCCCGGCCCTACCCAAACACCCCCGGGGTCACCCATTAGGCCCCTTTGACCCAGCACACCACCAAACTGTGTGGTAATCTCAATGGCAACAACCTCACACCTTCCAACGAGCCTTCAGATGCAAGCGGACCTCCTTGTCGATGCCCTTCGCCAACGCTGGCCAGACCTGATGGCCGTGTATGCCTTTGGCAGTCGCATTGCCGGCCACCATCGCTCCGACAGTGATCTCGATCTGGCCATCCTGCGCCCTGGCTATACCGACCCCGTACAACTCTGGGAGCAAGCCGGCCACCTCGCCGACCAGACCCATTGCCCGGTGGACTTGCTCGACATGCGTGCGACCAGCACCGTCATGCAACACCAGATTCTCACCCAGGGAACACGCTGGTGGTCACACGGCACCGACACCGATCTGTTCGAAGCCGCCATGCTGACCGAAAAACTGCATCTGGACGAAGCCCGAAAAGGTATCCTGGAAGACATCCAGGCAAGAGGAACCGTTTATGGTGGATGATGTACTGGTCAACAAGGCAGCAACCATCGAGCGTTGCGTCCAGCGAGCCAAAGAGGAATACGAAAAAGACACTGCCACCTTCGCCACAGACCTCACCCGCCAGGACGCTGCCATTCTCAATATCCAGCGCGCCTGCGAAGCCGCCCTGGACATGGGCACCCATATAATTCGTCGTGAACAGCTGGGTGTCCCCCAAAGCTCACGGGACGTTTTCACACTTTTGGTACAAGCAGGCAAACTGGACGAAAACCAGGGAACCACCCTGAAGAATATGGTGGGCTTTCGCAATATCGCCGTGCATGAATATCAAAAGGTACAACTGCCGATTGTGACCAGCATCATTACTCGCCACCTGGAAGAATTGTTGCGGTACAGCGCAAGGATGTTGCAGACCACCAAGACGGGCTGAGAGTGCTCGACTCTCCAGCCCTCTCATTCGAGCGCCTAGAGCAACCTAAATATCGAGCATTTAACCTAGAATAAAATTACAAAAACAGGAAATTTCTTTGTGAACCCTAAAATATCACACGCATTATCCATTGATTACCGATCTCTAGCAGCTTTCAGGATAATGCTGGCCGTTACAATTTTTTACTCAGCCATCACATTTTTTCCTGACTTACCCGCATTTTATTCAGAAGAAGGGATACTACCTCTATCCGACCTACAGAATTACTTTCCAAATCATCGGTTATCGGTCTTCAGTCTACTGACGCACCCGGCTTGGATATATATTGCTTGGACAATACTTATCACATCCTCAACAACTCTTTTAATCGGCTACAAATCTCGTTTATCTGCAGCAGTTTGCTTATTGATTTACCTCTCTTTCTCTGGACGCAACCCCATAGTTCTGCAGGGAGGCGACACACTTCTTCAACTCCTTCTATTCTGGGCCATATTCCTTCCTATAGGTATGAGATTTTCTATTGACGGAGCATTAAACTTAAATCGAGACTCCGGCTCGACCAGCGACAGCCATTTCTCAATCGCCACAGCCGGAGTACTAGCGCAGACTCTATATGTCTATTTTATTGGCGCACTACTCAAAACATCCCCCGCTTGGATTCCAGAAGCTCAAGCCGTCAGCATGGCTCTCCACATTGATTCAATTGTCACAAAACCAGGCGAGATACTAAGAAACTTCCCCTCTCTACTGAGCCTTTTAACATTTTTTGTATTCTACATAGAGCTCCTCTCCCCTATTCTGCTTTTTTACCCAGATAAAAACAACAAGGTCAGAAGCATCACCCTTTCTCTACTTATCCTCATGCATATTGGTTTTCGGCTGTTTCTTAATATCGGCCACTTCTGGCTTGCAAGTCTAAGCTCATTGATGACATTCATACCCTCACAGGCATGGAGAAAAGCGTCTAGAATTTACTGGAGAAAAAACCAAGAAAGCATAAAAATTTACTACGATAAAGATTGCGGCTTTTGCCTTAAAACCTGCCTAATAATAAGAGAGTTTTTCCTTCCAAGCGCAGTAGTGATATCTCCAGCCCAAAACAATCCAGCCACAAAAACAATTCTAGAAGAAAGCAACAGCTGGATTGTCGTCAAACCCTCCGGCGAGACTCTCTTGAAGTGGGATGCGCTTATCTATATAACCAGCCAAGCTCCTCTAATGAAACCGGCATGGCTTCTCTGTTACTTGGTAGGAAAGCTCAAAATCGGCGAGGCTACCTACGAAGCAATTGGTAAAAATAGGCACAAACTGGGAAGACTGACGTCCATGCTACTCCCTTTCCATCATAAAAAAAATAAATTAAACCTTACCACCAAGGCCTTCCTTTTCCTGATCATCACACTATGCTTGACTTGGAACATCGAGCAACTTTACCCCCCAGAAAAAAGGGCAATTCTCGGAAAGCATGCCACTGGGGCAATGTCCCAACTAGGCCTAGCTCAACGCTGGAATATGTTCGCGCCTCACCCTATGATTTCTGACATTCACCCGATAATCACGCTGACCACGACAAACGGAGACAACTACCAATTCCTACATCGAAAATTCGATAAGCTTTCTCACTCATCATCAACAGAAGAAGGAGAAAACTTTGAAAACTACCGCTGGAGAAAGCTTTTCAACCGGGTATTTTTTTCTTACGGTCCAGAGAAAAAAGGAAAAATATTTAGCAACTACGCTGATTTTGTTTGCAGGAAATTCACAGAAAGTCAAGACGCTAGAAAACCCGACACGGTATCCATTGAGATATACAAAAATCACTCTTTAAAGCAAACAGAAGACGAATTCACAACCATCAAACTGCCTACTCACAAATGCCCTTAAAATCGAAAATCGACACCACGGGGATGGGCACGGCAGCGGCAAAAAGGCCAAATTATTCGCCAACGTCAGCCCAACTCCCGGCAGGCAGCATATTCAGCACACTCTTTATCCCTGCACCCGAATAAGCATTATCCGTGTCCGAGTTGCCGACCCAAACCATCACTTCATGATCTTCATTGACAACAACAAATGATGCAGCCCCTGGTAAGTATCCTTCTTTAACATGGAGCCCCTCCCTTTTTTTTGGATGATAAAAATAAAAAGCCAACCCATAGCAGCTTCTTAGTTCCTGCACCGAACACGAATCAAAGTCATAACCAGATAACCACAAAGAAACGTACTCCTCATCCAAAATATCCCTTACCAATCTAGCATATGCTAACGCACTTCCTGTTAACCCAGCAGTTGAAGCTATTGCTCCATAGTCATACTCCACACTTCCCAGCCCACCATAAAAATCATTAAACCGATAATCGTACCTCACCTCGTCTTCGTAGTACCCCCGCTTAGCAAACAACATGCCCCTTTCCCGCAAATGGAAAGATTTATCTACCACTCTCTGATACGGAGAACCGGACAATTCAGCAATAATCGCACCAGCCAAACAATAACCCAAGTTAGAGTAACGTGCCTTCTCCAGCAAATGCACTTTTTGTTTAAGCAATTTATTCAGGTCGTTAGGGCACCACGCCCCACCAGGCTTCCGTGAAAATAACCCACCATCAGAAAGCAGACCCGATCGGTGCGAAAGAAGTTCTTGCAAGGTTACATCTGCGATTGAGGGCCTCTTGATTCCACCCCAAGACTGGTCATCTAGAAGCATCGCGCGCAACGAGGAATTTAAGCTAAGTTGATGATTTGAGACCAACGCCAATAGCTGAGCGGAGGTTATTGGTTTTGTTAAACTCCCATAGCGAAAGCGTGTTTCAGGGGCAACCAACCCAAATCCCTTACCCACCCACCCAGTTTCGCAGTGTGACACTTTTCCATAACGATCGATGAGCACCAATTGCGTTGAGAGGGCTTTGAGCACACTTAAAGCATCCCGTGCCAGCGACGAAAACCACACAGGCGCATTCTCGCTACAGCGCACATTTTGTCCAATCAGATACGCTTCCACCGGATAAATCGCTTTAAGTGTTTCTTGCTTGTACCCTATCCACAAAAAACCCCCAAAAAATACCGGCCCACCCAGGCCTAGCAAGAGAGAAAAAATACGCAAAAACCTCATTCGCCCCTCCATTTTTAGTTTTTGGATAACTGCAAAGCTCCGAGCCCGAAACCCATTCGCCAAAATAAAAAAAGCGAACCCCCAAAGGAGTTCGCTTTTCGATCGTACCTACAGTCTAAACTGTAGCTAAAATAACCACATGTTAGCCTGCGTCAGAACCACCGTCAGAACCACCGTCAGAACCACCGTCAGAACCACCGGCAGAGCCACAGCCAGTCGGCTGATACTTAACTTCTACACTAGTAGTACAAGACCATACCCCAGCACCGGTACGAGTCCAAGTCAGAGTCTGGGAGGCAATGGCTGCTGCCGCAGTATCACCAAAAGTAGCGGCGATACTGGAATCAGAAGTAGCATCCTCCGCAATGGTAACAGTGAGGTTGGTTTGAGGGTTATAAGTAGCACCAATCAAGTTGCTGTTAGTCCAGCCAAGCTCACACTCACCCGCAGCAGTCTGGCCATTCAGCAGACAAGTCTCAATCACAGTTTTGAGAGCACCAGTCTCCTGCATCACGCGACTAACCTGGGATTTGGCTACATAGTTCTGGTACTGCGGAATCGCTACGGCAGCCAGAATACCGATGATGGCAACCACGATCATCAGTTCGATAAGGGTGAAACCCTGTTGCATTTGCTTCTTCATGTCGTTTCTCCAACGTTTGGCAAATTTCTTTTTGAGCTCACCCCTGGCGAGCATCTGACCGGTACAAATGCATGGACCGGGCCAACTTTTGTATCTCAGACTTTTTTCTGTTTCAAGCCCCGGATTCACGGCCTTTCGCGTTAGACCAACATCCCGCCCCCGTTCCGCTCACCTGGCATCCTGAGCACAGCACAACCTCCCCAGTACGTCACTTGCTGACCCATTTTGTCACTCTGCGTGTCACCTCTGCCGCTCACGGTCACCCCGAGGCGGTGTTCGGGGCGGATATGAGAAACATATTGAGAAACCCCTCGCAAGACGCTGATTTTCCGACCCCCGGCCTTCCCTCTGCCCCCTACAACCGGTATGTTACGAAAAAAGTGTTGGGCATACCGACCATTCTAAGCAATAACAAGCAGGGTGCCATGGCCAGTCAGAACGTCACTTTCAGCGGTTTGCCGCAGCGATTGCTCAAGCAGGAACTGCTCACTGCCGATGCCATTCAGGAAATTCAGCAACAGGCTCGCCAGGATCGAGTCAGCCTGGTCCATAAACTGGTGGAATCCGGCAAGCTGTCTGCCAAGGTAGTCGCGAATGCGGTTGCCGAAGAGTTTGGCGACCCCATTCTCGACCTGAGTGCTTTTCAGCGTGACAGCCTGATCAAGGATCTGGTCGACCCCAAGCTGATCACCAAGCATCACGTGCTGCCCCTGTACCGCCGTGGCAGTCGTTTGTATGTGGCCGTGGCCGACCCGACCAACCTTCCGGCACTGGAAGAAATCCGCTTCAACACTGGCCTGAATGTCGAAACCATCATTGTTGAGGAAGACAAACTCACTTACTGGATCGAGCATCTGGAATCCGAAGCGGATGAAGGAGCCTTTGACGATCTGGATGATGGGCTGGACGACCTTAATATCAGTGCAGCGGAAGAAAAGGACGACGAGACCAAATCCGGCTCCGACGATGCTCCCATTGTGCGTTTCGTCAACAAATTGCTGCTGGATGCTATTAAGGGCGGCGCCTCTGACCTGCACTTTGAGCCCTACGAAAAGTCTTACCGGGTTCGCTTTCGTCAGGACGGTATTTTGCAGACCGTGTCCAAACCCCCCATTAATATTGCCAGCAAGCTGGCGGCACGCCTGAAGGTCATGTCCCGGCTAGATATTTCCGAGCGACGCGTCCCCCAGGATGGACGGATCAAGCTGAAAATTTCCAAGACCCGTGCCATCGATTTTCGGGTCAACACCTGCCCCACCCTGTTTGGCGAGAAAATCGTGCTGCGGATTCTGGACCCGGAATCCGCCAAAATGGGTATTGATGCGCTTGGCTACGAAGAGGGCCAAAAGCAGCTGTATCTGGATGCGTTGCACAAGCCGCAGGGCATGATTCTGGTCACAGGCCCCACAGGGTCAGGGAAAACCGTTTCCCTCTATACCGGGGTCAACATTCTCAATACGCCGGAGCGTAATATCTCCACGGCGGAAGACCCGGTGGAAATCAACCTGGAGGGGATTAACCAGGTTAACGTGAACCCCAAGCAGGGTATGGACTTTGCCTCTGCCCTGCGCGCCTTCCTGCGTCAGGACCCGGATATTATTCTGGTAGGGGAGATTCGCGATCTGGAAACGGCCAACATCGCCATCAAGGCTGCCCAGACAGGCCACCTTGTGCTGTCGACTCTGCATACCAACAGTGCGCCGGAGACATTAACCCGTCTGCGGAACATGGGTGTTCCCTCGTTCAATATTGCTACCTCGGTCATTTTGATCATCGCCCAGCGTCTGGCCCGGCGGCTCTGTGAACACTGCAAGGAAAGCGTGGATATCCCGCAACAGTCGCTGCTTGAGATGGGCTTCACGGAAGAAGATGTCGCCAGCAGCTTTACTGTCTATGGTCCCAAGGGATGCGAAAAGTGCAAAGGGGGCTACAAGGGACGCCTGGGGGTTTACGAGGTCGTTAGGATTACCGACGGTATTGCCCGCATCATCATGCAGGAAGGCAACTCCATCGAGATTGCTGACCAGTGCAGAAAAGATGGCTTCAATGACCTGCACCGCTCGGGGTTGGTGAAGGTGATGCAGGGGATCACCAGCCTGGAAGAAATTAACCGTGTAACAAGCGGACATTAACTATGGCTACGAAAGCAGCAGAACAAAAAAATGTGACTTTCCTCTACGAGGGTGTTGACCGGCAGGGGAAGAAAGTCAAAGGGGAAACCTCTGGCAAGGGCCCGGCACTGGTCCGTGCCGAACTGCGAAAGCAGGGCATTAATGCCAAAAAGGTGGTAAAGAAACGCGAGATCAACATTGGCGGCAAAAAGAAAATCAAGCCGATGGATATCGCTATCTTTACCCGGCAAATGGCCACCATGATGAAGGCCGGGGTACCGCTGGTACAGGCCTTCGAGATTGTGGCCGATGGCCTGGACAACCCCTCCATGAAAGATCTTGTGCTCAAGCTCAAGGTGGAAGTGGAAGGGGGTAATAACTTTGCCGGTGCACTGTCCAAACACCCTGACTACTTCGATGACCTGTACTGCAGCCTGATTGACGCCGGTGAACAGGCTGGTGCCCTGGAAACCATGCTCGACCGGGTCGCCCTGTACAAGGAAAAAAGCGAAGCCCTCAAGCAGAAGATCAAGAAGGCCATGAAATACCCGGCCACAGTGGTAGTGGCCGCCGTAATTGTGACTGCCATTCTTCTATTGAAGGTTGTGCCGGTATTCCAGGACTTGTTTGAAGGTTTTGGGGCAGAACTGCCTGCTTTCACCATGTTCGTGATTAACCTGTCCAAGGGTCTCAGTAACAACTTCCTGTTCATTCTGGTCGCCATTATTGCTTTCGTGGTGGGTTTCAGCACCCTGAAACGCAAATCGGAAGCCTTCAGAAACATGCTGGACCGGACCTACCTCAAACTGCCTATCGTGGGTGACCTGACTTTCAAGTCCACCATCGCCCGTTATGCACGAACCTTGTCCACGACGTTTTCCGCTGGTGTTCCGCTCATCGAAGCATTGGATGCCTGTGCTGGCGCCACCGGCAACGTGGTGTATCGCAATGCGGTCTACCAGATCAAGGATGACGTGGCCACCGGCCAGCAGTTGCAGTTCGCCATGCGGGCCACCGGCGTGTTCCCGGCCATGGCCTTGCAGATGACAGCCATCGGTGAGGAATCCGGTGCACTGGACGCCATGCTGGAAAAAGTGGCGGTGTATTATGAAGATGAGGTGGACAACGCCGTGGACGGCCTGACCAGCATGATGGAACCCTTGATCATGGCGGTACTGGGTGTCCTTATTGGCGGCTTGATTGTTGCCATGTATCTGCCGATCTTCCAGCTGGGTAATGTTGTAGGCTAACGAATGCAAGACACCTTAAACCTGCTGTCGCAAAGCCCAACCTTGCTGGTTGGGCTTTGTGCTTTTTTCGGGCTGCTGGTCGGCAGTTTTCTGAATGTGGTGATTTACCGTCTGCCTGAGATGATGATGCGCAGCTGGCGGCATGAGGCGCGCGAGATTCTCGAATTACCCGAAGAACCGGACAACGAGATATTCAATCTGGTGACCCCGCGTTCGCGCTGCCCCAAGTGTCAGCACGCCATTGCCTGGTACGAAAACGTACCGGTTGTCAGCTGGCTAGTGCTTAAGGGCCGTTGTCGCGGGTGCGCCACTCCCATCAGCAAACGCTACCCCCTTATCGAGCTAGTCAGCGGCCTTCTCGCCGGCATCTGCGCCTGGCAGTTTGGCTATGGTGGGTGGCTGGTGTTCACCCTTGCGGCGACGTGGACCCTGTTGGCCGCGGCCATGATTGATGCCGACACGACCCTGTTGCCGGATGACCTCAACTACCCTCTGCTCTGGGCTGGCCTGCTTGCTGCCCTGCTGGGCATCTCGCCCGTGTCCCTGCCTGATGCCGTGATTGGCGCCATGGCAGGCTACCTCTCCCTTTGGAGCGTGTATTGGCTGTTCAAACTGCTAACCGGGAAGGAAGGCATGGGGTACGGGGACTTCAAACTGCTCGCGGCTCTCGGCGCCTGGGTGGGCTGGCAGTACCTGCCGCTGATTATCCTGCTCTCATCGGTGGTCGGTCTTGTCTTCGCGGTCGGCGCCATGATCTTTGCTGGCCAGAAACGCACCCAGATTCCCTTCGGCCCCTACCTCGCCACGGCCGGCTGGATTGCCCTGCTGTGGGGCGATAGCATCGTCAGCTCGTATCTGGGGATGTTTAAGGTCGGTTGATACTCGCCCTCCTCCCCCGTGTAGGAGCCATGCTTGCATGGCGATCCGGGCATGCCATGCAAGCATGGCTCCTACAAAACAAAAAGTGAGAACACCAAGGAAATGTCATGTTTGTTGTAGGGCTCACCGGCGGCATTGGCAGTGGCAAAACCGCCGCAACGGATTATCTGGCCCAGCTGGGCATTACCATTGTGGATGCGGATCTGGCCTCGCGGGTGGTGGTGGAGCCCGGTCAGCCGGCATTGCGGGCGATTGCCGAGCGTTTTGGCAACCATGTGATCGCGAAAGATGGCGCGCTGGATCGACGCGCGCTGCGCGAAATCGTGTTTGCCGACCCGGACGCACTCAAGGCACTGGAAGGCATCACCCACCCGGCCATTGGTCAGGAACTTCGCAACCAGATTGCCGCCAGCAAGTCACCTTACACCGTGCTCGTTTCTCCCTTGCTGTTCGAGACAAGCCAGAAAGACCTGGTGCAGCGCACCCTGGTCATTGATGCTCCTGCTGAACTGCAGGTGAAGCGCACCATGGCCCGGGACCAGGTACCCGAAGAGCAGGTTGCGGCCATCATGAAGGCTCAGTTGGAACGGACCCAACGGCTGGATCAGGCAGACGATGTCGTCGAGAACCATGGCTCGCTGCAGAGGCTACATGACCAGTTGGATGTGCTACACAAACTTTATCTGGATCTGGCCAGCCATCATTCGTAGGCTGAAACGCCTACGGGCTTCGCTGGCAAGCACTTCGCAACGGCGGAGATCGGCTCACTCCGATTTCCGCCCTACGATGCTGACGCCTGACGCCTGACGTCAAAGACGTTAAGATCCAGCCTTTCGCTGTCCACTATCAACTGTCAACTGATCTTTATGTCCGACAACACCACCCGCACCTATCCCTGTCCGCAATGCAAAAGCCTGACCCGCTTTGATAACAACCCCTGGCGGCCATTCTGCAGCGAACGCTGCAAACTCATTGATTTGGGGGACTGGGCGTCAGAGCGACATGCCATCCCAGGTGACCCGGAAGCTCCCGGGATGGATTTCGAGGAACAGTGAAGGCTGCGCGAGCAGCATACCCTGTAAAGTTTTTCGGGTTTTTCCTTGTTTTTAAGCGCATGAGGCCGCTCCCGGAATCCGGGCGCGGCCTCATGCACTGAAGTCACAACCAGTCGCTTATCGCGACACTGTTAACTATTCACTGTTAACTGTTAACTCCAAAAGGCGCGGATGCCTGCGACGCCCACTGCGCCATGCTCACGGGCAAGGCAGATGTCCTCCGGCCCCACCCCTCCCAGCATGTAGCAGGCAAGGGGTAACCCGGAGGCCCATTGGCCCGCTCTCTCCCAGCCCAGAGCGGGCTGGTCTGGATGAGTGGTTGTCGGGTTAACGGGTGAAATCAGTGCGCTATCCAGACCCAGGCTGACCGCTTTATCCAGCGCCTGCTGATCATGGCAAGCCGCCGAGACCACACCGGAAAAATCGGGACGGCGGGAGCAATCCATCAGCACACTGGCCGGCAGATGCAGACCGAACACACCCTCCGGCATTCCCCCTGCCATACCGAGGGGAGAATCTGCCCGCAACCAGACGCGCACCCCGGCACGACGACAGGTCTCCAGAATGCGCTCGCGGGCAGGATGCTGACTCCAGCCGCGCAAATAGAGGCCGGTTTGCATACTGTCCAGACGCTCGATACCTGTCAGCAACGTATTCAGCTCAATAGTATCGGGCACAATGGCAAGGCACGGGGGGAGCAAAATTGCCGTCACCACTGGCTGGTTAGCCGCCGGAAACGACAGATCTGCCAGGTCACTCAAGGCAAACCAGGCAACTTGCTGCCCTTCCTTGCCCGTGGGCACTCCTCGCCACCCGGTCACATCCCTAAAATGCAGGGTCACGTGCAAATCAGGGTACTGATGCGCAATGGTCATAAAAGGAGAAGAGAGGGACGACGCCATGCCCAGCTCCTCATAGAGCTCACGAGCCAACGCCTCATCAAGCCGCTCCCCCGGCTCCACTTTGCCACCCGGGAATTCCCAGCGGCCGCCCTGATGCTTGTGGTCCGGACGCTTGCTGAGACAGATACGCCCATCTTCGCCACGGATAATGGCGGCAACAACGGTAATGGCGGGGGTAGGTTCAATGCTCATTTGTCTGGGTCCATTCGCTCTGGCAGCAGCCGGGTTAATGTCGGAGCGTGCTTGCACGCGAAGCAGTGGACTGGCCGGCCCAGGCAAATTCACTCTCGCTTGCAAGCAAGCCCCTACAGGGCGATGAAGCCACAGCCTCTAGGTTCGGTATTCCGCGTTGATCTTCACATAGTCATAGCTGAAGTCACAGGTCCAGACCGTGCATTCGGCCTCACCGGCATTGAGTTCAGCACGGATGGAAATGTCAGGCTGGGCCATGACGGCCGCCCCTTTGGCCTCCTGATAGTCCTCCGCTACGCCCCCCTGCTCGACCAGCAACACATCACCCAGCCACACACTCACCTTACTAACGTCCAAGGCAGCAATGGGAGCGCGGCCAATGGCCGCCAGAATCCTGCCCCAGTTAGGGTCCGATGCAAACAGGGCGGTCTTGACGAGCGGAGAATGGGCGATAGTTTCCGCCACAATACGGGCATCCGCTTCGCTATCTGCCCCCGCCACCGTAATGGCCACAAACTTGGTAGCACCTTCACCGTCGCGTACCAGCGCCTGGGCAAGCTCGACGAAGACCTCTTCCAGTGCATTGAACAACAACTGACTGCTGGCATTCAGCTCGGTGATTTCCGGCATCTGTGCCTTTGCCGTGCTGATCAACATGCAGGCATCGTTGGTGGAGGTATCACCGTCTACCGTGACCCGATTGAAAGATTTGTCCGCCAATGCCTTTACCCACTGGTCCAACAGCGGCTTGGCGATGGGAGCGTCTGTGGCAATGTAGCCCAACATGGTCGCCATATTCGGCTTGATCATGCCAGACCCCTTCGACATGCCGGTCACGGTCACAGGAACACCCGCCATCTCCACCCGGCGGCTGGCCACTTTCGGGTAGGTGTCGGTAGTCATGATGCCTTCTGACGCTCGGCCCCAATGGTGTTCATCCAGGTCGGCCAAGGCCATTGGTAACCCTTTCTCGAACGCCGGCAGCGGGAACTGCTCGCCAATCACTCCGGTGGAGTACGGCAGGATTTCGTCTTCCGCACAACCCGCTGCTTGCGCCAGCAATCGACAGCTGGCCAGGCAGTTTTCCATACCCTTCTGGCCGGTGCCCGCATTGGCGTAGCCCGTATTGATCATCAAATACCGTGGTGTGGTTGTTGCCAGTCGCTGCCTAGCCACCTGCACCGGTGCGGCGCAGAAACGATTCAGGGTGAACACCCCGCTGACACGGGAACCTTCCGCCAGTTCCAGCACAACCAGATCCTTACGGTTGGCTTTCTTGATGCCCGCTTCCACGGCCGCAAGCCGGATACCGGGAACAGGTAACCACTCAGTCTGTGTCATAACCCTTTCCTCAAAAAAACAGCTGCGAGCTACCAGCCTCCAGCTGCCAGACCAAAACAAAGAAAAGCACCGGCATTACCGGTGCTTTTGTCTTTACTCACAGCTGAAAGCTCATAGCTCGAAGCTGATTTATTCAATCCTGCCGTGACACTGCTTGTATTTCTTGCCAGACCCGCAGGGGCACGGCTCGTTACGACCTACCTTGCGACCGTCACGGACGACGGTTTTGGGTTGCTGGGCCTCGCCCTCACCCGCGGCCCCGGCCGTTCCATCAGTACCCGGCTCGGCCACCGCCTGCATTTTCATTTTTTCTGCCTGACGCTGGGCCTCTTCCTGGCGCTGCTGCTCCATACGTTCCAGCTCATCATCACGGCGCACCTGGAAACTGTGTAACACGCGAATCAGCTCGTGCTGAATCTGGTTTAGCAGGGTCTGGAAGAGCTCAAACGCTTCTTTCTTGTACTCCTGCTTGGGATTCTTCTGGGCGTAACCGCGCAAATGAATCCCCTGACGCAAGTGATCCATGCTGGCCAGATGTTCTTTCCAGTGCCGATCCAGAATCTGCAGCATTAGATGCTTTTCGATACGACGCAAGTCCTCGACGCCGATCTCCGCCGCTTTACGTTCATAGTCCTCTTCCAGATTCTCCACCAGCTTCTCGACCACCCCATCGATATGGAGCTGGTTGTCCTCATTCAACCATTGGCCGACCGGTGCATGACTCTGGAATTCGGCTTCGAGCATTTTTTCGAGACCAGGGATGTCCCACTGATCCTCCACGGAGCCCGGCGCCATATAATTGTGCACCACTTCCTGAACCACATCGTAACGGATGCCTTTCACGGAGTTGGTCAGGTCATCCGTCTCGAGAATCTGGTCACGCTGGCTGTAAATAACCTGACGCTGATCGTTGGCCACATCGTCGTATTCCAGCAGATTTTTGCGGATGTCAAAGTTGCGACCTTCCACTTTACGCTGCGCATTTTCGATTGCACGCGTCACCCAGCGGTGCTCAATGGCTTCACCGTTTTCCAGGCCCAGCGAACGCATCATGCCGCGGATGCGGTCCGAGGCGAAGATACGCATCAGGTCATCTTCCATGGACAGGAAGAAACGGGTGTAACCCGGATCACCCTGACGGCCAGCACGCCCGCGCAGCTGATTATCGATACGGCGGGATTCATGACGCTCGGTGCCAATGATGTGCAGACCACCTGCTTCCATCACCTTGTCATGGTTGGCCTGCCACTCTGCACGGATCTTTTCAGCCTGGGACTCGGACGGCTCATCCATGTGCTTGATCTGCTCTTCCGGGTTGCCCCCAAGCATGATGTCGGTACCCCGGCCAGCCATGTTGGTGGCGATCGTCACCGCACCAGGGCGGCCCGCCTGGGCAATAATCTGGGCTTCACGCTGGTGGAACTTGGCGTTAAGAACTTCGTGATGAATCTTGTCCTGCTTGAGCCGCTTGGAGAGATACTCCGAGGCCTCAATCGTGGCAGTGCCCACCAGCACTGGTGCACCTTTCTCTACCGCCGTTTTGATCTCCTCAACGATGGCGTCGAATTTTTCCTGCAGGCTCAGATACACCAGGTCATTGGCATCCACCCGCACCATCGGCTTGTTGGTGGGGATAACCACCACATCCATGCCGTAAATCTGGCGGAATTCCAGCGCTTCGGTATCTGCCGTACCGGTCATGCCGCCCAGCTTGTTATACAAACGGAAGTAGTTCTGGAAGGTGGTGGACGCCAGCGTCTGGTTTTCCTGCTGAATGTTTACCCCTTCCTTGGCTTCGATCGCCTGATGAATACCCTCTGACCAGCGGCGGCCTGGCATGGTACGGCCTGTATGCTCGTCCACAATCACAATCTGGCCGCCCTGAACGATGTAGTCCCGGTCGACATGGAACAAGGCATGGGCTTTCAGTGCCGCATGCACATGGTGCAGCAGGGCCAGATTATGGGCTGCGTAAAGGCTCTCGCCTTCTTCCAAAAGGCCATTGCTGACCAACAGGGCTTCGATCTTCTGATGCCCATCTTCGGTCAGTTCCACCTGCCGCTGTTTCTCATCGACGAAATAATCGCCTTCGTCTTCCTCGGTCTGCCCTTTCAGGTTTGGCATCAACTTGTTGATGGCCATGTACAGCTCGGAGGAATCCGACGCCGGGCCGGAGATGATCAGCGGAGTACGCGCTTCATCAATAAGAATGGAATCCACCTCATCGACAATGGCGTAATTCAACCCACGCTGAACCCGGTCTTCCAGCCGGAAAGCCATATTGTCACGCAGGTAATCGAACCCGTATTCGTTGTTGGTGCCGTAGGTAATATCCGAACCGTAGGCCGCACGCTTCTGCTCGGAGGGCTGCTGGGACAGGATCACCCCTACCGACAGGCCCAAAAACTCATAGAGAGGACGCATCCAGTTAGCATCCCGCTCGGCGAGGTAATCATTCACCGTCACCACATGAACCCCGTCACCGGACAAGGCGTTCAGATACGCTGGCAGGGTGGCAGTCAGGGTTTTACCCTCACCGGTGCGCATTTCGGAAATACGCCCTTCATGGAGGGAGATCCCCCCCATCATCTGTACATCAAAGTGACGCATGCCCATGACCCGGGTCGATGCCTCACGGACCACCGCAAACGCTTCCGGCAGCAACTCGTCCAGGGTCCTGCCTTGCTGGAAGGCGTCACGGAATTCCGTCGTTTTGTGCTGTAACTCGCCGTCGGTCAGGTTTGCCAACGCCTCCCCATGACTGTTGATCGCTTCCACCAGCTTCGCCATGCGCTTGAGTTCGCGATCATTCTTGGTGCCGATAATTTTTTTTACGATGGTACCCAGCATAAAACGTCCGATTCAGTAAACAGTCAGGCCACAAAGTCACGTCCCGGAAAAAGCCGCCGGAAAGATTCGCCATGCAAGCATGGCTCCAGCAGACGAGCGCGATACGGACTCAGGCAAAGAAACCCACAAGGTGAGCCATTCTAAACACAATAGTTTGGAGAGATAAGGTGGTATTCACGGTTATCAAGGTCTGCCAACAAAAAACGGCCCCGATGGGGCCGTTTTCGCAGTCGTTTCAGCGTCTTGCACGGTAAATGTAGGGTTGCGGATTCACCTGGGCACCGTTTTTCAGCACTTCATAATGCACATGTGGCCCAGTAGAGCGTCCGGAATTACCGACTTTGGCAATGGTATCGCCGGTTCTGACAATGTCACCAGACTCGACCAGCAACTCGACCGCATGTCCATAGCGAGTCGTAATCCCGTTGCCATGGTTGATTTCAACGAGCTTGCCATAGCCTGAGCGCTCTCCGGAGAAAGTCACCACCCCGGAACCCGTCGCGATGATCGGCGTGCCTTCCTTACCGGCAAAGTCTACCCCTTTGTGCCAAGCCACACGGCCTGTGAACGGATCAGAGCGGCGGCCGAAGCGGCTCGACATCCAGCCTTTACTGAGCGGGCGCCCGGACAACCAGGTCTGGTCCTCAATCTGCTTGTCGGCGAGCAGATCTTCCAGGATCTCCAACTGACGTTCGCGACGCTCCAGCGTGGCCGTCATCTGGTCCACAGCTTCCATAAAGGAAGGCAGCTCATAGCTGGCACCTTCATCCGCAGACTCCGGACCACCCAGCCCGGGGATGGTACTGAAATCGAACTCGTCGCTGCCCACATCGGCCACTTCTACAAGCCGCTCGCCCAGCGCATCGAGACGCACCAGCCGCGCCTGGGCCTGGGCCAGTTTCAGGGTCAGGGCGCGAAACTGCTCCTGACTCAGCTGATCCAGATCCGCCAGCGCGAGCTGTTGCTCATGGAGCTGTTCGGCAAAACGCTCGGTCATCACCGGGGTGAATTCGGGCTGATCGCTGACATGATAGATGAGTTGGTAAGTGCCCACTGCCACCAGTACCGGTAACAGCAGAAACACCCCAGCCAACATCCACGGCCAATGGCGGGGGACAGGCAGGGTACGCGAATGGCCGCGCTTGCTGTTAAGGACTATGATATTCATAAATTCGTGTAACGCACCGGTAAAAAGCCGCTTATTTCGACTAAATTCAAATAGTTACGCCCAACTCTTTATAATCTTTTTTACAATTGGCAGGCTAGTCTAAGTAAAAGCCATGAGCAAGACAACTTCGCCCAAAGCCCTCCTCTCACTGCTCAGCGGTAACGCCACCCTGTCAGCACTGATGCGAGAGGCAAGAAAGTCACCCTCCCAGGCCGAGCAAAACCCGCTCGATTGCCTGCCCCCCGCCCTGCGCGAGCGGGTGACGCTGATCCGGGATCAACAACGCTGGCTAGCGCTGGTGGAAACCAGCGCTACCGCCCAGCTGTTGCGTTTCCATCTGCCCCGACTCCAGCAGGCACTACCCGGCGAACAGGTAAAGATCGTCGTGGGTGGCAAACGTCAGCCAGGGCTTTCTGCCAACGCTTATGCAGGCAAGGCGCGTGCCAACATACCCAAGCTTAGCCAGGAAAGTGCCCGGCACATTCAGGCTTTGGCTGACAATATCGAGGATGACGGCCTAAAGGCATCACTGGAGCGCCTGGCCAGCCGCGGAGAAAGCGAATAAACCGCCATTAAACTCGCGATCCAGGCTCACGTCCGTTTGAAAAATGCTGTCACCGTGTAAATGGTGAGGGTCGATGCGCTGAAATCGCGCTCCCGTCGTTGCGGGTAAAGAACCTCCGACATACCGGAGAGAGGCCCGAAGGGTACCAGCCAGCGGCGGGAGAACCGCCGGCTGGTCACAGGGCTTCGACGTGTGGCGGCCTTATTCGGCTGCCAGCACCGGTCGCATGTAAGAGACAGGTGCGTCGGTGGCATCTTCGAAAGTGACCACCTCATAGGAGTCCTCCTGACGGAGAATTTCCCGCAGTAGCGCGTTGTTGAGGGCATGGCCGGACTTGTGACCAATGAACTCGCCAATCAGGCTGTGCCCCAGCAGATACAGATCGCCAATGGCATCCAGCATCTTGTGCTTGACGAATTCGTCCTCGTAACGCAGGCCGTCCTCGTTAAGGATCCGGTATTCATCCACCACAATCGCGTTGTCTACGCTGCCGCCCAGCGCCAGGTTCTGGCTGCGCAGGAACTCGATATCCCGCATGAAACCGAACGTTCGGGCCCGCGCCACTTCTTTCACGAACGAGGTCGTGGAGAAATCGATGCTGGACACCTGGTTTCGGTCTTCAAATACCGGGTGATCGAATTCGATGGAGAAAGTCACCTTGAAGCCATCAAAGGGCACGAACGTTGCCGTTTTGTCCCCTTCCCGCACCGTCACTTCCTTCTTGATGCGGATAAACTTCTTGGCGGCTTCCTGTTCCTTGATACCGGCTGACTGCAGCAGGAAGACGAACGGACCGGCACTGCCATCCATGATCGGCATTTCCGGTGCGGAGAGTTCCACAAAGGCATTATCAATGCCCAGGCCCGCCATGGCGGACAGGAAATGCTCCACAGTACCGACTTTCACGCCATCCTGAACCAGGGTGGATGAGAGAGTGGTTTCGCCCACCGCATCGGCGGCGGCCTTGATCTCCACCACCGGCTCCAGGTCCACACGCCGGAACACGATACCGGTGTCTACCGGTGCCGGGCGCACGGTCATATAAACCTTTTCGCCGGTGTGAAGGCCCACGCCAGTCGCGCGGATCACGTTTTTCAGTGTTCGTTGTCTGATCATCTGTCTGTCACACAGCTGCGGGTATCCTCGGGATACCGCTTTCCTCAACACAAAATTAGGGCGCAATTATACTGCAACTCCCTGATTTTGCACCAATGCCGCCAGACCGTTAGTCGGCCTGACGACGCAGGAAGGTCGGAATATCAATGAAATCCAGATCTTCCGCGGTGTTTACCGCCTGCTGGCCACGCCCGCTGGCTGCCTGCTGAGCGGCGCGTTTGCGCTCCACAGCGGGACGATCCAGATCACTGTAGTCCACCCGACCATCAGCGGCGACAGGGGTCTGACGGCCACGCACCACTTTTAGTTCCTGCTGGGCAGCACCCAGACCGGTGGCGACGACAGTCACACTGATGTTATCGCCCATATCCGGGTCGATCGCGGTACCGATGATCACGTTGGCATCTTCACCGGCCAGCTCACTAACGATCTCGCCCACTTCAGAGAACTCGTCCAGCGCGATGGATTCGTTAGCGGTGATGTTGACCAGAATGCCACGGGCGCCGCGCAGGTCCACATCTTCCAGCAGCGGGCTGGAAATGGCCGCACGGGCTGCATCGGCTGCACGTTCCTCGCCACTGGCGGTACCGGAGCCCATCATCGCCGTACCCAGCTCGCTCATTACTGTGCGAACGTCGGCGAAATCCACGTTGATCATCCCCGGACGCACGATCAGATCGGCAATCCCTTTCACCGCACCCTGGAGTACGTCGTTGGCCGCCTTGAAGGCATCCAGCAGGCTGGTGGAACCACCCAGAACAGACTGCAGTTTTTCGTTGGGGATGGTGATCAGGGAGTGAACATGCTCCTTGAGCTCCTCGATCCCTTCCTGCGCAGAGCGCATGCGCTTCTTGCCTTCGAAGGGGAACGGCTTGGTCACAACCGCCACGGTGAGGATACCCAGCTCCTTGGCGATTTCCGCCACGACCGGAGCGGCACCGGTACCCGTACCGCCGCCCATGCCAGCGGTCACAAAGACCATATCGGCACCGTCCAGCAGTTCGGCAATGCGATCGCGGTCTTCCAGCGCAGACTGACGACCGATTTCGGGGTTAGCACCCGCACCCAGACCCTTGGTCACCTGGCTTCCCAGCTGAATCACGGTCTTGGCTTGAGCATTACGCAGGGCCTGTGCATCGGTGTTGGCGCAGATGAAATCCACCCCCTCAACACCGGAGCGCACCATGTGGTCCACGGCATTACCGCCGCCACCACCGACACCTACCACTTTGATTACCGCGCCATGGGGCACGCTGTCTTCCAGTTTGAATTGCATGGTTGATCTCCCGTTTGTTGCTTCCCTGTTTACTTCATAACGTCACGTCGAATGTTCCGGTGGTGTTACCGCGGCCCGGAACCGCCGCTTGCGCTCATCAGGTCTGACGCCGGATGTCTGACGTCAGACGCGAAAACCGTTCTGTTCTACCGCGTCAGACCTCCGACTTCAGACGTCCGACCCGTCTCCAGGCGCGAAAACCTTTCCGCCACCCGGACGCGCTAAAAGTTACCCTTGAACCAGTTCTTGAAGCGCTCCATCCAGTCCACCTGCCCGCCACCGGCCTGGGCGCGAGCACTGCCACCGTCTTTTTCCATACGCTGGCCGTACAGCAACAGGCCCACCGCCGTGGAATAGATCGGGTTACGCACCACATCGGTGAGCCCGGCGATCCCCTGGGGCGCCCCCAGGCGTACCGGCATATGGAAAATTTCTTCTGCCAGATCTACCGCACCTTCGATCTTGGAAGAGCCACCGGTGAGCACGATGCCGCCCGGGATCAGGTCCTCAAAACCGGAGCGGCGAATTTCCGCCTGCACCAGCGTGAACAACTCGTCGTAACGAGGCTCGACCACTTCGGCCAGATTCTGGCGGCTGAGGGTCCGCGGTGGACGATCGCCAACGCTGGGCACCTTGATGGTCTCGTCGGCACCGGCCAGTTGGGTCAGCGCGCAGGCGTACTTGATCTTGATTTCGTCGGCATGCTGCTTGGGGGTACGCAGGGCCATGGCGATATCGTTGGTCACCTGGTCACCGGCAATCGGAATATTGGCGGTATGACGAATCGCCCCTTCGGTGAAGATGGCAATGTCTGTGGTGCCACCGCCGATATCCACAATACAGACACCCAGCTCACGCTCATCTTCCGTCAGCACCGCATGGGCACTGGCCAGCTGCTCGAGAATGATGTCGTCCACTTCCAGATTGCAGCGACGCACACACTTCTCGATGTTCTGGGCCGCATTAACCGCACAGGTAACCAGATGCACCTTGGCTTCAAGACGCACGCCACTCATGCCAATGGGCTCACGGACACCTTCCTGATTGTCCACCACATATTCCTGTGGCAGCACATGCAGGGTCTTCTGGTCGGCCGGAATCGCTACCGCCTGGGCGGCATCAATGACCCGGTCGATATCAGCCTGGGCGACCTCACGATCACGAATGGCGACAATGCCGTGGGAGTTGAGGCTTCGCACATGAGAGCCGGCAATACCTGCGTAGACAGTGTGAATGTGACAGCCCGCCATCAGCTCTGCTTCTTCGACCGCGCGCTGAATGGAGCGCACCGTGGCCTCGATATCCACCACCACGCCTTTCTTCATGCCGCGAGAGGGCTGTGAGCCAATGCCGACGATTTCCATGGTGCCATCGGCAGATGTCTGCCCGACGATGGCCACCACCTTGGAGGTGCCAATGTCGAGACCGACAATCATGTTTTCCGTTTCTGTTGCCATGTCACCTAACTCCTAACTCTGCTCGCCCCAGGTCACCGCCATGCCATCTGCATAACGCAGATCCACGCGGGTGACGCGGCGACTGTCCGTGCTCAGCACACCCCGATAAAGCCGCACAAAGCGGCGAAGTTTGGTGGTGTACTGCTCACGGTCGACCACCAGTTGCATGTCATTATCCAGCGTCAGCCGCGCGGTCAGTCGTGCGTTGACGTCCATACTGCGAATGCCCAGATCCACATCCGCCAGCATCTTGCCCATGCTGTGATAGAAAGCCATGACTTCCTCCAGCCGTTGTTCAGGGCCATTCAGGTGTGGCAGGCCGCTCAGGTCGTACTGCTTGAGCGCNTTAAAGGGCTCCCCGCTATCCGACACCAACACGGTTTCGTTCCACACCGCCACCGGGCGCCGCTCTTCCACGGTCAACACCACGGTGTCGGGCCACTGGCGGCGCACTGACACGCCTTCTACCCAGCTCAGCCCCTGCGCCTGCTGGTAGATCTCTTCCAGCGGCACAGAAAAATAGTTTTCATCTCGCACCAGCGCCGCCAACGCGGTCTGGATCTGCTGCTGACGACGCACGTCTGTCACACCGTCAACGCCCACTTTGCGGATGGGATAACCATCCAGTGCGGCGGGCAGATAAATCACACCCAGCAACAGCACCACCGCCACACTGCCCACCAACATCCACGGCACCGCGGCAGACAATCGCTCCTGCAGCGGCACGCCCGCCTTNTTGGCAGGCTTGCGGCGAGCGCCACGGGGCGCCGGGGCATTNTTAGCCACCGGTCTGCTCCACCGCCAGCAGCAGGATCTCACCCACCAGGGCATCGAAATCACGGCCCGCCGCTTTCGCTGCCATGGGCACCAGGGAATGGTCTGTCATCCCCGGCACGGTATTCACTTCCAGCAACTGCCACTGGCCCTCGGCGTCGCGCATCACGTCCACACGGCCCCAGCCCCGGCAACCNGCCACACGGAAAGCGGTCAGCGCCAGCTGGCGGATGGCCTTTTCGTCAGCTTCGTCCAGCCCTGCCGGACAGAGGTATTCGGTGNTGTCAGACTGNTACTTGGCCTCGAAGTCATAAAAGGCATGGGGCGTCTTCAGACGAATGGCCGGCAACGCCTCATCGCCCAGCAGCGCCACGGTATACTCCGGNCCGTTTACCCAGGCCTCGACCAGCACATCAGAATCGAACTTGCCCGCTTCCTCNAGCGCGGCGGCCAGCTGTTCCGCGTTATCGGCCTTGGCCATGCCAATAGAAGAGCCCTCATGGGCAGGCTTGATCATCAGCGGAAANCCCANCTCCAACTCCTCACGACCGGCCACATAAAATGCCGGTGTCGGCAGCCCCGCGCCTTTCCACAATTGCTTGGTGCGCACCTTGTCCATGCCAATGGCCGAGGCCATTACCCCGGAGCCGGTGTAAGGGATGCCCAGGTGTTCGAGTACGCCCTGGATCACACCGTCTTCACCACCACGGCCATGCAGGGCAATAAAGGCGGCATCGAACCCCTTGAGGGTATCCACACTCTTGTCCGCAGGATCCACCAGCTCGGCAATCAACCCCANGTTGCGCAACGCCTGATGCACGGCAGCACCNCTTTTCAGTGACACCGGACGCTCGGCGGATTTGCCGCCTGCCAGTACCGCTACCCGGNCAATGCTGGCCAGTTGCTTCTTCAGCAGNACCTTATCCACGCTTGGCGCCTCCCTGTTCAGCCAGTTCCTTCGCAATGGCNCCGACGTTGCCGGCCCCCTGAGTGACCAACAGATCACCATCACGAAGTTGGGTATTCAAAATAGTCGCCAATTTGNCCGGGTCATCGACAAACACCGGCTCNACCTGACCACGCTTGCGGATGCTGCGACACAGCGCCCGGGCATCAGCGCCAGGAATCGGATCTTCACCCGCGCCATACACTTCCAGCATCAGCAACACATCCACCCCGGACAGGACCTCCACGAANTCCTCATAGAGATCCTGGGTGCGGGTATAGCGATGCGGCTGGAACAGCATGGCAAGACGNCGGCCNGGCCAACCGGCACGAATCGCNTCAATGGTCACTCCAACCTCGCTGGGGTGATGACCGTAATCATCCACCAGGGTCGCGCTGCCACCGTCAAAGTGATATTCGCCCTGCACATCAAAGCGGCGCCCCACTCCCGAGAAATTATTCAGGCCACGAACGATAGCCTCGTCATCGGCGCCTTCGTCAGCCGACACCGCAATGGCCGCCAGGGCATTCAGCACATTGTGCTTGCCCGGCATGTTCAGAGAGATCTGCAGCGGCTCCCCTTCCTTNCGGATGACCCGGAATGTGGTCGTCATGCCTTGCTGCTGAACGTCTTCGGCACGCAGGTCCGCATCTTCGCTGAAGCCGTAACGAATCACCTGACGATTCACCCGTGGCAACAGTTTTCGCACCACGGGATCATCCACACACATCACCGCCACACCGTAAAACGGCAGATTGTGGAGGAATTCNACAAAGGTGTTTTCCAGTTGCGCGAAATCACCACCGTAGGTGTGCATGTGATCGGCTTCGATGTTGGTGACGATGGCGCTCATGGGCTGCAGGTGCAGGAAGCTGGCATCGGATTCGTCGGCTTCTGCCACCAGGTAGCGACTCTGGCCAAGACGGGCATTGGTCCCGGCACTGTTCAGGCGCCCGCCAATAACGAAGGTGGGATCAAGCCCGGCTTCTGCCATGATCGCCGCCGTCATGGACGTCGTCGTTGTCTTGCCGTGGGTGCCGGCGACGGCGATGCCATGGCGGAAACGCATCAGCTCCGCCAGCATCTGTGCACGCGGCACCACCGGCACTCGCCGGGCATGGGCCTCGGCCACTTCCACGTTCTCGGTGTTGACCGCCGTCGACGTCACTACCACGTCGGCACCATCAATATTCTCGGCTCGATGACCNATTTCGACGCGCACACCAAGGCTGCGCAGNCGAGCGACCACCGGCGATTCCTTGATGTCACTGCCACTGATGGCATAGCCCTGATTGGCCAGCACCTCAGCGATACCGCACATCCCTACACCACCGATACCCACAAAATGGATACCGCGAATTCGGCGCATCTCCGGCACCGTATGGATGTTGTCGTTATCGGCCATTGGCCACCTCCTCACACAGCGTGGCCGCGCGCTCGGCGCTNTCGACCACGGCCTGCTCACGAGCTCGCTGTGCCATTTGCGACAGCGCNCCCCGTTCTGCAACCGGTTTCAGTGTCGCNGCCAGGGTGGCCGCGCTCAGTTCCCGCTGGGGCAACAGCAGGGCCGCGCCCCGGTCTGACAACCAACGGGCGTTCAATGTCTGGTGGTCGTCCACTGCCGTGGGCAATGGAATGAACAGTGCCGCCACACCTGCNGCTGCCACCTCAGCCACCGTCAGGGCACCGGCGCGACAGATCACCAGATCCGCCCAGCCGTAGGCCTCTGCCATGTCATCAATAAACTCACTGACCTGGGCATTCATGCCCAGCGCGTCGTAAATCGGCGCGGCCTCNGCCGTNCGTCCCGCGCCACACTGATGNCGAACCTGAATATCGCGGCCCAGCACCGCCAACAGCAGTTCCGGCAGGTCNTGATTAAGCACCAAGGCTCCCTGACTGCCACCNACGATCAGTACCCGCAGGNCACCCTGATGCCGGGCATAGCGATTGACNGGTTCGGCAATGGCCGCAATGTCAGCCCGCACCGGGTTACCCACCCAGCACGCCTGCTTGCCAATGAACGCGCCNTCGAACCCTTCCAGCGTGACGGTGGCCATTTTGGACAGCAGTCGATTGGTCAATCCCGGNACGGCGTTCTGCTCATGCACTACCACCGGCACCTTGCACANNCTTGCCGCCAACCCACCAGGGCCACTGGCAAAACCGCCAAACCCNACCGCCAGCACAGGCTGGCGCTGACGAATAATCTGACGCGCCTGCAGCACCGCACGTAGCAGGTTGAACGGCGCCGTCAGCTTGCGCTTGAGACCACCACCGCGCAGACGCGATACCGACANCTCGGCAATGTCATAGCCATGTCGCCGCACCAGCTGGCCTTCCATTCCGTGCTCCGCTCCCAGCCAGAGAATGTCGAAGCCTCGCGCGCGCAACTGGTCTGCGACGGCAAGGGCAGGGAACACATGCCCCCCCGTGCCGCCAGCCATGATCAGGATGGTCCGACTCATCGCGCCGTCCTCCCTCTGGCTTTCAACTGTTCGGCTTCGGCCCCGGCCCGCAGGATCAACCCGATCATGGCGGCAGACACCAGCAGCGAAGAGCCGCCATAGCTGATAAAGGGCAGCGTTAGTCCCTTGGTCGGCAACATGCCCATGTTCACGCCCAGATTGATAAAGGCCTGGGAACAGAACACAAACGCACAGCCATAAACCAGGTAGGCGTGATACAGAAAACCGCGCTCTTCCAGCGAATGGCCCAGCCGGAAAACCCGCCAGCCCAGCAAGATAAAGCCGCTGATCAACGCGATATTTCCCAACAGCCCCAGTTCTTCTGCCATCACGGCATAAACGAAGTCGGTATGGGCTTCCGGCAGGTAAAACAGTTTCTGCACGCTGTTACCCAGCCCCACCCCTGTCAGGTGCCCGCGGCCGAAGGCAATCAGGCTCTGGGTCAACTGGTAACCCGCCCCGAACTGATCAGACCAGGGATCGGTAAAGGTCATCAGACGCGCCACGCGGTAGGGTTCGGCCACGGCCACCAGCGCCCCCAGCCCCACCGCCGTCAGACCAATCAGCAGAAAACGCAGGGTCGGCACGCCAGACAGGAACAACATGCCCATGGCGGTAATACCCAGCACCACCACTGCACCAAAGTCCGGTTCCAGCAGCAGCAACAGCATCAATACGCCCAACAGCCCCAACGGCAGCAAAAACGCTTTCCATTCTGCCTCCAGCGCCGCCTTGCGTTCTGCCACGTAGCCAGCCATGTACAGCACGAAGCACAGTTTCACGATTTCCGATGCCTGGATTGTCAGGCCCGGCAGGGCAATCCAGCGAGTCGACCCATTCACGGTGCGCCCCAGCCCCGGGATAAACACCATCACCAGCACCACCAGCGCCACCGGCAGCATCACAAAGCGCAGGCGCTCCAGCAGGGCCAGCGGGACCGCGTAATACACGAATGCGCCCACACCCAGCCCCAGGGCAAGGTAAATGCCATGGCGCAGGGCGTAATAGAACGGGTCACCGAGACGGGTTTCGGCAATCTGCAAGCTCGCGGAGGACACCATCACCAGACCAGCCAACGCCAGCAGGATCGCAGTCCACAGCAACGGTTTGTCGACCCCTTTGCTATCCAGTTTCAGGATCATGCGCTCAGTCATGGCACACCTCCCGAACCCGGGATGCGAAATCATCCCCACGTGCCGCGAAGCCACTGTACATATCGAACGAGGCGCAGGCGGGCGACAACAGTACGGCATCACCAGGTTGGGCCAGAGCATGGGCCCGGGCCACGGCAGCCTGCATGTCAGCCACCAATTCACAGGGCGCCGCAGACATGCCTTCGGCCAGTACGTTCCGGTCTTCACCCATCAGCAAGGCAGCACGCAGATACTGACGAGCAGGCTCTGCCAACGGCGAGAAATCCTGCCCTTTGCCCTGCCCGCCTCCGATCAGGATGACCTTGCCCTCAATGCTTTCGCCAATCCCTGTCAGCGCCGCCAGCGTGGCACCCACATTGGTCGCCTTGGAATCGTTGAACCAGCGCACGCCGCCACTATCGGCAACCAGCTGACAACGGTGGGCCAGCCCGGTGAAGGTTTTTACCGTGGCCAATGCCTTGTCACGGTTCAGCGCCAGCGCATCGCTGATGGCCAACACCGCGAGGATATTCATGGCATTGTGATGGCCGGTGAGCGCCAGCTCCGACAATTCCAACAATGGCTCACCACGGCACAGCAACTGTCCGCTCTCACTATCGAGGCGGTAATCGGCTTCCGGGTGTGCACCAAAGGTCACTTGTCTCGGCACCGTCGCAGGCGGACGGGTTGCCGGATCATCCCGATTCCATACCGCCACCTGACACCCGTCGTAAATGCGCTGCTTGGCCGCCAGGTAATCGGCAAAGCTGGCATAGCGGTCCAGATGGTCCTGAGAGACGTTAAGAATGGTGGCCACATCGGCGCTCAGGCTGTAGGTGGTTTCCAGCTGGAAGCTGGACAACTCAAGAACATAGAGCCTGGCCTGATCACTCAACAGATCCAGTGCAGGCACACCCAGATTGCCGCCGATGCCGGGATTCATTCCACAAGCATCCGCGACCTGACCCAGCAACGTCGTCACGGTGCTCTTGGCATTGGAACCGGTAATCGCCACGACGGGCTCACTGGCAGCGCGCGCAAACAGCTCCACATCACCAATGACTTCCTTGCCAGCCACAACCTGCTCGGCGATGGCGGGCGTAGAGACCGCCACCCCGGGGCTGACAATCAACCGACGGGCCTTTTTCATCCAGCCGGCCTTGAAGCCGCCGGTGTGAATTTTCACCTCAGGGAAGTCGGCACGCAGGGCATCCAGACCCGCCGGCTCGGCACGGGTATCCAGCGCACGCACAGGCATCCCCTGATCCGTCAGATAACGGATCACGGAACGCCCGGATACGCCGAGGCCGATGACCAGATCGAAACCGTCTTTCGCCATATGCCTAACTCAAGCCCCTATCGGATCTTCAGGGTCGCCAGACCCACCAGTACAAGAATCACGGTGATGATCCAGAACCGCACAATAATCTTCGGCTCCGGCCACCCTTTCAGTTCAAAGTGGTGATGAATCGGCGCCATACGAAAAATCCGCCGGCCGGTGAGCTTGAACGAGCCCACCTGCAACATCACCGATACCGTCTCCATCACAAACACACCGCCCATGATGAAGAGCACAATTTCCTGGCGGACGATCACCGCCATCACGCCCAGCACGGCACCCAGTGCCAATGCCCCCACATCGCCCATGAACACCTGAGCGGGGTAAGCGTTGAACCACAGAAAACCCAGCCCGGCCCCACACAGTGCCGCAGAGATAATCACCAGCTCACCGGCACCCGCGACGTAGGGGATCTGCAGGTAGGTGGCAAATTCGGTATGCCCACCGGCATAGGCAAAGATGCCCAACGCGCCACCCACCAGCACGGTAGGCATGATGGCCAGCCCATCCAGCCCGTCGGTAAGGTTCACCGCGTTGCTGGTGCCGTTGATCACAAAGTAAGTCAGCACGATGTAGAACCAGCCCATGTTGATAGCCACGTTCTTGAAGAACGGCACAATCAGCTGGGTTTCCACCGGGCTTTGGGCCGTAAAGAACAGCGCAAACGCCGCCCCCAGCGAACCCACTGATAACCACAGATACTTCCATCGGGCGGGCAAACCGCGCGGGTTCTTTTCCACCACCTTGCGCCAGTCATCTACCCAACCCACGGCACCAAAAATGAACAGCACCCCAAGGGTGATCCACACAAAGCGGTTGCTCAGATCCGCCCACAGCAACGTGGAAATGACAATGGCCACCAGAATCAGCGCACCACCCATGGTCGGGGTGCCAGCCTTGCTCAAGTGGCTCTTGGGACCATCATCACGAATTGCCTGCCCGACCTGCTTTTCACGCAGCTTGCGGATCATGATCGGGCCTACCCAGAAGGCGATGAACAACGCCGTCAGCACGCTCAGGATGCCGCGCAGGGTGATGTACTGAACCACCAGAAAACCGTTATGGAACTGCGCCAGGTATTCAGCCAGCCAGAGCAACATCAGTGCGTCCCCTTTGTTTGTGTAAGAGGGCCTGTGCCCTGTGTCAGTTGTTGCACTACCGCTTCCATGCCGGCCGTGCGCGAACCTTTCACCAACACGGTGCCGCCGTCTTGCAGCACCGGGGCACTCCAGTCCACCGCCTGTTGATGCTCATCAGCAATCAATGCCTGATCGCCAAATTCACTGGCAGCCGCTTGCGCACCGCGCATGACGACCAGCCTGTCCAATCCTTTTTCACGGGCATACGCCCCCAACTCTGCGACCAGAGTGTCGGCCTGCGGCCCCAGCTCGCCCATGGCACCCAGCACCAGCATCCGTGGCGCCGGTTGACTGGCCAACCAGTCGATTGCCGCACGCACCGAACCGGGATTGGCGTTGTAGGTATCGTCAACCAACATGCCCTGCGCTACCGGGTGCAGGTTCATACGCCCTGGCACCGGTTTGAGCGTAGCCAGCCGCGGCAGCACTTCGGCCAGCTCAACACCCAGCGCACGAACCGCTGCACATGCCATCAGGGCATTGTTAACCTGGTGGGCACCCGGCAGTGGCACAGTGACCGTTTCCCCCAGCGGTTGCAGGACAAATTCAGCACGGTCCTGATGCAGAACAATTTGTTCGGCATACAGGTCTGCCGCCCCGCGGGTGCTAATGCGAATCACATTGAGCCCGGCCTTGATGGCTTCGCCCGCAAAAAACTCGGCGAAGGAATCATCGTTGTTGATGATGGCCCGACCACCCGGCACACAGCCGCCAAAAATTTCCGCCTTGGCATTGGCAATGCCCTGCATGGAGCCAAATCCTTCCAGATGGGCACCGGTCACATTGGTCACCAGCACCACCTTCGGTTTGGTCAGTTGACTGGTCCAGGCGATTTCCCCCGGAGCATTGGCTCCCAGCTCAATCACTGCATAACGGTGCTCGGCCCGCAGCCGTAACAGGGTCAACGGCACACCAATGTCATTATTGAAGTTGCCCGCGGTGGCCAGGGTGTCGCTACCCAACATGGCAGCGGCCATTTCCTTGACCGTGGTTTTCCCGGCATTACCCGTCACCGCCAGGCGCTCGGCAGTAAATTGATCGGCATAACCGCTCGCAAGCCGACCCAGCCCCTGACGGGTATCGGCGACCTGCACCGCAGAAGCAAAGACCTCCTGCTCACGATCGACCAGCGCCGCACTGGCACCGTTTGCCTGCGCTTGCGTCAGGAAATCATGGGCATCAAAGCGGTCGCCCTTGAGGGCAACGAACAAGCAGCCCGGGGTCATGTTGCGGGTATCCGTGACGACCGCGGGCACGGTCAGGTCTTCACCCTGCAACCGGCCACCTGTCCACTGTGCTATCTGGGAAAGTCGCATCACTGCACCCCCCCCGGTTTGCGGTAAGCGGCCAGCGCATCACGTGCCAGCAGGCGATCATCGGAAGGATGTCGCACGCCGTTAATTTCCTGATAATCCTCATGGCCCTTGCCGGCCACCAGAATCACATCCTGTGCAGAGGCTGCTGACACCACTTGCGCAATGGCCGCTGCCCGGTGGGTATTCTCTTTCACGCTGTCGGGGGCACGCAGTCCTGCGCGCATCTGATCAATGATGGTTTGAGGGTCTTCACTGCGTGGATTGTCGCTGGTAAGCATCACCGCATCGGCCAGGCGCTCCGCCACCGCCGCCATTTGCGAACGTTTGCCGCTATCCCGATCGCCACCGCAGCCCACAATGCAATGCAGCTTGCCATCGAAATGGGCGCGGCATGCCTGCAGGGCTTTTTCCAGGCCATCAGGAGTGTGTGCATAATCCACGATGACGGTCGGACCCTCATCGGCGGTCACAGGTTCCATACGTCCTGGCACCGGGGTAATTGCCGACAAGGCCCCGCCCAGTGCGGCAGCCTCGACACCCTGCCCATGCAGGATGCCCGCCACCGCCATGACATTGCTGAGATTGAATGGGCCAAACAGCGGCAGCGCA
Organism: Alcanivoracaceae bacterium; assembly: GCA_002706085.1. GTDB lineage: Bacteria > Pseudomonadota > Gammaproteobacteria > Pseudomonadales > Alcanivoracaceae > Alcanivorax. The sequence continues at coordinate 73,451 of PAJO01000026.1, read as the reverse complement.
ATCGAGACACTCTCGCCTCCCACCATCAGAGTGGCGTGCATACCGCTGTCGTTATAGGTCACGTCGTCGCAACGCACGGTAGCGCCCTGCTGGGCACCGAAGGTCACGCAGCGAACGCCATCGGCCAGACAACCCACCAGTGAGCCCGCAGCATGATCATCGCAATTGATCACTGCCAACTTCACCCCGTCACGGGTGAACAGCACCGATTTGGCTGCCAGATAGGCTTCCATGTCACCGTGGTAATCCAGATGGTCACGGCTGAGATTACTGAACACCGCCGTCATGACCGGAGTGTTGCCAAGCCGCCCCTGGTCCAGAGCATGGGAAGAGACTTCCATGGCCACCGTATCAGCACCCGCGTCACGGGCGCTGGCCAGGGCGGCCTGCAGGGTCACAGGATCCGGGGTGGTGTGGCCGGTCTGCTGCTCTTTTCCCTTGAGCCCAACGCCAAGCGTGCCAACCAGGGCGCAACGGTGGCCCAGTGCATTCAAGGCATCACGCAGAAACCAGGTGATGCTGGTTTTGCCATTGGTGCCGGTCACCCCGGTAATTGACAGTCCTTTGGCCGGCTCACCGTACCAGCGCGCTGCCACATCACCCACCTTGTCAGCCAGCCCTGGCACCTGCACACAGGGCACCTGCTGCTCGAATGACAACGTAAAGGTATCGCCTTGTGCCAGCACCGCAGCGGCACCGGCGCGAATCGCCTCGGCGATATAACGGCGACCATCGCTGGCCACACCCGGCACGGCAATGAAGGCATCACCAGAACCCACCCGACGGCTGTCGAGTTGCAGCCCGGAAACGACAACGCCTGCCGCATCGGCAGGCAGGGTGTAGTCAGGAAGCAGCTGCTGCAGACTCATCATGAACGGTCCTCCGGATCAGGACCGCCAGCCAACAGGCCTTCAGGCTTGTCTGGTGGAACATGCAGGGTACGCAGAACCCCACTCATGATGTTGGAGAAAGCGGGCGCCGCCACCAGCCCCCCGTAATAATCTTCACCGCGGGGGTCGTCGATCACCACCACCGTAACAATGCGCGGGTCCGTGGCGGGTGCCAGCCCGGCAAACAAGCCAATGTAATTATCGTCGGCATAACCGCCCGCGACGACCTTGTGTACAGTTCCGGTCTTGCCAGCCACCTGATACCCGGGCACCTGCGCACGGCGCGCAGTCCCCACACGGCTTACCACGGTTTCCAGCATCTGCACCAATTGACGGGCTGTGGTCTTGCCCAGCACCTGTTCGCCCTGGGGAATGCCGTCAACCTTCTTCAGGGTCAGCGGCACTTTCACACCGTCATTTGCCAACACGGCATAAGCCTGAGCCAACTGAACTGCTGACACGCTCAGGCCATAGCCGTAGGACAGCGCCGCGCGCTCCACATCCCGCCACTGACTGCGCAGCGGCAACAAGCCGTCACTCTCTCCGGGAAAGGAGATCCCGGTCGCGCGCCCAAAACCGAAGCGCTCCAGATAATCCGGCAAGGCTTGCTGGTCCATGGCCAACGCCAGCTTGCTGGTACCCACATTGGAGCTCTTGGTCAGCACGGTAGTGATATCGATGACCCCGTAATCCCGGTGATCACGAATCGTCTTGGACCCCACGCGCAGAGTACCCGGATGGGTGTTGATCGTGGTAGACGGCGTCACCATGCCCATTTCCAGGGCGGCGGCTACCGTAAACGGCTTCATGGTTGAACCCGGCTCGAACAAATCGGTTACCGCGCGATTACGCAGTGCTGCCGTATCCAGGTTGCCTCGGTTGTTGGGGTTGTAGGCTGGCTGGTTGACCATGGCGAGCACTTCACCGGTGCGCACATCCACCACCACCGCACTGCCGCCACGGGCCTTGTGTTTTTGCACGGCGCCCAGCAATTCGCGATAGGCCAGGTACTGCAGGCGCAAATCGATACTCAGGGTGATATCTTCACCGGGCTCTGCCGGCTCCAGCACCTCGATATCCTGGATGACACGCCCCAGCAGATCGCGGACCACCTTCTTGCGGCCACTATGACCGGACAGGTGGTCATCCATGGCCAACTCCGTCCCTTCCTGGCCTTCGTCATCAATGTTGGTGAACCCCACCACATGACTGCTGACTTCACCGGCAGGATAGTAACGGCGATATTCCGTCAGCGAGTGGATCCCGGGGATATTCAGGTCCAGTACCTGTTTGGCCGCTTCAGGTGCCAACCCGCGCTCCAGATAAACGAACTCGCGGCTCTCGTGCCGGCGCACCTTGCGGGCGAAGTCTTTCTGGGTGACCACACTGTTACCTGCAAGGCGCGACCACTGCTCCGGGTGCTCCAGCGCCTCCCGGGGGTTGGCCCACAGGGTCACCACCGGAGTACTCACGGCCAACGGGCGCCCGGCACGATCACGGATCACACCACGGTGCGCCGCCAACGGCTCAACCCGCAGGTTGCGGATGTCACCCTGATGCGCCAGGAAATCATGCTGAACAACTTGCAGGTCAACGGCCCGGGCCAGCAAAAGACAGGCACAGACCATCCAGAACCCCAGCACAAAGCGCCAGCGCATCCGGTGGTTAGGTTGCCGTGTCTTGCGGGCCTGTTTTTTCATGGCCGTATCAACACTCTCTCATCGGTCTTCGGTAACTTCATGCCCAGCTCTTCTCTTGCCAGGCGCTCAACCCGGGCATAGCTGCCCCAGGTGCTGTGCTCCAACAACAACTGACTCCACTGACTCTCAAGACGGGTCTGTTGTTGCTGCAATTTCTGGCTTTCGTCGGTCAGACGGCGCGCTTCGTGAACGCTGTAGCTCACCGCCAACGCGGATACCGCCACCGCCACAACCAGAAAGCGAATAACCCAGGGGGCTGTCACTCCACCTTCTCCGCCACACGCAATACCGCACTTCGCGAGCGGACATTCACTTTCAGCTCGCCCTTGCTGGCGCGCATGGCCTTGCCTACTGGCTCCAACCGCTGGGGCATTTCCTCACCCAACGGCAAACCGCCGCGCCCCTTGGGGGCCCGACCGGAATGATCGCGAATAAACAATTTCACGATCCTGTCTTCCAGAGAATGGAAGCTAATAATGGCGAGACGCCCGCCGATGGCGAGCGTCTCGAGGGACTGTTCGAGCACTTTGTTCAGCGCATCCAGTTCCCCGTTTATATGTATCCTTAATGCCTGAAAGCTGCGTGTCGCCGGATGCTTGCCGGGCTCGCCGCGTCCCAGCACCGACTCAATCAACTCCGCCAGCTGCAAGGTGCGAGTGATAGACTGCTCGCCGCGCACCTCACAAATACGTCGTGCGATACGCCGCGATTTGCGCTCTTCACCGTAGCGATACAACACATCGGCAATCGCCTTTTCTTCTGCCCGTGCCAGCCATTGCGCGACACTTTCACCACTGGTGGGATCCATGCGCATATCCAGAGGACCATCGCGCAGGAAACTGAACCCCCGGGCGGCATCATCCAACTGCGGCGACGACACACCCAGGTCCAACAACAGACCATCAATCGGACGGCCCAACGCTGCCACCGCCTGCGGCAAACAGTCGAAGCGATTGGCGACAATCTGGAAACGGCTGTCTTCAGCCGCCAGCGCGTCACCGACCGCAATGGCCTGGGGATCACGATCGATACCCACCAGACGCCCCTTCGGGTCCAGCTTGGCCAGCAGCGCGCGGCTGTGCCCACCTCGTCCGAAGGTGCCGTCTACATAAGCTCCATCGCTGCGGCTGAACCACATTTCCAGCACCTCTTCCAGCATCACCGGCTGGTGTTCGTACTGCGTCCCTGTGTCGGTCATCAGAAGGACAGCTCCTGCACACTTTCCGGAAGGGCTTCCGGATCCAGCGTGCTGTCCTCTTCCAACCAGCTTTCCGCTTTCCAGATCTCAAAACGATGCATTTGGCCAATCAGCATGGCCTGCTTTTCCAGGCCGATGGCGGTGCGCAACTCCGGCGGCACCAGCAGGCGGCCATTGCTGTCCATATCAATTTCCACCGCCTGCCCCAGGAAACGTCGCTTGAGCTGGCGCACCTGCGGACTGGAGTCACGCTGGGCTGACAGCTTGCGAGCGGTTTCCATGAATTCGTCTCGTGGGTAGAGCGCCAGACATTCGTCATAGGGATGACGAGTAAGCACAAGCTGGCCGCCGCAGGCTTCGTTCAACGAAGCACGGTAGCGGGTCGGCATGGTAAGCCGCCCCTTGGCATCCAGATTGAGTGATGTGCTCCCAGTAAACACTGGCTGTCCTCGGTCTCTTGGTTATGCGGTTCCTTCCCGGGCATCGGCGCTTTCGCCCCACTTCATGACACCCGCCAATCGAAATTTCCCACTTTTTCCCACTTTTCACCACATTGCGACACTCTAGGACTTCTGCAAACCCCAAGTCAAGCGAGAGACAGACGGCAAACGTAAAAGAATTTCCAGACAAATCAGCCTGTTAGACGAACAAGTCAGCCTTCAATGGCGAAATGGGAAGTGACGAATGGAAGGAGTTTCGAGACGAATCAGAGCGCTGGGGCGCGCAAGTGAGAAAGCACTTTAAGTGTTAGACAAATTAGTTATCACTAACAACAATTTAAATTCCATAAAAGACTAAAGAGCCGCCAGGGTAGAGCCCGGCAGGACTCTCGCCCACTCAAACCACCCTCAAATCCAGGGCACTCTCTGCCGGCAAGCGATAGTCATCTTCCGCCAGCAGATCCACTCCGCAATCCAGCTCTGCCAGCCAATCCAGAAATCGACCAACCTGCGCACCCGCAAAATAGCCCCCATGCTGCGGCACAATCTTGGCAGGCCCGAGCTTTCGCACCATGGAAACCCACAGCCGGCAGGCACGATTGCTTGCCATGTAGCGACGATGGAAGCCAGCCATACTGTGGATGTGATCCGAAAAATCGTTTACCTCACCTTCTTCTCCCCCCAGAGAGGCTCCAATATCGCCGGAAAACAGAATTCGACTGATCGGGTCATAAAAGCTGAAATTACCCACTGAATGAAGAAAATGCGCGGGCAGCACCCATAGCTCGCTGTCGCCGAACGGCAGCACCTTGCCTCTGTCTGCAATCCCGAGGATTCGCGACTGCAGCGCTTCGCCCATTTTACCGGTGACATAACTGGACGCCAGATGAGGCAAAAATCGCGACCACAGCCGGCTCACCACCACCTGACACCGGGTATGCATCAACCAGCGGGGAAGCGAAGCGATAATATCCGGGTCCTGATGGGAGGCGAGAATATACTCCAACCCCTCGAGCTTGATCAGTCGGCTCAAGGCGATATTCAACGGGGTGTAAGTCAGATCACCCCCGGGATCAATAAGCGCAGCACGCTCGTGGCGGCGAATACAAAACTGATTGGCCTGGACCCCCTCCCCCACCACGAGATCGGCAAATCGCAGCACCTCGTGCTCCCCCTCTTTAAACAGGATATCTACCTGAGCCATGCGCCGCTCCTCTGGTCTTTTCGCAAAGAGAGGCACCATAGCAAGGCGCCAACAAAGCGCCCTGACCCAGGTCAAACAGGTGAGAGTCCATAGCAAAGAGCCCGATACGCTTTCACGTATCGGGCTCTTCAAAAAAGGTGGATCGGTCGATAAGCCGGGTTCTGTCGTGGACAGTCATTCATCTGGGGCTGGCGTCGCCACCAGCCTCTAGCAACCTACCCGGATCCAGCGCGGGCCACGCCATAGGATCCCTATTTGGTCTTGCTCCGGGTGGGGTTTACCCTGCCACCACTGTTACCAGCGGCGCGGTGCGCTCTTACCGCACCTTTTCACCCTTACCTGATCACCCAAGGTGGAACAGGCGGTATCTTCTCTGTGGCACTAGCCGTAGCCACACCGTCACCAGTGTAGCCCCCAGGCGTTACCTGGCACCCTGCCCTGCGGAGCCCGGACTTTCCTCCAGCATCCCCTTCCTAGAAAGGCGCTGCCAGCGACTGTCTGACCGATCCGGAAGCGAGTTTAGATGAAGCAGTTGACAGTTGACAGTGGAGAGTTGACAGCGGGAAGAAAAAACATGACCCGACCCCATAAGTCGTTTTTGTTTTTGGGGCTGTTAGCTGTCAACTGTCAATTATCAACTTTCAACTGATTGCAGCAGCGCATACACCGCCTGCCGTTTGAGCCCCGTGTGGGCCGCGAGGATCTTGGCCGCGCGGGAGGCAGGGAGTTCGGCAAGCAGCAGCTTGGCCAGCGCCTGGTCCCTGTCACTCCAGCCCGCCGTATCCGCTGCGGGAGAGAGCACCAGCACCAGCTCTCCGCGTTGCTGGTTGCTGTCCTGGCTGACCCATTCGCAAAGTTCGCAAACCGGTCCTCGACGAATCGTCTCGAATTGTTTGGTGAGCTCGCGGCACAGGGTAATTTCACGGTCTGGTTCCACAACGCCAGACAGGGCCTGCAAAAAACTCAATACACGGTGGGGCGCCTCATAGATGATGCTGGTCACCGTGGCGGCTGCCAACCGCTCGATCGCCTGCTGCCGCGGAGCTCCCTTGGAAGGCACAAAGCCTTCAAACACAAAGCGATCTGACGGCTGCCCTGCCGCCGCCAACGCTGCCAACAGCGCAGACGCCCCCGGCACCGGCACCACTGCAATACCCGCGTCCTGGCAAGCACGCACCAACCGGTAGCCGGGATCACTGACCAGCGGCGTTCCCGCATCACTGATCAACGCACCTTTTTCACCATTTTGCATTCGCTCAACAAGCTCGGCACTGCGCTGACTTTCATTGTGGTCATGACAGCTGATCAGTCGGTTACGGATACCCAGCTGTTCCAGCAAACGCTGGCTATGCCGCGTATCCTCTGCCGCTACCCAATCCACACTTTCAAGCACCGTGACGGCACGGCGGGTAATATCGTCAAGATGACCGATGGGTGTGCTCACCACATACAGGACAGAGTTCATAATTGTCGCGCTTCCTCGGAGTGGGTCGCTGGTGACCCCGGTACGAAGCGCCTACAATAGCCGCTCCATTCTGGTAATACGACTCTCAACATGATCAGAAAGCATTTCGTAGTACTGGTTGTTGCTGCAACCCTCGCCGGCTGTAATACCTCTCCGGTAGAGCCCCGACGCCCCGCCGCCGAACTACCGGCGGAACCGGCGGCGGCTGACATCGCCCCGGCACCGGAATCGCTTTCCGCGGCTCGCACACAATTGAGCGGCATGACCGCTGAGAATCGCATCACCACCACTCTGGCATGGGCCAGCGAGTACCTGCAGCAGGAACGCGCCGAAGACGCCAAACAGCTACTGGCGGAAATGAACCCGCAAACGCTGGAGCAAGAGCAACGCTTTCGTCTGATACTGCTACACGGCCGTGCCACACTGGCACTCCAGCAGCCCCAGGAAACACTGGCTCTTCTGGCCAAGCATCAGGATGACATTCTTCAATACCCCGCCGACCAGCAAGCCCAACTGGACCTGCTTCGCGCTGACGCGCTGGCCATGAGTGGCAAACTGGTCGACAGCCTGCAGCAACGGGTCGCCGCCCATCCACTGCTGAGCGACAAGGACCAGGAATACAACCACAACATGATCTGGCAGCTGCTCATGCAACTGCCCGCCACAGATCTGGCCAACGCCATCGACCAGAGCAGCGGCGACCTGCTGGGCTGGCTGACCCTGGCACAGCTCTACCGTGATCCTATTGCCGACCTTGATGCACAGGTCACCCGCCTCAATCAGTGGAGCGCGCAGTGGCGCACCCACCCGGCCGTCAACGATGTGCCGGTCATGCTCGAAGCCCTGGAAAAAGCCGCCAGCCAACGCCCCAGCCAGGTTGCCATTCTGCTACCGGCGAGTGGCCCACTGGAAACCGTGGGGGCCACGCTCAAACAGGGCATCATGACCGCCTACTACCAGCACAAGCAGGATAACCTCACGCCCACCCTGCGCTTTTACGATTCATCCGGCGACGACATTCTTGCTGTCTATCAGCAAGCCATCGCCGAAGGTGCCGATTTTATTCTCGGCCCACTGGCCAAGGAAAAAGCCGCTACCATCGCCAGCCAGGGCACATTGCCCGTCACCACTCTGGCACTGAACTACGTGGACGAAGAACAGCCGCTCCCGGATAACTTTTTCCAGTTCGGGTTGGCGCCGGAAGATGAAGCACGCCAGATTGCCCTGCAGGGCTTCCAGCAAGGCGACACCCAGGCCGGCATCCTCTACCCCAAAGGGGAGTGGGGCCAGCGTGTTGCACAGGCATTTGCCGATGAATGGCAAGCGCTGGGCGGCACAGTCACCGCCTGGTCGGAATACCAGGAAGGCCCCACCATTGGCGACACCGTCGAAGAACTGTTGCTGGTTGCGCAGAGTGAACAGCGAGGCAAGGCCGTCAGCCGTTTCACCAATCTGAAAGTGGATGAGCGCCCGCGCCGCCGCCAGGATCTGGACTTCCTGTTCCTGATTGCCAACCCGGACCAGGGCCGCCAGGTCAAACCCGCGCTCAACTTTCATTACGCAAAGGATCTGCCGGTTTATGCCACCTCGCTGATTTACAGCGGCACACCGAACCCCCGCCGGGATCAGGATCTCAACGGCATTCGCTTTGTCGAAACCCCTTGGCTGCTGGGCAACGAAAACAGCGAATTGCATCATCTAGCCGATGAACAATGGCCGGATGGCCACGGTCGCTACGAGCGTCTTTTTGCCATGGGCATTGATGCTTATCGCCTGCAAGGACGCCTCTATCTCCTCAACGCCCTCCCCTCCAGTGAAATGCCGGGCGTTACTGGCCGGTTACGCATGCAGCAACAGCGTATCGTCAGGGAGCTGAACTGGGCGGTCTTTTCCCGTGGCGAAGCCCGCGCCCTGCCACAGGTCAGCGCCCCGGCAACCCTGAGCAGCAGACCCAGCAGTGCCGTTACTGCGCCGTAAATCTGACCGCGGCCAGCAGGCTGAAAACGCGGCAGCACAGTGGTTGCAGCAGCAGGGGTTGTCGCTATTGCAGCGCAATTATCGCTGCCGCCAGGGTGAGATCGACCTGATAATGCAGGACAATGACGATCTGGTATTCGTGGAAGTGCGCTGGCGCAAGCATCACAGCCATGGCGGCGCCCTTGCCTCGGTGGATTATCACAAGCAGAAACGCTTGATACTGGCCGCCAGGCACTTTCTGGGCAGCCACCCGGCACACCATCATCGCGCCTGCCGCTTTGATGTTCTGGGCATGGAACCGGACAATAACGACTCTGTCTGTTATCAATGGATACAAAATGCCTTCTACAGCGAATAAGCTGTAGCGGACAAGACTGTTACGAGGTTGGTTATGAGCGTGGATCGTATCCGGCAATTGTTTGCCGAAAGCATCGAAACCAAAGCCAAGGCAGGCGAAGTCCTGCCAGCCGTGATTGAGGCTGCCGGGCAGGCCATGGTGGAATGCCTGCTGAATGGCGGCAAGATTCTGACTTGTGGCAATGGCGGTTCCGCTGGCGACGCCCAGCATTTTTCCTCCGAGCTGCTAAACCGCTTTGAAATGGAGCGGCCCGCTCTGCCTGCGGTGGCCCTGACCACTGACTCATCAACGCTGACCTCCATCGCCAACGATTACAGCTACAACGAGATTTTCTCCAAGCAGGTCCGCGCCCTGGGCAATGGCGGCGATATCCTGCTGGCCATCTCAACCAGCGGCAATTCCGCCAATGTGATGCAAGCAATCCAGGCGGCCCACGATCGCGATATGCGAGTGGTAGCCATGACCGGCAAGGAAGGCGGTGAAATGGTGAATCTCTACAGCCCTGACGACATCGAGATTCGCGTGCCCGCCAACTCCACCGCACGCATTCAGGAAGTGCACCTGCTCGTCATCCATGCCCTTTGCGATCATATCGACCAGCAATTGTTCGGAGGTCAGTAAGCTTCATGCGTCATCTGATTCCCGCCCTGCTGGCCAGCGCTTTCCTGCTGATAGCACTGCCCGGCTGTACCAGCATGTCCAAGGGCATGTCCGATCAACCTACCGATCAAGATCACGGCTCACGCACCTTTGGCGCCTTCGTAGAAGACGGCAACATCGAACGTAAGGTTTCCGTCAATCTGGCGCGAGCCAGTGAGGAACTGGATCAATCACGTATTGTTGTGGTCAGCTTCAACGGCAATGTCCTGCTGGCAGGACAGGTTGCCAGCGAAGACCTGAAAGCCCAGGCCGGCAATATCGCCGACCAGGTTCGCCATGTTCGCCACGTGCACAACGAGCTCCAGGTGATCGGCAACAATTCTTTTCTCGCACGTACCAATGACACCTGGCTGACCAGCAAGGTCAAAAGCCGCCTTTTGGTTAATGGCGACGCCCCGGGCTGGCGCACCAAGGTGGTCACAGAAAACGGCGTGGTCTATCTGATGGGACTACTGAGCCGCGACGAAGCCGAGGCAGTGGTATCGCAGGTGCAAAAAGTCTACGGCGTACAAAAAATCGTCAAGATCATCGAGTATATCGACTAAGGCGCAAGGGCAGACATCGCGCTCGGCGCAGCGAGCAATAAAAAACCGGCTTTCGCCGGTTTTTTATTTGACCACCTTGAGGTGATTGACCTTGTTTGCCTTTGCCTCATCTTTCTTCTTGACCGGCTCGGGCGGGGTGCTGGGCGGCTCAGGGGGGTCCACGGGATCAAATGCCATCCCCTGACCGTTCTCGCGGGCAAACACCGCGACCACCGCATTGATTGGCACTCGAATCGACATCGGCACACCGCCAAAGCGGGCCGAGAATGCGATTTCATCGTTGTCTGCCACAAAATTCGTCACGGCACGAGGGGCGATATTCAGAACGATCTGGCCATCCTGAACAAAGTCCTGCGGCACTTCCACACCAGGGAAAACAGCATTAACGGCCAGATGCGTCGTCAGGCCGTTATCACAGATCCACTCGTGAATCGCCCGTATCAGATACGGGCGATTGGAGGTCATCTCACTCATCAGAGCGGATTGCGCAGTTCGCGTTCAGCGTCGGTCAGGCTGGCCTGGAAGGCATCACGGTCAAACAGGCGCTCGGCATAATCCAGCAACGGCTTGGCCTGCTTGGCAGGGAGCTCAATACCCAGTGCCGGCAACCGCCACAGGATCGGGCCCACAACACAATCCACCAGAGTGAACTCTTCGCTCATGAAATACGGCAGCTCGCTGAAGATCGGCGCGCAAGCCAGAATGGCCTCGCGCAGCTCTTTACGGCGCTTGTTCAGGCTCGCCTCTTTCTCTTCACCGGCCAGAATAGCATCCACATGCCCACACCAGTCACGCTCGATACGGTGAATCAGCAAGCGGCTCTGGGCACGGGCTACCGGATAGACCGGCAGCAGCGGGGGGTGCGGGAAACGCTCGTCCAGATACTCCATGATGACAGTGGACTGATACAGGGTCAGCTCACGGTCTACCAACGTGGGCACTTCGTTGTACGGATTCAGTGACGCCAGATCTTCCGGCTTGTTGTTGCTGTCCACATCAACAATGTCCACCGTGACCCCTTTTTCCGCCAGCACAATACGTACGCGGTGGCTGTAATGATCTTCCGGGGAAGAGAAGAAAGTCATTGAAGAACGCTTGGTCACCACACCCATTGTCGAGTCATCTCCACTAATCATCTATAACAGAAACAGGGTAACCGCTTTCGCGGGTACCCTGTTCATCGCTGGACATTGTACCACAGAAGCTGCGAGTGCTGGCGTCAGCGTTAAACCGGGCCAGCCGCGAGCTTAGTGGACGTCTTTCCAGTATTCCTTCTTGAGCAGGTATGCCGGGATAAACAGAATCCCCAAGAATACCAGCACATACACACCCAGACGCTCACGCAAGGGGCGAATCGGCTCGGCAGTGTAAGTCAGGAAGTTGGTGATATCACCCATGGCTTCCTTGAACTCGTCTTCACCCAGCTCCTGCTCCAGCCCGGCCATCACGTGCGGCATGCCCACGTTTTCGAAGATACGGTTGTTGTAACCGAACGGACGGGACTCATCTTCATAGAAGTTGATCAGGTAGGAATACACCCAATCCGAAGAGCGGAAGCGGGTCACCATGGTCAGGTCCGGCGGAGCCGTACCAAACCATTTCTTCGCCTCACCCGCCGGCATGGCAGTGTGCATCTGATCACCAAACTTGTCGCTGGTGAAATTCAGATTCTCCATAACCAGCTCTTCAGAGATTTCCAGGTCCTCAGCCAGACGGCTGTAGCGCTGATACTGAAGGCCATGACAACCCATGCAATAGTTCACGAACAACTTGGCACCATTCTGCAGGCTGACTTTGTCCTGCAGGTTTACCGGTGCCGGCACTTCGTGCTCACTTTTGCCACCGCCAGCCGCGAACGCGACCAACGGCAGGCAGCTGAAAAGAATTACCGCTAGTTTCTTCATCAGTGTCCCCCCGTTACCCGTTCCGGAACCGGCTTGGATTTCTCGAATTTATGCACGAACGGCATGATCAGCAGGAAGTAGCTGAAGTAATAAACTGTGCCGAACTGCGCAATCATGGTCTTGGTCGGGGTCGCAGGCTGGGTACCCAGGAAGCCCAGGACCAGGAAGTCCACAACGAAGATCGTCATGAAGATCTTGCTCCAGATACCACGATAACGAATGGACTTGACCGGGTGGCGATCCAGCCACGGGATCACGAACAGGATCACGATTGCACCACCCATGGCCACCAGACCCCATGCCTTGGAAGACATGATGATGTCGATGGTTGTGGCACGCAGCATGGCGTAGTACGGACCGTAATACCAAACCGGGGCAATGTGATCAGGGGTTTTCAGCGGGTTGGCCGGCTCGAAGTTCGGCTTCTCCAGCAGGTAACCACCACCGTCGGGGAAGAAGAAGATCACCACAGAGAAGATCATCAGGAAGACGATCACACCCGGCAGATCTTTCACGGTGTAGTAAGGATGGAACGGGATACCGTCAACCGGGACACCGTTTTCATCTTTGTTCTGCTTGATTTCAACGCCGTCAGGGTTGTTGGAACCCACTTCGTGCAGCGCCAGGATGTGCAATACCACCAGTGCCAACAGCACGATCGGAATCGCGACAACGTGCAACGCAAAGAACTTGTTCACGGTCGCAGTGGACAACAGGTAGTCGCCACGAACCCAGGTAGTCAGTCCTTCGCCGATTTCCTTGGCCTCTGCCGCAGAGATAAAGGGCAGCAGATCAAATGGAATCGCACCCGCCAGGGAGATGATTACCTGTGCACCCCAGTAGGACATGTTACCCCAGGGCAACACATAACCCAGGAAACCTTCTGCCATGAGCGCCAGATAGATCAGCATACCGAAGATCCACACCAGTTCCCGCGGCGGCTTGTAGGAGCCATACATCAGACCACGGAACATGTGGATATAGACCACGGCAAAGAATGCCGATGCACCAACCGCATGCATGTAGCGGATCAGCCAGCCCCACTCCACATCACGCATGATGTATTCAACGGAGGCGAAGCCTTCGTTGGGAGAGAAGAACATGGTCAGCCAGATACCGGTGAGGAGCTGGTTGATCAGCACCACCAGAGAAAGCACACCGAAGTAGTACCAGAAGTTGAAGTTCTTCGGCGCATAATATTCGGACATGTGACGCTTGTAGGCGTCAACCACGGGCAGACGGGCATCTACCCAATCGACAACGCGATTCACCATTCCCATCATGCCTTGGTCTCCCCTTCTTCAGAGCCGACGATGACGACGCCTTCACTCAGGTACGAATGCGGCGGCACGACCAGGTTGGTCGGTGCAGGCACACTCTTGTACACACGCCCTGCCAGATCGAACTTGGAACCATGACAAGGACAGAAGAAACCGCCGTGCTCCAGTTCTACGGTGGGCTGCTCTTCAAACAGAGGGGAGCACCCCAGGTGAGTACAGGTACCTACCAGCACAAGATACTCTTTTTTGATGGAGCGCCACTCATTCTTGGCGTATTCCGGCTGCTGATCCGCTTCGGACGCAGGGTCGCGCAGCTTTTCATCCAGCTGAGGCAGGGTATCCAGCATGTCCTGGGTACGACGAACCACCCAAATGGGCTGCCCTCGCCATTCCTCGACTACACGCTGCCCGGACTCCAGTTTGCTGATGTCAATCTTTACCGGCGCACCGGCATTCTTGGCTTTAGCACTGGGTTGCCAGGATTTTACGAATGGAACAGCCACACCGACCGCACCCGCAGCACCAATTGCCGAGGTCAGGCCGATCAAAAACGTGCGGCGGCTGCTATTTACGCCGTCGTTGCTCATTGAGTTATTCTCCCCTTAGATCCCACGCTCGGGGTTTGTCCGCGACCCGAGGTCCATCCTCGTGCTACGGGCGGAGTAAGGCGGCGGAAATGGTAAAGAAAAAGCCCACACCTGACAACCGGTTATTCCTGACCGGAAAGACCTAAATGACTGATTTAGACACAAAAAAGCCCAGCATTGCTGGGCTTTTTTGTGAACCGGTTGACCGGAAGTATTAACGCTTGGAGAACTGCGGACGACGACGCGCCTTACGCAGACCAACCTTTTTACGTTCCACTTCACGGGCATCACGCGTCACGTAGCCGGCACGACGCAGCTGACCACGCAGCTCACCGTCATATTCCATCAGCGCACGGGTGATACCGTGACGGATGGCACCAGCCTGACCGTTGTTGCCACCACCGCTAACGGTAACCAGCACATCAAACTTGTCAGTCGCCTCTACCAGCTCGAGAGCCTGGCGAACAACCATCTGATTGGTCTTGCGACCAAAGTAGACATCCAGGGGACGACCATTGATGGTGATGTTGCCGCTACCCGGGCGCAGGAAAACGCGCGCGGAAGAGGTCTTGCGGCGACCGGTGCCGTAGTTGGTTTCTACAGTTGCCATCGTCTAAAACCCCTTAGATTTCCAGCTGCTGCGGCTGTTGAGCAGTATGAGGGTGCTCAGTGCCAGCATAGACTTTCAGTTTGCGGTACATGGCGCGACCCAGCGGGTTACGCGGCAGCATACCTTTAACCGCCTTCTCAATGATCATCTCAGGCTTTTCGGCCTGCAGAGTCGCAAAGTTGGCTTCTTTCAGGCCACCCGGGTAACCGGTGTGACGGTAATACAT
Organism: Alcanivoracaceae bacterium; assembly: GCA_002706085.1. Taxonomy (GTDB): domain Bacteria; phylum Pseudomonadota; class Gammaproteobacteria; order Pseudomonadales; family Alcanivoracaceae; genus Alcanivorax. The sequence goes on along the minus strand of PAJO01000026.1, from coordinate 58,407 downwards.
TTTGTCGTTCGCCTTGTTACCGGTAACGGCCACTTTATCGGCATTGATTACGACGATGTAATCACCGGTATCGACGTGTGGAGTGTACTCCGGCTTGTGTTTACCGCGCAGACGGTTTGCGAGTTCGGTCGCCAACCGACCCAGCGTTTTGCCGGAGGCGTCTACCACATACCAGTCGCGCTTTACGCTTTCCGGTTTTGCGCTGTAGGTCTTCATGGAATTCTGCCCTAAAATCAATATGTTACGGGTAGCAAACACCCGCCGGCGTCAGTTCCGCCGGGCAAGAGAGCGCGAATTCTACCCAAGCCCCCCACAGAACACAAGCCATTGAGAGGGATTTGTTGGCATTGACGCACTCAGCAACCAGCAGGTCCGGATTCGCCCTTGTGGGCAGTCGGACCCCGTGGTCAGATTGGGCGCCATCATCCCCTATATTGTCGCCGCAGTAAAACAGGAGCCAACCATGGAATACCGCCGTCTGGGTCGCACCGATCTGAACGTTAGCAGCCTCTGCCTGGGCACCATGACCTGGGGCAGCCAGAACACGGCCGAAGAAGGCCACGCCCAGATGGATATGGCGCTGGACCACGGGATCAACTTTTTTGATACCGCCGAAATGTATGCCGTCCCGGCCAGCCCGGAAACGTCTTTTCGCACCGAAACCATCATCGGCGAGTGGTTTGCCAAAACTGGCCAGCGCAACAAGGTCATCCTTGCAACCAAGGCCGCGGGGCCCGGCGACTATGTCAAACATATCCGTGGCGGCCCGCGCTTTACCGCTGCCAGCCTGCAGGAAGCCGTGGAGGGCAGCCTCAAGCGCCTGCAAACCGACGTCATTGATCTCTACCAATTGCACTGGCCGGAACGCACTACCAACTTTTTTGGCCGGCTGGGCTACAAGCACCGTGATGGCGAAGAGGGCATTGCCATTAGTGAAACGGTTGCCGGCCTCAAGGCGTTGATAGATGCAGGCAAGATTCGTCACTGGGGCCTGTCCAACGAGACCCCCTGGGGACTGATGACCTTTATCCACGAAGCGGAAAAAATCGGCCTGCCGCGCCCGGTCAGCATCCAGAATCCTTATTCCCTGCTTAATCGCAGCTATGAAGTCGGCCTTGCCGAAGTGAGCCATCGTGAAGACGTGGGCTTGCTGGCCTATTCCCCGCTGGCGTTTGGCATGCTGACCGGCAAATACCGCAACGACCAGTGGCCGGAAAAGGCGCGACTGACCCTGTTCAAGCATTTCTCCCGCTACACCAACCCGCAAGCGACCGCGGCAACGGAAGCCTATTACACCCTGGCACAAGAGCGCGGCGTCAGTCTGACCCAGCTGGCGCTGCAGTTCGTTACCACCCGGCCGTTTGTCACCAGCAACATTATTGGCGCCACCGATCTTGTGCAGCTGGAAGAGAACCTCAACAGTGCAGGCCTGCCTTGGGACAAGGAACTGGAGAAAGCCCTGGAAGCGATTCATACCCGTTTCCCCTACCCCGCACCGTGATGACGGAACCCGTCGGGCGTCATGCAGCCCCCTTAAACCCCCTCCAAAATAGCCTCCCTCCCACTTGCGGGAGAGTGGCTGGGAGAGGAAGCCTTTGAAATTCAAAAACACCCTGATCCCAAAGACCCGTCTCCCTCTGACCCTCCTCCCTCGGGAGTGATCAGTGATCGCCCGGCCGCCATTGTCGATTCGCGGTGTAACCATCACCTCCACGGTTCCGCCCCCCTGCCAGCCAGCAGCGGCGAGGCTTGATCTTGCGCCATCGCTGCCACCAGCTCGCAACAGCTGAACCCGGACTCTTGACGCCAGCATGTCGCTCATGCCAATGTTAACACCGTTAACTTATAGCGATGGACATCTATGGCACGCACCGCTTACCACCACGGCGATCTCCAGCAGCAGGTCCATGACCAGGCGCTTGCCGTGGTACGCGAGCACGGTGACAGCGCCATCAGCCTGCGGGCCCTGGCCAAGCAGATTGGCGTCAGCGCTCCGGCGCTATATCGCCATTTTGCCGACCGGGAAAGCCTGTTGGCGGAACTGGCGATCAGTGGCTTCGAAGCATTACGCCAACGCCTGCTGCAGGTGAAGCACACCCCGCCACGGCAAGCACTGATTGGCATTGGCCTCGCCTATGTTCGCTTTGCCCAGGACGAGCCCAACCTGTACCGGCTGATGTTCGGCGGGCAGGTGCTGCCCCGCGGATTCCACCCACGACTGGACGACGCCGGCAAGGCAGCCTTCCAGGTTTTGGAGGACACCGTAGAACGGGCGCGCCACAGCGGCTATCTGAAACCCATGCCGCTGGCACTAATGACCGCCACCGCCTGGTCACTGGTCCATGGTCTGTCCCAGCTGACTATTGACGGCCATCTGCCGAACGCCGATGCCGAACCCCATCTTGCCGAGGGCATCACCAGCCTGTTGCTGGAAGGGGCCATCGCCGACACCAACCGCGCTACCGATAATAACGAGGATTCCCCATGAGCAGCCCACAACCCAGCACCCTACGCGTCGGACGACGCTATCGCGCCAACCGACTGGAGAGCGGCTATGACGCCATCGTCATCGGTTCCGGCATTGGTGGTCTGACCGCCGCCGCCTGCCTCAGCAAGCTTGGCAAAAAAGTGCTGGTCCTGGAGCAGCACTACACTGCAGGGGGATTCACCCACAGTTACGACCGCAATGGCTACGAATGGGATGTGGGGGTGCATTACATTGGCGATATGGGCAGCACAAAGACCATGGGCCGTCGCCTGTTTGATCTGGTCACCGACAACCAGCTGCAATGGGCGCCGATGGACCCGGTCTACGATCGACTGTTTATCGGGGAGCGCCAGATCGATCTGGTTGCAGGCCCGAAAGCCTTTGCCGACGAGCTAAAGAAACAGTTCCCGGATGAAGAGCGCGCCATCGACACTTATCTTGGCTATCTGTCACAGGTCTCTGCTGCCATGCCCGGCGTCACCCTCGCCAAAGTCATGCCCGACCTTCTGGCCAGTCCCTTCCGCTTCCTTGCCCGCCGCAAGGCACCGGACTTCCTGAACCGGCCGACCCGCGACGTGCTGCTGACCCTGACCCGCAACGAAGAGCTGATTGCCGCGCTCACCGGTCAATGGGGAGACAACGGCCTGGTTCCCAACGATTCCAGCTTTATCATTCATGCCCTGATTGCCCGCCATTATCTGCATGGTGGTTACTATCCTGTCGGCGGCGCATCGGAAATGGCCAAAACCATCATTCCGGTGATCCAGCAAAGCGGCGGCGAAGTCTTTACCTACGCCGATGTACAAGAAATCCTGATCGAAAAGAGTAAAGCCGTCGGGGTGCGCATGGCTGACGGCACAGAGATCCATGCCCCCGCTATCATCAGTAACGCCGGGGTATTCAATACCTTTGGCCCCCTGCTGCCAGAGAGCGCCCCCCACAAGGATTTCTATCAAATGAAGCTGGGCCAGGTGCAGCGCTCAATGGCCAGTGTATGCCTGTATATTGGCCTGCAGGACACCGCAGAGAACCTGCAGCTACCGAAGACCAATTTCTGGATTTACCCCGGCACCGATCACAAGCAACAGGTTGAGCAGTTTCTGGCCGACCCGGATAACCACGATATTCCACTGACCTATATTTCGTTCCCCTCTGCCAAGGATCCCAGCTTCACGGAACGTTACCCCGGGCGCGCCACCATCGAAATCGTCGCCCCCGGGCCCTTCGAGTGGTACCAGCAGTGGGCCGACAAGCCATGGGGCAAACGTGGCGACGACTACGAGGCGCTCAAGGAAGAATACGCCCAGCGCTTGCTGGAGAAACTCTACGAAAAAATGCCCCATCTGCGAGGCAAGGTAGACTACTACGAGCTCTCGACGCCGTTATCAACGGATTATTTCTGCCGCTATCCCAGCGGCGAAATCTACGGTCTTGACCACACACCCCAGCGGTTTGAGCAGGACTGGCTAAAACCGAAAACCCGCATCCCCGGCCTCTACCTGACCGGCCAGGACATCATGACCTGCGGGGTGGTTGGCGCCATGATTGGCGGCCTGCTCACGACCGTCGCCGTCGGCGGCGCCAAAAGCCTGCCGCTGGCCAAGAAAGTGTTCGCAGGCTAATGCATCTGCCCTTCTGGCTGTGCACCGGCCTGCTAAGCCCTGTACTGATGGCACAGGCCCTGCACACTCGCCGCACCACCCTGCGCCTGCCTGAGGCCGACGGGGCCCGTCATGGTCAGTGGGGGCACGGGGCCCCCTCACAACGGCTGTTGGTGATAGGCGAATCGACTGCTGCCGGGGTCGGCGTGGAGTACCAGCGTCAGGGATTGGCGAGCCAACTGGCGCTTCAGATCTATCAGAGTAGGGGCGTATCGGTGCAATGGCACACCGCCGGAGTCAACGGCGCGCGCGCTGGAGCGCTCATCAATACCGCCAACGACCTGCGCATCGCGCCGGTGGATCACATCTTTATCAGTCTGGGCGTCAACGACACCACCGGCCTGACCCGCCGCCAAGCGTATTATCATCAGCTCCTGACGCTAAGCCATGCCCTCAAGCGACACAGCCCCGCCGCCAGACAATACCTTCTTGCCGTGCCGCCCATGCACCGCTTTACCGCCTTGCCAAGCCCACTTCGGCAACTACTGGGCTGGCGCGCCCGGCAACTGGATGAACAACAGAAACAGCTGGCCAGGCAGCACTCAGGACACCTTCAGCATATCCATTACCCCCAGCTGGAAGACCCCGCGTTATTGGCTGTAGATGGCTACCATCCTGGCGCTCTGGGTTATCAGACCATGGCTCGGGCGGTCGCAGCGCAGCTCGCGGACTAACCCTGGTGCCGCATACGGGACGCACATCCGGCCCGCAAGAAAAAGGGCGGCTATCGCCGCCCTCTTCAATCGCTACCGAAAGAACCAGCCGACGCCGAAACGCCACAACCCCTGATCCAGCGTATCGACACCCCGATCCACGTCCAGCCACTGCTGGCTGTAACCGCCCCGCATGAAGAGTCGATCATTCACATCCAGGCGCACACCTGCACCGACCTCATAACTGAAGACCGTGTCGGACAGCGTCGGCGTGTCGAAACCACAGTAATAGCCCCACCAGGGATCCCACCAACACACTGGCACTGAAGGCCCAGTAGGCACATTGGTGTCCAGATAGGTCGCGCCAATCGCACCTTGCACATAGGGCGTTAACGCCTTGCGGAAAAAGTGATAAGTCCCGTTCAGGTTCATGGTGGTCATTTCCAGCTCACCACGACCATCAAAACGCCCGGTGGGATCCACCTGGTTGGTGGTACGGAAATCGGTGTCCACCCATTCCAGCGCGAACCCCATCTGCACGTGCTCATCCAGGTTATAGGCAAAATCGAACCCGAAGCCGATATCGTCATCAATACGCACTTGAGAGCTGCGATCCCCGTTCAGGGTCTGGCCCTGCAACCCGAGGAAACGAAAGCCCCCTTCCCATCGCTCCGTACGATAACTGTTGGGGATTTCGGCTATCGCATTCAGCGACACGGTTGCCACCAGCAACCCCAGCAGACTACGACCCCTCATCACATCCCTCTCCTTGCTCTATAAAAAAGGCGAACCCATTATCGGATTCGCCTTTTATATCACGAAGTTGCCTTGGGCATCAGAATCGGTAACTCATTTGTGCGCCAATGACATCTGCCTCGAGCTCGTAGGTGCCTTTCAGTTGAGCTCCCTTTTCAGAGCGGTTGATATCCGCATCATCAACAAAGATATGGGCATATCCTACATCCACTGTCATGTTGTCGGAGAGGTTGAACCCGGCGCCAAGGGTGGCCCAGATACGGTCGGAGTCCGGTGAAATGGCCGAACGGTTATTAGTCCCCTGGGTAGAATCTTCCTTGGCCACACCGAATCGGAGCACAGTGCCGCTATTCAAGGTGTGATTCAGGCCCAGGGAATACCGCGCGGTATTCTCCCAGTCGAATTCTTCCGTTGGATTGAATGCCAGACTGGGGCTCTCTACGACCAGAGCATCCAGAGAGCTCCATTCCATCCATTCGACCCCCAGCAGCAATTGGGTTCGGTCCGACAGATCGCCGGCATAGGACAATTGAAGCGTTGCGGGCAAATCGATTTCGGCTGTACCGGAATAGGCACCTGGCGCCACGGGATTCCCTGCTGCGGTGGACAACCCCGCACCAACGGTGGAGAAGGTAATATCCCCTTCCACTTCGTAACTCATTTCAGAGCGGTAGGCGACACCGAAGTGGTTGTTGTCATCCGGGCTGTAGGTCAGACCAAGGTTCCAGCCATAGGCGTCATCATCCCCTTCCAGACGAGTCGCGGCATTGCGGATATCCGCATCCAGCGTCTGGTAACTGATCCCCAGGCCCACATTGAGGTTATCGGTGACCTGAATGGCAAGGGAAGGATTGATGTTCACGGTTTGCAGATCCGATTCCGTGGCGTAAAGATCACCCGCGGTCACCGTACCTAACGGGGTCCCCGCATAGGCATTACCCCAACCGCTTTCATATTCAATCTTGGTGCCAAAGGGAGACACCACACTCAAACCAAATGTCATGGTGTCACTGATCGGAACGGCGAGAAACGCGCTCCCCACAAACGGTTCAACATCATCAAAATCCCCGGGGCCGGTCCCGGCCTGGGGGATCACACCAGCAAAAGTGCCATCGCTGTCCACCTTGAAGGTCGTGTCGACCCACACCTGATGGAGCGGAATGGAAATTTCGGTTTTGCGCAGTTCTGCCAGTGTTGCCGGGTTAAACCATTGATTGGAGGCGTTATCACTGAGTACACCTGCCCCGGCATAAGCGTTGCCCATGGCAGACACTGACTGATAGGACACACCAAAGCCGCTGGCCATGACATGGCCCGACAGTAATCCCATAGCAGAACCGACGATGAAAATACCTGTTCTTTTCATTGTTGCTCTCCCTCTTCCTTAAAATGGAATTGTTCTCGCAAGGCCAATCCGGGGCCCATTACTCCTTATACACCTTCTGGTGCAGGCAGCAACATTCACCCTATGCATAACCTTTACGGTCAAACAGCGTTTTTTTGTAAAAACTGAAGGGAGTTCAAGATGTCAGCCGCATCATCGGCCAGGCGTCATCATTCGCCCACAAAAAAGGGCTGCCGAAGCAGCCCTTTTCTGCATTGGCCGAAACCGGAATCAGTCCGCCAGTACCGCCTTGGCGATAATGGTCTTCATGATCTCGTTGGTACCGCCATAGATGCGCTGGACACGGGAGTCAGCGAACATGCGGGCAATCGGGTATTCCCACATGTAACCGTAACCACCGTGCAACTGCAGACATTCGTCAATCACTTCGCACTGCAGATCAGTAATGTAGTACTTGCCGGCAGCGGCAGTGGGAATATCCAGCTCTTTCTTCAGGTGCAGCTCAAGACAACGGTCCACGTAGGTACGGGCCACCGCCAACTTGGTGTGCATCTCGGCAATCTTGAACTGGGTGTTCTGGAAGTCCGCAATGGATTTACCAAACGCTTTACGCTCTTTCACGTACTGGATGGTCTGCTCCAGGGCCGATTCGGCCATGGCCAGGCCACCGATGGAGATACCCAGACGCTCCTGCGGCAGTTCTTTCATCAGGTAGATGAAGCCCATGCCTTCTTCACCCAGCAGGTTTTCGGCAGGCACCTTGACGTCCTGGAAGAACAGCTCGGAAGTATCCTGGGCCTTCATGCCCACTTTCTTCAGGTTGGTGCCCTTCTCGAAGCCTTCTGAATCGCAATCAACCACGAACAGGCTGATACCTTTCGCGCCCTTGCTGGGATCAGTCTTGGCCACCACGATCACGATGTCCGCGTTCTGTCCGTTGGTGATAAAGGTCTTGGAGCCGTTCAGGACGTAGTGATCGCCCTGCTTCACCGCGGTGGTCTTCACGCCCTGCAGGTCGGAGCCCGCACCCGGCTCGGTCATGGCGATGGCGCCAATGCACTCACCGGTAACCATCTTCGGCAGGTACTTTTCTTTCAGGAATTCGCTACCGTTGTTCTGGATATAAGGCGCCACGATCTCGGTGTGAAGCCCCCAGCCGATACCAGTCAGGCCGAGACGGGAAATCTCTTCGTTGATGACCACGCTGTACAGGAAGTCCGCTTCGATACCACCGTACTGCTCTTTTACCATCGGGCACAGGAAGCCCTGCTCACCCGCTTTGAGCCAGATTTCACGGGGCACAACGCCTTGCTTTTCCCACTCTTCATTGTTGGGAACGGCTTCAGCTTCGAGGAACTTGCGAACGGTATCGCGGAAGGTTTCGTGGTCGGAATTGAACAGCGTACGGGGGATCATGAATCTCTCCGGTCTCGTGTTGGGGAAGCCGCCCCGAAACCGGAAATGGCCGGGGCACAGAATACCCCCATGATGTTCACTGACCCTGCCATTGGGCAATGACCGAATAGATCAATGCCTTTTCGCCATGAGACATACGGCCAATAGTGGTGAAAAGATCGTGAGGAAGTCCCAAGCTTCAAGCCCGGTGTTCACGCCCGAGATATTCCGACGACTGCATTTCCTGAAGACGGGAACGGGTACGTTCGAACTCGAAATCCAACCGCCCTCCGGCATAAATATCCTCAATGGGGGTTTCTGCCGTCATCACCAGTTTGACTGCCCGGTCGTAGAACTCGTCGACCATGTTGATGAAGCGACGTGCCATGTCATCCTTGCCCGCTCCCATCTGTTCCACATTGGCTACCAGAACAGTGTGAAATTCCCGGGCGATTTCGATGTAGTCAGTCTGGCTTCGAGGCCCATCGCACAGCGCCTTGAACTCAAACCAGACCACATCATCGGCACAGACCACCGTCGGAATCTTGCGCCCCTCAATCAACACATTGCCTGCATCACGGTGACGCGAGTGATCGGGCTCCAGGGTATGAAAACGCTCGTGCAGATAGGCCTCAGCCGTTTCACCCAACGGGCAGTGATAAAGCTCTGCCTGCTCCAGCAGCCTTAACCGGTAATCGGTACCGCCATCCACATTCATCACCTGGGTATGCTGTTTGAGCAGGGCAATGGCAGGCAAGAAACGCGCTCGCTGAAGGCCGTCACGATAAAGGCCATCGGGCTCAATATTGGAGGTCGCGACCAGAGTGACACCATTGGCGAACAGTTCTTCCATTAAACCGGCCAGAATCATCGCATCCGTGATGTCGGTGACAAAGAACTCATCAAAACACAGCACCCGAGCCTGGCTGGCGAACTTCCGGGCAATGCTGATCAACGGATTCTTCTCGCCCTGCCGTTCCCGCATTTCACGGTGCACCTTCTGCATGAACCGGTGAAAGTGCATGCGGCGCTTCTGATCAAAGGGTAACGACTCGAAGAACACATCCATCAGGTAGGTTTTGCCACGCCCGACGCCCCCCCACATATACAGCCCCATCTGTGGACGAGGCTTGCGAAAGCGCCCAAACAAGCCTCCTCCGGAGGGCTCCGCCAGCAAGCGATGATACAGATCATCCAGCGCTTCCACGGCCCGCAACTGGGCGGCATCCTGGAAGAAATCCTGGCGCTGAAGGTCGGCCTGATATTGCTCAAGAGGAGTCATGGTCATTGTGGCAGCAGGTGGAGCGGGCCAATGTAGCGCCGGGGCCCGGCGCTGACAAGCGGCACCCGGCGTGTCGTTAACCGGATACCGGCAGGTGACTGGCCGCAGCTTCCTTCAGTTCCACCAACCGACCGTGGAAGAAGTGGCCGCAATCAGGGAAACGAATCAGATCCGGGGTCAACGGTGTTTGCTCGGCCCAGCGGAACACTTGCTCCGCCGGCACCACTTCATCGTCGTCACCCTGTACTACCGTCACGGGACAACCGGTGGTCTCGATATCCGTGAACGGATAATGGTGAACTGGCGGCGCCACTAGCAGCAAGGTACTGACGGGCATGCCATTGGCATTGAGAATCTCAGCCCCCCGACAGGCGACAAAACTGCCAAACGAAAAGCCCGCCAGCCACAGGGGGGCCTGAGGGAACTGTTCGCGTAACCAGCTGTGAATCGCCAGCAAGTCTTCGGTTTCACCGATGCCATCGCTGTAAGCACCCTGACTGTCACCCACCCCGCGAAAGTTGAAGCGCACCACCGCGCCCCCCTTGTCCCGGACCAGCCGCGTCAATGTGGTCACCACCTTGTTGTCCATGGTGCCACCAAACAAGGGATGAGGATGGCAGACAATGGCAACAAAAGGTGGCGCATCGCTGCCCTGTTCGAAAACAGCTTCCAGTTGCCCACTCGGCCCTGCCAGCTGTAGCCGTTCAGCCATGTGCCACCTCCATCGATGAATTGTTACGAGTTGTCCCCTTGGCGACCTCGCGGCACTGTGCTGCAATAGTCCGCAGTTGTCGTCAAAGACTGACGACAGTGTACAGGAGTATGCCATGGATATGCTGACAACCGGGGTATTGAGCTTTGCTGCCGGCGTCATTGTTGGAGCAGGCTTGCTGTTCTGGCTGTTACCGGCCCGCCGTCAGGCCGGGCAACTGATTCGTGACCGTGACGAGGCCCGTCAGGCACTGGAGCACTACCGCTCGCAAGTGGATGACCACTTCCTGCATACCGCAGAACTGGTCAACGATATGACCCAGGCCTACCGCACTGTCCATGAGCATCTTTCCAAAGGCGCCCAGGCACTGTGTTCCGAGGGAGGGCGCAAACGCGCAGCAGCCAAATCCCTGGATTCTGCCCCGAACCGTGACAATTCCGACCCGATCAACCCCCCACTGGACTACGCCCCCAGCGCCCAGGGAACGCTGGCCGAGGACTTCGGGCTGCGACGCAAGCCGGAAGGCCCCTTCGAGCCTGTTGATGTAGACAACCCTACCCCTGACGCCATTGTTGAACCCCCTCGAGATTATGCCGAGGGCATGGACGACAACAACGAAGACAGCCCCCGCAAGGACAAGTAGTTTCGAAGCGAAAACGGATTGCGGGCCCCCCTGCTTTGGGGCCGGCAATCCGCGCCAACCTACGGAAGAAATGTCTCCGGCACCCGCATCGGCACTGGCGCGTCATCGACAACAATCTCGGCGGGAAGATGCCCCGCGGGATCCCCATCCGCCTGCACCGGCTCTGCAGCCTGCTCACACTGGATATGGACTTTTTCTGCCCGTAGCGAGGCGACCCCGTCCACCCGCTCCATTCGACCCAGTAACAGGGCGCTCAGGCAACGCAGCAAGAAGCGTACTCCCGGTTTCTGGAACAGCAGCACCTGTACCTGTGGACGCAGAATGTTCGCTTCACGACTGAGCACAAAGCTGCCGCCATAATGGCGACCATTGGTCACGATCGCCGAGAAACAATCCAGCGGACGACCGTCCACAGTGACCCGGTATTGCCGTTCACCATAACGACGAATCTGTCCAAGCATGGCCAACACATATGCCAGCTTGCCAAAACGCTCCTTGATACCGAGATTGACCCCGTCGACTACCCAGGCGTCATAACCAATGCCACACATCATGATAAAACGGCGGCCATTCAGACGAGCCGGTGTCACTGACACACTTTTTCCACAGACCACCACCCGCGCTGCAGCTTCCGGCTTTTTCGGCAGGCCAAGCTCCCTGGCCAGCACGTTGGCGGTCCCGGTGGCGAACACGCCGAGCGCAATCCCGGGCGCCAGGCCATTGAGCACTTCATTGGTGGTGCCGTCACCGCCCACTGCCACGACACAATCGCCCTGATCCTCGAGCTCATTCAGGTAGCGCGTCGCGTCATTGGGCCCGGTGGTGTGATACAAGCGCACCCTTGCTCCCAGTTTCTCCAGCTCGGCCACAAAACGGCAAAGCAGTGCCTCCCGGCCACCCCCGGCCGCCGGGTTGTAGATAACGGTGATCTTCATGTTGGAAAGGAAACCCTCGTACTGCTCCCGGTTCAGGCCGGGTTATCGATGTCGATAAAGGTGTGCTCAATGCCGTAATTGTCGCTGAGCCATTGCCCCAGCGCCATGACCCCATATCGCTCTGTGGCATGATGACCACAGGCAAAATAGTGAATGCCGGTCTCGCGGGCAAAATGGGTGGTAGGCTCGGAAATCTCGCCACTCAGGTAGGCATCCACGCCCTTGAGTTGCGCCTTTTCAATAAATCCCTGGGCACCGCCCGTGCACCAGCCAATGGTCTCAATCTCGTCGCCGGGATCCCCCACATGCAGAGGGGTACGCCCCAACACCGCTTCGGCATGGGCACTGAACTCTTCGGCAGACATGGGGCTATCCAGGCGACCGATGTTACCGACCGGAAGCGGCGAATCGTCCAGTCCGCCCTCGGTGATCAGCCCCAACCGGCGGGCCAGTTGCGCATTGTTGCCAAGGGTGGGATGGGCATCCAGCGGCAAGTGATAGGCAAACAGGTTGATATCGTGGCGCAGCAAGGTCTGCAGGCGCTGTTTTTTCATGCCGCGCACTCGCTGATCTTCCCCCTTCCAGAAATAGCCATGATGGACCAGGATCGCATCCGCATCCTCGACAATAGCGGCATCAATCAGAGCCTGGCAGGCCGTCACGCCACTGACCACTCGCCGTATCTGCTCGCGTCCTTCCACCTGAAGCCCGTTGGGGCAGTAATCCTGAAAGCGGTCCACGGCCAGTTCCTGGTCGAGCAAGGACAACATGTAATCGCGCTTGAGCATGACACCTACCGGAAAAGATCAACATTCCTGACCCTGGAGCCCCCTCTATCACCCGAACGGCGGTAGAATTTCCACTCCACAGGCCCTACTATGCGCGCAGTTTACCTATCCGGGCCTGCACTTGTCTTGTCACCCGCCAAACGGGGCCACAGCCAAGCCACGCCGGAATACGCACACCATGGGGGCACTGTCGGTGGTCAGAGTCTTTCGCTTTTTTGCCGGACCTATCTTTGCCGGGCTTGCCGTCGGTCTGGCTGTGCTGTGGTGGTATGAATGGGGTCCGAGCGCCCAGCCCGCACGCCACGACACCGGTGTTGCCAGCTATGCCGGCGCCGTCACCCATGCCGCTCCCGCGGTGGTCAACATCTTCACCAGTCAGGTCGTGACCAGCGACGACGATGCCGAATCGCCTCTCTTCAATCGGTTCATGGAGCAACCCCGCCGGGAACGCGCGCTGAGCAGCCTGGGGTCCGGGGTCATTGTGGACGATGCCGGCTATGTTCTCACCAGCCATCACGTGATCCGCGATGCGGACGAAATCCTGGTAGCACTGCGCGATGGTCGTGACGCACCGGCACGAGTCGTCGGGGCGGACCCGGAAACTGACCTGGCACTCTTGCACATCGCCCTGGAAAACCTGCCAGAGGTGGAGCTCAACGGTAACGGCCCGGTTCAGGTAGGCGACGTGGTACTCGCCATCGGCAACCCGCTGGGTGTCGGACAGACGGTGTCCATGGGTATTGTCAGTGCCACCGGTCGCAGCCATCTGGGCATTGCGACCTTCGAGAATTTTATCCAGACCGATGCAGCCATTAACCGGGGGAATTCCGGTGGCGCACTGATTGATACCAACGGCCATCTGATTGGCATCAACACCGCCATCCTCTCCGCTGACGGCTCCTGGCAGGGGATTGGCTTTGCCACTCCCGCCTCAATCGCCAAGGAAGTGATGAGCGACCTGATCGAGCACGGCCGGGTTATTCGCGGCTATCTGGGCGTCACGGTACAGGACATCACCCCCTCGCTGGCCGACACCTTTGGTCTGGAGGAAGTGCGCGGAGGGCTGATTGCAGAGGTCGTCGTGGACAGCCCCGCCCACAAAGGGGGACTGCAGCCCGGGGACGTCCTGGTCGGCATTAACGACCAGCCCATGAAGGATGGCTATGAGGCCATGAATCGTATCGCCGGAATGAAGCCCAATGCCGAGGTCACGTTGAATGTGGTCCGCAATCGCCAGCCCCTGGCTGTCGAGGTGGTGATCGGCACACGCCCCCCTGCCGAGACCGATTAACCTCTGGATAACGCCTTGCGGAGCAAGGCGTGACCCGATGCGCCTATCTGCCCGCAAGGGGGCTCTCAGGCCCTCAGGCTTACCGTCCTACAGCAGCGTATCCAGCGCTTCAATCAAGGCCTGATTTTGCTCCGGGGTGCCGACGGTAATNCGCAGGTAGTCGGCGATGCGTTCGGGCTTGCCAAAATGNCGCACGATTACGCCCTGCTCCCGCAGCCCCCTGGCCAGGCTTTCGCCACTGTGTTTCGGGTGACGGGTGAACAGGAAATTGGCCGCAGAGGGCAGCCCCTCAAAACCGCGCTGGCTCAACGCCTCATCCAGCCACTCCCGTTGCTGGATCACNAGATCGCAGCCTTTTTCGAACCACTCCNGGTCGTCAAATGCCGCCTTGCCAGCGGCAATGGCCAGCCGGTCCATGGGNTAGGAATTGAAACTGTCCTTGATCCGGTTCAGCCCGTCGATCAGGGCCGCATCGCCCACCGCCAGACCGATACGCAGACCGGCCAGGGAACGGGATTTGGACATCGTCTGGGTCACCAGCAAATTCNGGTAGCGGTTGACCAGCGCAATGGCCGTGTCNCCCCCGAAATCGATGTAGGCTTCGTCCACCACCACCAGTGATTCCGTATTGGCCTGCAACAGGCGTTCAATCTCGCGCAGAGGCAACAANTGNCCGGTNGGNGCATTGGGNTTCGGGAAGATAATCCCGCCATTGGGCTTGAGATAGTCGTCCACCGAAATGGCCAGCGCCTCGTTCAANGGCACCGNGTCATACTCGATCTGGTATAACCCGCAATACACCTTGTAGAAGCTGTAGGTGATGTCCGGGAACAGCAGCGGCTTGTCCTGCTTGAAGAACCCCAGAAACAGGTGCGCCAATACCTCATCGGAACCATTNCCGACAAANACCTGATCACGGGTAATGCCGTAACCCTTNTCCGCGTAGTACCCGGCGATGGCTTCCTTCAGCTGCCCGCTATCCGGATCCGGATACAACCGCAGACGCGCATCCGCCTGCTCCCGAATGGCCTCGATCACCCGGGGTGACGGGCCCAACGGGTGCTCATTGGTATTCAGNTTGACCAGCTTGCTCATCGTCGGCTGCTCACCCGGCACGTAGGGCTCCAGCTGNTGAACAAAGTCACTCCAGTATTTGCTCATAGTTTTTCCGTCCNACGTNGGACGTCAGACGTCTGACGCCTTGTTGATTCTGAATTCTGCGCTGCGGGCATGGGCNGTGAGGCTTTCGCCGCGCGCCAGGGGCGAGGCGATGCCGGCCAGGGNGCTGGCCCCCTCCGGGGAGCANCCGATCAGGGAGCTGCGCTTCTGGAAATCGTACACCCCCAGCGGTGANGAAAAGCGNGCCGTCGCACTGGTCGGCAACACGTGATTGGGCCCGGCGCAGTAGTCACCCAGNGCCTCAGGGGTATGACGCCCCAGNAAAATNGCTCCCGCGTGGCGGATTTTTTTCGCCCACGCTTCCGCGTCATCGATGGANAGCTCCAGGTGTTCGGAGGCAATCACATTGGCAATGTCGATGGCCTCATCCAGATCTTTCACCTGAATCAGCGCCCCCCGGTTTTTCATGGAGGTCCGGATGATGGCCTCACGCTCCAGCGTCTGGGCCAGTGTTTCCATAGCGTCAGCGACCTGCTTGAGGTAATCCGCGTCCGGGCACAAAAGGATCGCCTGAGCCTCCTCATCGTGTTCCGCCTGGGAAAACAGGTCCATGGCAATC
Source organism: Alcanivoracaceae bacterium (assembly GCA_002706085.1). Lineage (GTDB taxonomy): Bacteria > Pseudomonadota > Gammaproteobacteria > Pseudomonadales > Alcanivoracaceae > Alcanivorax. The sequence goes on along the minus strand of PAJO01000026.1, from coordinate 42,720 downwards.
CAGTCCGGATCGGTTTTGCCGTCNCACACCACCAGAATTTCCGACGGGCCGGCGATCATGTCGATNCCNACCTTGCCGAACACCTGNCGCTTGGCTTCCGCCACGTAGATATTGCCGGGGCCGACAATCTTGTCCACCGCCGGCACGGTGTCCGTGCCGTAGGCCAGNGCCGCCACCGCCTGGGCGCCNCCCACCGAAATAAACCGGTCTACCCCGGCGATGGCCGCCGCCGCCAGCACCATATCGTTGAGCTCGCCCCCCGGNGCCGGAGATACCATGATNATNTCNTTCACGCCCGCCACCTTGGCGGGCAAGGCATTCATCAACACCGAGCTGGGATAGGCCGCCTTGCCACCGGGCACATAGATCCCTGCACGGTCCAGCGGCGTCACCTGCTGGCCNAGCAAGGTGCCATCGGCCTCNCGGTAAGACCAGGAATCCTGTTTCTGCTTTTCGTGATAGCTGCGCACCCGTGCCGCTGCCGCTTCCAGCGCCTCACGCTGTTCNGNCGGAATCCGCGCCAGGGCGGCCTGCANCTGGTCCTCACCCACCACCAGATCTGCNGCGGCACTGACCTCGCGNCGATCAAACCGGGCGGTGTACTCCACCAANGCAGCATCACCGCGTTTGGCCACATCCCGCAGGATGCCCTGAACCCGCTCGGCCACTTCCGCATCGCGCTCCTCGGACCAGGCGGTCAGGGCCGCCAGCNGGGCATCGAAGTCAGCGTCTTGAGTGTTGAGCCAGGTGGTTTCCATGTTTGGGTACCGTAAGAGTCAAAATCAAAGTCCAGTTTTACCACAGAGGNCACAGAATTCACTGAGGGAAAAACCGGGAATTTTCTATCAGCAGGATCAGCAGAACCTTTCGCCCACTCGATGCAAAAAGGGTTTTGCCCTGTGGCCTCTGCGGTAATAAACGCTTTTCGTCTTTGCGCGACTACTCTTTGCGCGAGGCGACTGCCGCTTCCAGCTTGTCCAGGATCGCCTGGATATCCGCATGCCGGGTCTTCATGCTGGCGCGGTTGACGATCACCCGGGTAGAGATATGCGCAATCAGCTCGGTAGGTTCCAGACCGTTGGCTCGCAGGGNATTCCCCGTATCAACGATATCCACGATACGGTCNGCCAGCCCCACCAATGGCGCCAGTTCCATGGCGCCGTACAGTTTGATCACTTCGGCCTGCTTGCCCTGCTCGGCAAAATACGCCTTGGCCACATTGACGAACTTGGTGGCNACACGCAGGCGGCTCCCCACTTCCGGNGCATCGTTGAGNGCGGCGACCATCAACTTGCAACGCGCGATNTTCAGATCCAGCGGCTCGAACACACCGNCCGCGCCATGCTCCATCAGGACATCTTTACCAGCCACNCCGATATCGGCGGCACCNTGCTGCACATAGGGCGGNACGTCGGTGGCNCGGATAATGATGATCTTCACGTCATCACGGGTGGTGTCGAAGATCAGTTTGCGTGACGCAGAGGGATCTTCCAGCAGCTCAATNCCTGCCGCCTTCANCAGCGGCAGGGTTTCCTTGAGAATGCGGCCCTTGGANAGGGCAATGGTCAACGGTTTGGTCATGAGGCTTCCGTTATCGGGGCACACGGCGAATCACCGCGCCCAGCGATTGCAGTTTCTCTTCAATACACTCGTAGCCGCGATCAATGTGGTAGATGCGATCTACGATGGTTTCCCCTTCTGCCGCCAGCGCCGCAATCACCAGCGATGCCGATGCTCGCAGGTCAGTGGCCATCACCGGTGCGCCCGTGAGCTGCTCGACACCCCGGCAGATGGCGGTATTGCCTTGTACTTCGATGTCGGCGCCCATGCGGTTCATTTCCTGCACGTGCATGAAGCGGTTTTCAAACACCGTCTCGACAATGGTGCCGGTTCCCTCGGCAATCAGGTTCAGGGCCATGAACTGGGCCTGCATGTCGGTGGGCATCGCCGGGTACGGTGCGGTGCGCAGGGACACCGCCTTGGGGCGGCGCCCTTCCATATCCAGCTCGATCCAGTCGTCACCGGTGGTAATGGTGGCGCCCGCCTCTTTCAGCTTTTGCAGCACCGCGTCCAGAATCCCGGGCACCGTATCCTTGGTCTTGATACGCCCACCCGTGATGGCCGCTGCAATCAGGTAGGTCCCGGTTTCGATTCGGTCCGCCACCACCTGGTGGTGACAACCGCCGAGGCGCTCTACCCCTTCAATGGTGATGGTATCGGTACCGGCACCGGAGATTTTGCCACCCATGGCGTTGATGAAATTGGCCAGATCCACCACTTCCGGTTCGCGAGCCGCGTTTTCCAGATAGGTGGTGCCTTCCGCCAGCGCGGCGGCCATCATCAGGTTTTCGGTGCCCGTCACCGTCACGGTATCCATGACAATTCTCGCACCCTGCAGGCGACCGTCCACGCTGGCGTGAACATAGCCATTGGTCACCTCGATCTCGGCCCCCATGGCCTCCAGACCGCTGAGGTGAATATCCACCGGACGGGAGCCAATGGCACAGCCCCCGGGCAGGGACACCGTGGCCTTGCCAAAATGTGCCACCATCGGCCCCAGCACCAGAATCGAGGCCCGCATGGTTTTCACCAGCTCATAGGGTGCCACCAGTTCCTTGATGGTGCTGGCATTCACCTCCACGTGCATGCGGTCATCGATCACCACTTCGACCCCCATACGACCGAGCAACTCGATCAGGGTGGTGACATCCTGCAGATGAGGCAGGTTGCCCACGGTGACCGGCTCATCGGCCAGCAGGGTGGCAGCCAGAATCGGCAGGGCAGCATTCTTGGCGCCGGAAATCCGGATCTCGCCGTCAAGGCGGCGGCCGCCAGTGATGATCAATTTATCCATGAACGGTCTCTAGACGTGTCTTGAAGGGCCCATGGGCTGACTCAGGCCAGCCCCATCTTCTGGGCTTTTTCCCACTCGGCAGGGGTAAAGGTGATGATCTGCACCGCGTGGATAGTATTACTCTGGATTTGCGCATTAATGGTGGCGTACACCAGCTGCTGCTTCTTCACCGGCATCAGACCCTCGAAGGCATCGGACACCACGCGAATCTGGAAACGGTCACCGCCACCTTCCACGGCCACATCGGCACCGTCGAAACCGGCTTCCACCAGCGCTTTTACCTCTTCCGGATTCATGATTGCTCCTTTTCCCGGGCGCAATGGCCCCAAACGGCACAGGAGCGGGATGAAACCCGCTCCTGTCAAAGGCGCAATAATACGCGAGCCGCGGCGAGCTTGCCACGGCACGGCCGGAGTCAGCCCTTGGCTTCGTCCTTCAGGCCGGTGTCGATATTGGCATCCGCCGACCAGTTATCGATCACCTTGTCGATATCGTTGTACTGCTGCATGCCTTGGGCAAACTGGCTCTTGAAGGTATCCGCCAGGTCCAGGCCATTCACGTACACATTGATTACCTTCCACTGGTCATCGCGCAGGAACAGGGTGTAGTAGATCGGTATGGTCTTGCCCGAGTTGGTCCGGATTTCCATGCGTACGCGGGCATAATCGCCGCGACGGTCACCGTCTTCCATGGGCAAGGTACTGATCTTCTGGCCATCATAGAGGGTAATGCCCGAGGCATAGGTATTGATCAGGCTGTTCTTGAACACGTCCAGAAACCGGTATTTCTGCTCCTTGGATGAGGGCCCAAAGTAGTCCCCCATCACCATCCGCGTGATGCGCTTGAAATCCACCAGATCCGCCAGTTCTTCGCGCACCAGCTGCCGGGCCTTCTCCGGATTGGCTTCCAGCTGCGCACGCTCAGCTTCAATACGGGATGTCATGCGTTCGACGGCATCCTCTACCACTTGGCGAGGATCCGCTTCAGCACGCCCCAGCACCGCCAACATCATCAGCACCAGTGCCAGGCCTGTTCGGTAATAGTGACGCATTTGCATAGTAAACTCCCTGTGACAGTCGGGCGGTTTTACGGTGTTCCGGCCGCGCTGTCCAGAACCATCCTTCCCCCTTTGGAGTCGAAACGCTCCGAGCAGTTCCAAAAGAAACGGATTTCCGATCAACGCGTTGCAGCATGTATAATCGCCGCAACCAAGGAGATTGCATGAGTCACGACCACATTGCTGTCGGCCAGCGGGTACTGGATATCGAAGCCCGCGCCGTGGATGCCCTCAAGGCGAGTCTGGACAACAATTTCGCCAAAGCCTGCGACCTGATGCTTCGGGCCCAGGGTCGCATCATTGTCACCGGCATGGGCAAGAGCGGCCACGTGGGCAGCAAACTCGCCGCCACCCTTGCCAGCACTGGGACCCCGGCATTTTTTGTCCACCCTGGTGAAGCCTCCCATGGCGACCTGGGCATGATCACCCAGGACGATGTGGTCCTTGCCCTGTCCAATTCAGGCGAAACGGCTGAAGTACTGGCCATCCTGCCGGTCATCAAGCGCAAAGGCACGCAACTGATCGGCATGACCGGCAGACCGCAATCGTCCCTGGCACAACTGTCCAATGTGCACTTGACGGTAGCCGTGGCCGAAGAAGCCTGCCCCCATAACCTGGCGCCAACCTCCTCCACCACCGCCGCTCTCGCCATGGGCGACGCGTTGGCCATTGCTCTGCTGGAAGCCCGGGGCTTCACCGCCGAGGATTTTGCGCTCAGCCATCCCGGAGGAAGCCTGGGGCGGCGACTGCTTTTGAAAGTGGATGACATCATGCACTCCGGCGAAAATCTCCCGCAGGTCAGCTCAACTACCGCACTTACAGAGGCCCTGCTGGAAATGACCCGCAAGGGCCTTGGCATGACCGCCATTACACACCCGGACGGCACCCTCGCCGGCATCTTTACCGACGGTGACCTGCGCCGCATGCTTGACCGCGAGATCGATATCCGCAAAGCGACCATTGCCGACGTCATGATCTCCGATCCGATAACAATCGAGCCAGGACACCTGGCCGCTGAAGCCCTGCAAATCATGGAAACCCGTAAAATCAACGGGCTGGTGGTATGCAATGCCCAGCGGCAACCGGTGGGTGCCTTTAACATGCAGGACTTGCTACGAGCGGGGGTGGTGTAATGCTGATTTCCTCCATCGATGCCCAGAACCTGCGGCTAATGGCCTTTGATGTGGATGGCGTCATGACCGACGGCCGCATCTATTTCACCCCTGACGGCGAAGCCCTGAAAGTCTTCAACACACTGGATGGCCATGGTCTCAAGAAACTGGCCGCCAGCGGTGTCACGCTGGCCATCATTACCGGCCGCAACACTCCGATGGTGGCCAAGCGGGCCGCCGACCTGGGCATCCAGCACGTTATCCAGGGCCGAGAGGACAAGGGCGTTGCCCTGCAAACCCTGGCGGCAGAGCTGGGCGTTGATCCCTCCGAGACCGGCTATGCCGGTGACGATGAACCGGACGTTAGCGCGCTGGAATGGGCGCGCCTGAGCTTTGCCCCTGCCAACGCACACGATTGCGCACTTCAGGCAGCCGACCACCACACTGCGCGCCGTGGCGGCGAAGGCGCCGTGCGTGAAATCTGCGACGCCATCCTGCTGCAACGAGGCGCGCAATGAAACGTCAGGGGCTGCTGAGCGCCACTGGGATCCTGCTATTGGGACTGGTGATGCTGATGACGCTGCACGAATGGGACGACTCGCTTCCAGGTCAGGACCTTGCCGTCGAAACGGCACCCGCCATTCTCGCCACTGGAGTGACCGCTCGGGCCTTCAGTGAGAAGGATGGCCAACTGCAGTACCACCTGACAGCAGATGACCTGGTGCAGTACGATCACAACCCTCTCACTGAAATGAAAAACCCGGCGCTGGAAATGAGCAACGACAAAGGCAGCTGGACGATTACCGGGGCCGACGGCACCGTGCAGAACAACGGCGACATGATCATCTTTGCCGGCGACGTAAAAGCACGCAACCCGCAACAGAAAATCGAACTGGACACGCAGGAACTGCGCTTTAACAGCGAAGAAAATATTGCCACGTCACCAGGTGAAGTGGAGCTGCGCTTCGAGAATGGCCAGACCCATGCTGGCGCCCTGGAGGCAGACCTGGACAAGGGCATTCTGTCCCTTGAGCAAGGAGTAAAGAGTGAATTTGATGCCCCGGCTTCGTAGTCTGGTTCTGGGCGGCCTGCTGCTTCATGCAGCCTCGCCGTCCCTGGCAGCCCCGGCAGAAGAACCCATTTCCGTGACTGCTGACAGCGGCCGCTTTGAACAAGACGCAGGCACAGGCTTGTATCGCGGCGACGTGGAATTGCTGCAGGGGGAACGCAAAATGCTGGCCGAAGAAATGCGCCTGTTCACCCGCAATGGCGAACTGGTTCGGGTAGAAGCCAGCGGCAACCCGGTACGACTGTCAGAGGGCAACAGCCTGTCTGCCCACGCCAACAATCTGGTCTACGATATCAAGGCCCGCAGCCTGGTCCTGACCGGCGACGCCTTTATCGAGCATCAGGGCAATACCTTTGAAGGGGCCAAGGTGGAATACAGTCTCGATTCCAAGCGGGTCGATGCCAGTAGTGAAGGCGACCAACGCGTGCGCCTGGTCATCCCGGCCGAAAACCAGGTCCCGGGCAACCAGCAAAAACAGAATGACGAGGCCGATGCCTCCGGATCGGAGTCCGGATCCCCATGACACATTTGCGCGCTCACCACCTGGCCAAAAGCTACAAAGGTCGCCGGGTTATCGAAGATGTTTCCCTGGATGTGGAAGCTGGCCAGATCGTCGGCCTGCTCGGCCCCAATGGGGCAGGCAAGACCACCTGCTTCTACATGATTGTCGGGCTGGTGGAAGCCGATGCCGGCCGCATCGAAATCAATGATGGCGACATCACCCACCTGCCCATGCACGGCCGCGCCAAACGTGGCATCGGGTACTTGCCCCAGGAAGCCAGCATTTTTCGCCGCCTGACGGTGGAAGAGAACATCATGGCCATTCTGGAAACCCGCAAGGAACTGAGCAAGCAGGAACGCCATGAACGCATGGAAAACCTGCTCAAGGAATTCCACATCACCCATATCCGCGATTCGCTCGGCATGAGCCTGTCCGGCGGTGAGCGCCGTCGGGCCGAAATCGCCCGCGGCCTGGCCACCGACCCGGATTTCATCCTGCTGGATGAGCCCTTCGCCGGGGTCGACCCCATCTCGGTCAACGATATCAAGAGCATCATTCGTCAGTTGAAGGAGCGCGGCATCGGGGTGTTGATCACCGACCACAACGTGCGCGAAACCCTGGACATCTGCGACACCGCCTACATCGTCAGCGCCGGCCACATCATTGCCTCCGGCGACGCCGACACCATCCTCTCGAACCAGCAGGTTCGGGATGTGTATCTGGGGGCGGACTTTAGGCTGTAAGAGCCAGGGGTGAGTGAACAGTTAACAGTGAATAGGTTAACAGCGGCGCGGAATAGTCCCGGGGTTTTCCGAACGCCAGAAGCCGCGCCAAGCCCCCCGGCCGCGGCCATCAACACCCGGAAAAGCAGCAAACCAGCCCGCGCACTATTCACTGTTCACTATTCACTGTTAACTCTTCAGGCTCCTACCACACAACAACCACTGGCACAATTATTGCTAGAGAGAGTTTGAAGCTGTTATTCTCGGGTTTTTGGGGACCACACCAATCCGAGCAGTATGAAGCCCACACTACAACTACAAATCGGCCAACAGCTGACCATGACGCCTCAGCTGCAGCAGGCAATTCGCCTGCTGCAGTTGTCCACGCTGGATCTCAGGCAGGAGATCCAGCAGGCGGTTGAAAGCAATCCCCTGCTGGAACTGGCTGACGACTTTGGCGACGACGCCCTGCCTGAACATGGCGAGGAACGTCAGGACATGGACGCAGAGCGTGATGACGCTCTGGAAGAGTTTGTCGACGGTGAACCCGGTGTCGACACCGAGTGGGATGACGTCTACTCAGGCCAAAGCAGCGCCTCTGCTTCTCTGCCGGATGACGCCGACGACTGGCAGCAACGGCACACCGTCTCCGGCAATCTGCATGACCACTTGCACTGGCAGCTGAACCTGACTCCCATGAGCGATGTGGACCGACTCATCGCCACCACCATAATTGAATCCCTGGATGATCGCGGCTACATGACCGTGAGCATCGATGACATTGTCGCCATGATGAATGTCCAGGAAGGGCTGCCAGACGATGAACCCATCGAAGCCGACGAAGTGCTGGCCGTTCAGCACCGCCTGCAGCAATTCGATCCGGTCGGCGTCGCCAGCATTAATCTGGCGGACTGCCTGGGTGTGCAGCTGCGTCAGCTGGAATCCGACACCCCCTTCCTGCCGTTTGCGCTGGCTCTGCTGGACCACCTTGAGCTACTGGAAAAACACGACTACGCCGCGTTGCGCAAGGTTCTACAGCTCTCCGAACAGGAACTGCTGGATGCCCTGTCCCTGATCCGTACCCTGGATCCAGCCCCCGGTGAGCAAATCGGTGAAAGCCAGGTCGATTATGCGGTGCCGGATGTCATCGTCCGCCAGCACCAGGGTCGCTGGCACGTCAGCCTCAACGACGACATCCTCCCCAAGGTCAACCTGCAGCAGCAATACGCTGCCATCGCCCGCAAGACCAGCGGTGAGGACGGTCAATACCTGAAAAACTGTGTCCAGGAGGCCAAATGGTTCATCAAGAGCCTGCAAAGCCGCCACGACACCCTGCTAAAAGTCGCCACCCGCATTGTTGAAGTGCAGCAGGATTTCTTCGACTACGGCGAAGAGGCCATGAAACCCCTGGTACTGGCCGATATTGCTGACGCCGTCGAGATGCATGAATCGACCATCAGTCGGGTCACCAACCAGAAGTACATGACCACACCCCGCGGCGTCTTTGAGCTGAAATATTTCTTTTCCAGTCACGTAGGAACAGATGGCGGAGGTGAGTGTTCCTCCACCGCTATTCGTGCCATTATTAAGAAGCTGGTCGCCGCCGAGACCCCTCGCAAGCCGCTCAGCGACAACAAGCTAGCCAGCTTGCTGAACGAGCAGGGGATCAACGTGGCGCGCCGGACCGTCGCCAAGTATCGTGAGGCGATGAGAATACCGTCATCCAGCGCCCGCAAGCGTTTGGTGTAGGCGCCTGGGACGGCCCATAAGCAGGTAAAGGAGCCAGCCATGCAAATTAATATCAGCGGTCATCACCTGGAAGTTACCGATGCTTTGCGCACCTACGTGGGCGACAAATTCTCCCGCCTGGAGCGCCATTTCGACCAGATCACCAGTGTCCAGGTGATCCTTTCCCCGGAACCCAAGACGCACAAGGCAGAATCCACGATCCATATCTCCGGGGCAGACCTGTTCGCCACCGCTGAAGCCGACGATATGTACGCGGCCATCGACAAGCTGACCGCCAAGCTCGATCGCCAGATTCTTAAACACAAGGAAAAGGCCGTTAACCACAAACACGGCCACTAAACCGAAACGACCATTATGCGAGTTCGCGAACTTCTCACCGAAGCACGCACCCACAACGGGGTGCAGGCCAGCAGCAAAAAGCAGCTGCTGGATCAGGTGGCACAGCTGGCTGCGGCCGGCTGTGACAGCCTCAAGGAACAGGAGGTATTCGATGCGCTGGTAGCCCGGGAAAAACTGGGCTCCACCGGCATCGGGGAAGGCATTGCCATTCCCCACTGCCGGCTTGGCAATTGCGAACAAGCCATCGGATTACTCTTGAAACTCGACACCCCCATTGATTTTGACGCCGTTGACGGGCGCCCTGTGGATCTGGTGTTTGTGTTGCTGGTTCCACAAGACAACCCGGAACAGCACCTGAAAACACTCAGCCATCTGGCCAGTCTCTTCAACGACGACAGCTACAGAGATGAACTGCGCGTCAGCAGCGATAATCACAAGCTGTACCTGACAGCCGTGGAATCCGAGGCGGAACTGCGGTTGGCCTCGTGACGACAAGCACCCAGTTCACCCGCCCATGACCCCAACGCCTTGCGTGCAGCCCGATCATGAAACTGACCATCATTAGCGGACGATCCGGGTCCGGCAAATCTACTGCGATTCAGGCCCTTGAAGACCAGGGCTACTATTGCGTGGATAACCTCCCCGTAGGCATGCTGCCCACGCTGGCGCAGCAACTCAGCGAAGGGGAGGCCCCCATCGGACATGTGGCGGTGGGCATTGATGCCCGAAACCTGCCCGCCCAGTTGCTCGCCTTCGACAATATTCTTGATGCACTGAAACAGCAGCAGATCAGCAGCGAAATCATCTATCTGGATGCTGACGACAACACGCTGCTAAAACGATTCAGCGCCACCCGCCGCCGCCACCCGCTGGCCACCGATCAACGCGCCCTTGAAGACGCCATTGCCCACGAGAAAGAGCTGCTGGCCAATATTCGTCAACGGGCAGATCTGGTCATCGATAGCAGCAATCACGAAGTACACAGCCTGCGCACCCTGATGCGCGAGCGGGTTGCCCAACGCCGCAACGCCCTCTCTCTGCAAGTGGAGTCGTTCGGTTTCAAGAATGGCCTCCCCACAGACGCTGACTTTGTCTTTGACGTGCGCATCCTGCCCAACCCCCACTGGCATCCGGATCTGCGCCCGTTGACCGGGCGCGACCAGGGGGTGATCGACTTTCTGCAAAAGCATGACATCAGCCACAACATGCTGGATGACATCGCCTCTTTTGTTCAGAAATGGCTGAGTGCCTTTGCCCATAGTGATCGCAGCTATGTCACCGTCGCTATCGGCTGTACCGGCGGCCAACACCGCTCCGTGTACATGACCGAACAACTTGCCACGCGTTTACGCGAGCAAGGCATTACCCTGCAGATCCGGCACCGCGAACTGGGATCCCGTTGAATGATCGAAAAGTCTCTGGATGTGATCAACAAGCTTGGCCTGCACGCTCGTGCTGCCGCCAAGGTTGTCAGCGTCGCCTCCCGCTATGACAGCGCTATTCACGTCCTACACAAGGGCAACCGCATTGATGCAAAAAGCATCATGGGCCTTCTTATGCTAGGCGCAGCCAAAGGCAGTCAAGTCACCTTTCAGGTCGAAGGCGATGACGAAGACGCCGCCATGGCAGAACTGGAAGACCTGTTTGCAAGGATGTTCGACGAGGGAGAGTGAACGACAGTTAACCGTGAATAGTGAACAGTTGAAAAATCAAGTACCACAGACTCTGAAGGACTGTTACTGTGTGATCATCCCAGCCAAGCAGCAGCACGTTTTGTTTTCGCTGTTAACTCTTCACTGTTAACTGTTAACTGATTTCCATGCCCGCCGACAGCAGCCGCAGCCAGCAACATCTCAAAGCCATCAACCGCGCCCTGGCCAGCGGGACCTATACGCAGGTCCGGCAGCTGATCAATAACCTGCCCGGCGCAGAGGCCGCTCACCTGATTGAATCTTCCCCTCCTCGCGAGCGGGAAATTCTCTGGCAGCTTCTCAGCAAGGAACAGGAAACCGAAGTCCTGCAATACCTGGGCGAAGAAGTCCGGGTTGAGCTGCTGCGTAATCTCAGCACCGATGAGCTGGTGGCTCTGGTTGAGGAACTGGACACCGACGATCTTGCGGATTTGCTGCAGGAACTGCCAGACCATGTTACCAGCCAGGTGATGGCCAGCCTCGACGAACAGAATCGCGAGCGGCTGGAGCATGTGATGAGCTACCCGGAGGATACCGCCGGGGGCTTGATGAACACGGACGTGATCACCGTAAGACCGGAGATCACCTTCGAAGTGGTACAACGCTACCTGCGCTTGCGCGGCGACATCCCCCGCACCACCGATAACCTGGCCGTGGTCAACCGGAAAAACCAGTTCATTGGGCTGTTGCCTCTGACCAAGGTGCTGATCAGCGACCCGGGCACCACAGTGCGCGAAGCCATGATCACCGATATTCAGTCGATCCCGGCCACCCTGCCCGCCCATGACGTGGCCAAGATCTTTGAGCGCCACGACCTGGTGACAGCCCCCGTCATCGACGACGAAGGGATGCTGGTGGGCCGTATCACCATTGACGACGTGGTTGACGTGATCATGGAAGAAGCCGACCACTCCTTGATGAGTATGGCGGGTCTGGACGATGACGAGGACACCTTCGGCTCGGTTTGGCAAACCGCCCGCCGCAGAGCGCTGTGGCTGGGTATCAACCTGCTGACCGCGTTGGCTGCCTCTGCCGTGATCGGCCTGTTCGAGGCGACGCTGGAAAAGGTGGTGGCCCTCGCTATCCTGATGCCGATCGTCGCCAGTATGGGCGGCATCGCCGGCAGCCAGACACTGACGCTGGTGATTCGCGCCATGGCGTTGGGGCAAATTCAGTCCAACAACACCCGCTATCTGCTATTCAAGGAGCTATCTGTTGGCGCCATCAATGGGTTGTTGTGGGCGACCGTGATTGGTATCACCGCCGGGTTGTGGTTCAGTGACGTAAGCATCGGCATCGTGATCAGCGTGGCCATGGTGATCAACCTGATCATGGCCGCCTGTGCCGGTGCACTGCTGCCCATGATCATGAAAAAAATGGGTATCGACCCGGCCCTGGCCGGGTCTGTGGTTCTCACCACTATCACCGATATTGTTGGCTTCATGGCCTTCCTGGGCCTGGCTACCGTGCTGTATGCCAATTTGTTGGTGTGAACAGGCGGGCAGGCCTGTCTTGCGTAAGCTCTGTAAGGCGTTTCCGTTCTTCTAAAAAACGCCGGAACAATGTTGGGTTTACCCTTCCAACCAAGCGTAGCTTGTAGCGCAATCAAAAAAGCCGAAAGGAAACCCTTTCGGCTTTTTGATTTTGCGCGGCCCGGATTATTCCGTAAATACCTGTTTGAAAGACGCGTAATAAGCCCCTGCCAACAATGGGCCGGCAAGCAGCAACCCAAGAAAGAACGGAATCATTGCCACCACCACCAACACCAACGCTACGATGCCATAGAGAATCAGCGGAAGTAGATTCTTCAGACAGGCCTTGAAGCTTATCCCCAGCGCCTCACCCGGGCCCATATTGCCAAGGAAGACCAGCGGGATGCTGAAGTAAAAAAGAAAGCCTGCCGCCATCAGAAACAAGAACATGATAAGGCCTGCCAATGCGATGGCGCCCCCACCAATACCCACATCCGGTACTCTTCCTGCCTCCATGGCATTAAGCATGCTCACATCAAAACCGATGCTCAAAAACAACAGCACTATCGCAACGATGAAAATGCCCACATAGACAGCCAACTGCAACAACGCCAGGATCACCAATGGACCGGTTTTTTCTGAAAACCCAGCGAAGAGGTCAGAAAATTCCACACTACCTTCGTTATCCAGCCGGTAGAACATTTTGACCAGACCGGCATACAGCAGCGTCATCAGAAACATGGCCGCCAGCCCACCGATAAAGGGCACAAACTGCACTGCCGCATTCAGCAGCATGAGCACCACCAGTGCGCCAATCATTACGCCCCAGTTCCCCGCCAACATCGCCTTACCCTGACCAAACCAGCTCATGGCATCGCCGACAGACACTTTTTTGGCCGTACCGATAACCAGCTCTGCAGCCTGTGGCGGTACCGCCACATCGCTGGTCGGTTGTTGATAAGGATTCATTTCTGACATGCTATTTCCCTCCAATGGAAAGTCATTATCGTCCTGCGATTTTCATGGGCGACAGCAGCAGAGAACCGCAAGCAATGTTGCCGCGATAATCCACATCGGTGCCGCTACCCTGGATGCCACGTAGCATCTCCGCCAGATGACCGGCAATGGTGAATTCCTGTACCGGTGAAGTAATCCGCCCATTCTCGAACAGGAAGCCACTGGCACCGCGAGAGTAATCCCCCGTCACCATATTCACCCCCTGCCCCATGACCTCGGTGATCAGAATCCCTTTGGGCACCCGGGCCATCAACGCTTCCAGAGACTCTCCGGTATCGGTGACACGCAAGTTGCGAACGCCGCCGCCATTGCCGGTCGGTGACATGCCAAGACGTCGACTGGCATACAGACTCAAGGCAAAGGAGGTCAGGATGCCGTCTTCCACAAAGGCCTGCTCGCCGGTAGGCAAACCGTCGCCATCGAAGGGCGACGACGCATTGCCTGCAGGCAGGTGCGGGTGTTCACTGAGGGTAAAGCCCGCGGGTAGCACCGCCTTGCCAAGGCTATCCTGCAAAAAGGAGCTGCGACGATAAATGGCGCCACCGCTGATCCCGGACACCAGATGGCCAAGCAACCCCGATGCCACTTCCGGGGCAAAAATGACAGGCAGTTCACCGGTTTCCGGAATCACCGCTCCCAGGCGTGACAACGCCCGCTCCCGAGCCATCTGTCCCACGGTTTCAGCATCGGCCAGTTTTTCGCCGATACGCCCACCGTCGTACCAGTAATCCCGTTGCATTCCGTCATCGTCTTCCGCGACCACGCTGCATACGCGGCTGTGGTGGGTGCCGCGATAGCCGTGCAGGAAACCTTCTGAGGTTGCGAACACGCGCAGGCTGGCACCGCTGTTAATGGAGGCACCTTCCGAATTGACGATACGGCTATCGTCACGGGCCACCTTTTCGCACGCCATGGCTTCGTCGATCGCCCTGCCGGTGTCCATCTCCCATGGGTGATACAGGTCCAGTTCAGGAATATCACGGGCCAGTTGATCCGCCGGCGCCAGCCCCGCATGCTTGTCTGCTTCGGTGTAGCGCGCAATGGCAGAGGCCGCTTTCAGGGTGTCACGCAGGCTGTCGCGATTGTCGTCCGAGCTGCTCGCGTGTCCCTTGCACAACCCCTGGAACACGGTGACAGAAACGCCTCTGTCGCGGTGAAACTCGACCGTTTCCACCTCGCCCTGCCGCACGTTGACCGAAAAGCCCTGACTGAGGCTGACATTCACCTCAACCCCGTCCAGCCCCAGCCGTTTTCCCTCTTCCAGCACCCAGGCAGCGGTATCCTGCGCCTGCTGAAGTTGTGCTATGTCGAGTGCCGCTGTCGTTGCGGAGGAATCAGACATAAAATAGCGCTTCCCTTACCCATTAATTCAAGTGAAGTCAGATGACCGAGTATAACGACGACCCGTACACCAGCAAATCCGAGCAGAAACGGGATGACCTGGCCCTGCAGGAGCTCGGGCAGTCGCTGATGGCGCTCAAACAGACCGAACTGGATCGCTTGCCCCTGAGCGACGCCCTCAAGAAAGGTCTTGAAGAAGCCCGGCGTATCACCAGCAACGAAGCCCGCCGCCGACATTCGCTGTACATCGGTCGCCTGGTCCGGGAATCCAACAGCGAGCAGATTGTACAAGCCCTGGAGGCGCTTCAGGATCCGTTCCGCCAGCAACGGCTCACCAACTGGGTAGAGCAGATTGTCGGCTGCGAACAACCCCGCGAAGCGGATGCCACCGTGCAACAAATTCTGGACTTCTTTCCCCACGGGGATCGCCAGCAAATGCGCAACCTGACCCGCAATGCGCTCAAGGCTCGCCTCGCCGATCCGGCCAATGCCAGCCCGGCAGAGAAAGAGAAGTTCAAACGCGAACGCCGCAAGCTGATGAATTACCTGAACCAACTCGACAAGACTGTCGCGCTTTACTGAGTCTCCCTATCCGTCCCGCCCGCGCATTACATTGCCCATGTACTTGCCGGGCGGCACCTCAAGGCTTGATCAATACTGCCGTATCGTTGCTTTGCCACCAGCGCAGAAAGTTGATGCCTACGGCTTTCTGCGGCAATGACCTCTCATGCTCTTCAAAGCCCTGGTCATCCTCCATGCGGGACACCTTGGCTTGCGCTGCCGAGAACCAGGCATCCGGATCATTGATGCCAGCACTCATACCCTCGCCATATAACGCCTTGCTGAACCAGGTACGCTCAGAGTCATCGCCACAGCCAAAAGAAGTACGATCCGTTGCCGCTGAGGAAAACACCACCCGATCCGGCGCCGCCAACGCCTCTACCCAATGACCGGAGTAACACGCCGATACCACCACCCATTGGTGTTTCACCGCCAGACTGTTAAACCAGCTTTTGCCGTCATCTACGCTCAGATTATTGAGCTGTAGATTATGTGTATCCAGAACCAGTTCACCATTCATGGCGCCATGGCTGACAAAGTGCACCAGTAACAGATCCTCGGCCGGATCCATCAGCGCATCCAGAGCCTTGAGGCTTTCTTGCACACTGGTGCGCGTAGCGAGAGGCAATTCATCACTGCCGCCGTTCACCAGCAGAATCTGTCGGCGCTTCAGATCAAGTACCGACCCCAACTTCGCCGAGACCCAGGTGACTTCACGGTCGAACACCCCCTCCGTGCCATCACCACCGACCGCCAGAAAGTAGACATCACGGACCCCTGGGCGCTGCGGTGCCAGAGATGACAAGGCCGATTGCAAACGGCTGGACTCGGTATACAAGCGCGCTTCCATCCCTGCCGCCTGTTGCTGCCGGCTTTGTAGATAGGCTTTCTCACTGAGGTAGTATTTGCCCTTTACGAAATAGCCATTTTCCACCACCGGCTTTCCGTCACCTTCTGCAGGCAAAATTCGCACGCCAGGACCGCTGGCTTTCCCGTACTCAAATCCGGCTCGAATAATGACCCCGTCCGGGCGCGTCAGCTCACCTTTGCCATGGAAATCAAAGCCCTGAAATGGACCGTTATACGCATAGCCTTCCTGATTACGGTAAGAGCCCGTCGTGATGCTTCCATCGGCAAACGTGCCTTCATATTGCTCGGCAGACGGCGTGACCCATATCCCTTCGCCATGGGCCAGAAATGCCTGAAATTCGCCCTGGTAGGAATTTCCATCCACGTATGTCACTGACCCCGAGACCAGCTCACCCTGTCGGAATGTCCCCTGATAGCGGTCATCACCACAGACAAGCGAGCCCTCACCATGCAGGACGCCTTCCACAAAGGTCCCCTCCATGATGCAACCATCCCGGAGTTCGAGCCGCCCCTGCCCGGTCATTAATCCTTCCCTGAATTCCCCCTCATAGCGGCGCTCATCTGGCCAGGTCAACACCCCTTCACCATGGAACAGGTTGTCCTGAATATCGCCGTCATAAACTGCCCCATCAGGCAGCTTCACATCAGCCGGCAACGGCTGGGGCTCGCAAGCCGCCAGACCGATCGCCAGAAAGACGACGCCAAGGTATCGCATAAAGATTCCTGTCAGTGCTGGTTCAGCCAACGGGCAGTTTGAATTGGGCCAGCTGTGAAGAGGTACGGCGCAAATGAACGCACAGTAGCCGGGCAATGTTTTCCATCACCAAACTCACCGCGTTGGGACTGCGGCGGCGGAGTTGATCCAGCCCCTTTCGGGTAAGGACAATCAGGGTGGCATCTTCGGCCGCCTTTACCGTGGCAGAACGAGGCTCATGATCCACCAGCGCCATTTCACCCATGGAATCGCCAGGGCGAAGATGGGCAATCACCACTTCACCGCCTTCCACATTCTGTTTGACGATATCCAGACAACCACGCACCACAAAACAGACAAAATCACTGCGGTCGCCTTCCCGGCAGACCGTTTCACCCACCGGAACGCGGTTGACGAATACCAGCTTTTCCAAAAGCCGTAATTCTTCCTCGCTGAGCCCGGCAAACAGGCGCATGCGCGACAGAATATCAATCACCTGAGACATCAGGCGGTTCCTCCCACCGTCAGGGCGTCCACCCGCAGCGTAGGTTGTCCTACTCCCACCGGGACAGACTGGCCATCCTTGCCACATACCCCAATGCCGGAATCCAGAGCCAGGTCGTTACCGACCATGGAAATGCGGCCCATGACTTCCGCACCACTGCCGATCAAGGTAGCGCCCTTGACCGGGCATACAATCTTGCCCTTCTCCACCAGGTACGCCTCGGTGGTCGAAAACACGAAGCGGCCAGACGTAATATCCACTTGGCCACCGCCGAAATTGACGGCATAGATGCCCCGGTCCAGGCTCGCCACGATCTCTTCCGGGTCACTCTCCCCCGGCAGCATGTAGGTATTGGTCATGCGCGGCATGGGCAAGTGGGCATAGGACTCCCGGCGCCCATTCCCGGTCGGCGCCACACCCATCAGCCGTGCATTGGTCTTGTCCTGCATATAGCCGACCAGTTTGCCGTTTTCGATCAGGGTATTGCAGGCCGAGGGCGTCCCCTCATCATCCACTGTCAGGGAACCGCGACGATCCAGCATGGTGCCGTCATCCACCACGGTACACAGTGGCGATGCCACCTGCTGCCCCATTTTTTTGGCAAACATCGAGGTGCCCTTGCGGTTGAAGTCCCCTTCCAGCCCGTGTCCAACCGCTTCATGCAGCAAGACTCCTGGCCAGCCCGGGCCCAGCACCACAGGCATGGTGCCCGCCGGTCCCGGCTGGGCCTCAAGATTCAACAAGGCCCCGCGCACGGCTTCCCGGGCCCAGGTCTCAACCCGGTTTTCCTGCAGCAACCAGTCATAACTGACACGCCCGCCCCCCCCGGCGCTGCCGCGCTCGCGGCGTCCATTACGCTCGGCGATCACACTGACATTGCAACGGATCAAGGGACGGACATCAGCCGCCAGGGTGCCATCACTGGCCACCACCATGATCACATCCTGCACCGCGCTCAGACTGGCAGTGACCTCGACAATCGCCGGGTCCAGGGATCGTGCCAACGCATCCAGCCGCTGCAACAGCGCCACTTTTTCTTCTGCGGGCCAGGCCAGCAGCGGATCCAGTGCCTCATAGCGTAAAGGGGCTCCTCGGCGGCTAAGCTGCACGCTTCGGTCCTGTCCCTGACGGGTGATGGCCCGGGCGGCACCACTGGCCTGCTGCAAGGCCTGCAGGGTGATGTCATCACTGTAGGCAAAGCCGGTCTTGTCGCCCTGGACAATACGCACCCCTGCGCCCCGCTCAGTATTAAAACTGGCATCACGAACAATACCGTCTTCCAGCACCCAGGCCTCATGGCGACTATGCTGGAAATAGATGTCCGCATAATCCGCCTGGCCGGTCAGCTTGCCGTTCAGCAGGGCTTCCAGCTGACCGGTCTGCAAATCGGCAGGGGCCAGCAGGATGGACTCGGCAATGGACAGGCTATCGCTCATAAGGACCTTCTATGTGAAATCGTTGATGCGTTTGCACCGGCATACGCTGGCGAAGTTCGTTCATGGTAGCAAGGTCCAGGCCTGCCACAAGGGCAGCGGGCGCATTCTCCAGGCTCGCGACCACCTCGCCCCACGGGTTGACCAGCATGGAATGGCCATAGCTGGCGCGCCGGGGCCCGTGTTGACCACACTGGTTTGCCCCCAGCACATAGCACCCGGTCTGCACCGCCGTCGCCCGCAACAGCAACGACCAGTGCGCAGCCCCGGTCACTGCAGTAAAAGCGGAGGGATACACAATCAAGTCCGCCCCCGCCTGGGCCAGCCGCTGGGCGAGGGAAGGGAAGCGCAGGTCGTAACAGATCGCCAGCCCCACGGTCAGTCCGGCAAGCGGCACAGTCACCACCTCGGTGCCGGGCTCGAAGACATCGGACTCGCAGTAACGGCCCTGGGCATCGTTGACCTGGGCATCAAACAGGTGCAGCTTGTCATACGCGGCCAGACACTGCCCGTCGGCAGAGACAGCCAGTGCCCGTGTGCGCACCCTCGGCGCCGCCACTTCACTGCCATCCGGGCGCCGAATCGCCGGGACACTGCCGCCAATAATGGCCATATTCAAACGACTGGCCTGCTCACAGAGCCAGCCCTTCAACTGCTCGAACTGCCCGGCAGTGGCACGATAATCGCCACCGTAGACCGCAAAATTTTCAGGCAGAACCGCCAGTTGCGCACCACCATTCGCGGCGTGTTCCAGCAGCACCGAAGCCGCCTCGAGATTACCGGACAGTTGCTGGCCGCTGGTCATCTGGATGGCCGCAACAGAGATCGGCTGCGTCATTCGAACATCCCCTCGGTTTCCTTCACTTTCGGGTCGGACCAGGTGCCCGTCACCGCGTATTCCATGGTGGCCGTACGGTCCAGCTTGTCACCCCAGATACGTTCTACCACAAAAATCCCGGCACACGCTGCAGGCCCTGCGAGGCATCCGGCATAGAGATTACTGGACAACGGCAACGTCACTTCCATCTGATGATTGAGCGTTTCCTTTTCAAGATCCACATTGCCCTGGGCTTCGATAATCGCCGACGGCGATTTGATGGCCAGATTGGTAGTGGATACCGACGGCCCATCGATACGGAAATCTCCCGTGATGCTGTCGCAACTCAAGCCTTTTTTGTACAAGTCAGAGAAATCCAGTCGCAATCGGCGCTGGATCGTGCCGATATTCAGGATACCCAGCACCCTGAGAAAAGACGTTTTGGTATCGGTCTGCGGGATTCGGCACTCGCCAATGTCAATCCGTGTCTGCCCCTCCATCGCCAGATAATCCGGACTTAACGGCCAGCCACTCCAACCCAGCACCCCTTTCGCCCTGGCATCTTCCGACTCGATCATTTCCGGCAATCCCCAACCTTGCAAGGCACGGCCCAGCTTGCCGGTGCTCAGGGAGCCATTGAAACGGGTATATTGCGCCGCATCACCACCTTCCCCCTGGGCAGTCCAGTCCAGGGAGCCTTCGATATGGGTGAATCGCCACAGACCATCCAGGTCAGAAATGCGTACCCCCTGAGAGATAGGCCGGACACTGCCCTGCCACTCCCCGAAGTCCTCGCCATTGATGATGAGATTGTTCAGGCGGGCATCCAGCGTCGGCAGCTGATAGGGCGAAAACGGCGCGCCCTGTTGCTGGCCCGCCCGGTCAGGCAACGTCAGATTGAGGCGGGACACCGTCAGCGACAGGGGCTGCTCTCCTCGTACCGAGAACCCATCCGGGATGTGCATGGAACCCGCCACCGCCTTGCTGCTCAAGGCGATATCCCAGCCCTGGTCTCTGGGCAACACAGAAAGCCCCGCATTGGGCACTGCCACCCCGAACAGATCCAGTTCGCCGATCTGGACATTGATGTTGTTCAACAGCCCGGCGCTTGACGCCCCTGCTCCCGCCCCCTGCTGCTTGAGTGCAGGAGCCATCTGGTCACCAATAAAATCCAGCCAGGGACTGACCGCCCCCTTGCGCAAGGTTCCCCGGACATTAAGGCCCGTTGCCGGGACCTGAAGATGCCCGCCCCCTAACAAGACCTCCCCTGCCAAGCCATCCCCCAACCGAAACAAGCCCCGAATTTCATCGCCATAACGCAGGGCCAGCTGCTGGGCGCGCCCCTTCGTCTCGATCTCCACCGACAAGGGCACAGTTTGTCCGGCACCTTTGCCGATAGGGTCGGGCGCCTTGACCTCAACCCCTTCCAGGGTCGAAGAGGCTTTTAGCGAGAAACGGCTACCCTGCCAAGGCACCTGTACTGCCAGCTTCACCGGCAGCGTCCCACTCGCTGGCGCCAACCAGGGAAACCCCAGCCAATCCCGCAATGCTGGCACCTTGATAGTGCCTTGCGCCGCCACCTGACTGCGCCCCCCGCGCGTGTGCCAGTGCCCGGTAACGGGGTTACCCATAAACCGGGCATCGAACTCAGGCACCTGAATGCCATCACGAAGATGAAAATAGACCGGCGCCTGAACCTGCTCGAATGCCAGCTTCCGGGGGGCGTTTTCCACCTTCCCGTCCTGCACTGTCGCGTCCACCACCACAACCGGCGAACCGGTCTCTTTCTGGAACGGGAAATCCAGCAATAAGCGGCCCTGCATCTTCCCATCCAGCAAACGCCAGTCCAGCATTTCATCCGGCAGAATTGTCTTCAGCGGGGACGTTTGAAACAGCGTATCCAGGTCCGTCACCGGTCCATCCACATTGCCAAACAACACCAGCCGCGGCCCGTTGGCCGTCTCAAAGGGAGGAACATCCACGTACACATCGCTCAGCTTGCTATTAAGCAATGTTCCGCTGCGGGCCACACCACGAACCTCACGACCGTTAATGCGCACATCGGCATCTATGCCCGTGGCATGAGGCCAGTCAGGAAGAAATGACAACTCCACATCCCTTCCCTGAAAACGCATCTGGAACGTCCGGTCCTGCTGCCGTTCCTTGTCGATTTTCACCGGCCCCTGATACAACAGCTTGCCGTGTCGCAGAGAGCCCCCCCGGATTGCCTGGCCAAGCCATTGGGACAGGCCATCCGGGAGCCGTTTCAGTGGGATGTAATGACTGGCGCGAGCACCATCACCCTCATAGATATCCGCAGTTAGCCGTAACTGCGGAATCTCGCCGGGCACGATAGTGGAAGCAAACATGGCTTCACCGTGCGCATCCGCATTCACCGCCCGTAGTCGCCCCGAGCGCAACGACAGAGTGTCTCCGTGTTTCTCCCATCCCAGGACACCCGTCATTTGGCCCATCAAGGGGTGCCCGTACAGGCGAGGGAGGGTCAATGACAGGTTATCGCTATACAGGTGAACCACCCCCTGATTGGGACTGCCTGACACCCAGCCACTGAGGCGGGAGACACCGGGGATACGGTCATCTGCCTGACTGCTCAACGCCGTGAAGCGAGCCTGAAAGCGTTCCAGCTCCCGGCCATGCCCCTTCAGATAGATACCGTCCACCACCCCCTGGGGCGACAAGGTCTGCAACTGTTGTTGCCAGCGGACAAGATTGTCGGGCAGTGCGAAGGGCAACTTCAGAAATTGCTGATTGATCGCCCGTACCGGCAGGTCACCGGTGCGCAGCTGCCATTGCCTGGAATCACCGGACGTATCCCATTTCAGCCCCACATCACCGAACAGCAGCTGCCCCGCGGGAGACTGTGCAGAGACATTGCCCAGTGACAAGGTTGCCTGCTCATCCTCTCGCTCCAGCCCCAGATCCAGTGACACCGCCTCCAGCGGCCATTGCCGGTCATCTTGCGCAAGCACCAGGGACGGCACAGAAAGTGCCAGCCGGGCACTCTCCGGCTGCCCATCGGCAATGCTGCCCCACAGCTCGACCTCGCCCTCAAGAGCGGCAATCTCTACGGGCCACTCTACAGACGCCGGCAGCCATTCCTGCATGCGCTGGCCTCGAACATGCAGATAAAGATCCGCATTGACCTCATCAAGGGAGTACGCATCGTCGTGAAGATGCAGGCGGGTTTCTATCGTTAGCGGGCGGTCCCGCGCCTCCAGGGTGACGGAAAGCAGGTGGTCGTCCCCGTCATTGATCAGGGTCGCTTCCATGGAAGAGGCGGCCAGCGGAGGCATCCCCTGCCATTCAAGGGACAGACGGGCATTCGTCACCGAAAGCAACTGCTGGCGGTAAAACAACTTCAGAATGCGTTCCAGTGGCGGGTTTTCACGGTTGCTGCCCGACAGGGTATCCAATCCGCGCAGCCGAAAACGGCCGTCCTGATCTCGCACCAGATTCAGCGCAACCCCGTCAATGCGCAGTGACTCCAGCGCAAGGTCCCGGTGCAGCAGCGAGCGCAATACATCCACGCTCAAGACCACTTCGTCCAGTTCCAGTGGCGACTCCCCTTCCGGGGCCGGCAGCCGCACCTTTCGAACCACGAACTGGGGGCTCAGGCCATCCATATGGCCTTCCAGCTCGGCGATTTCCAGCGGAGACTGGATACGCTCCTCAAACAGGGTTTCCAGCGTGCTGCGATAGTCCGGCACCAGCAGCATCAGCTGCCGGGCGACCACCACATAGGTGGCCATCAGCAGCAGGACCAATGCCACCATCCACCACAGAAACGGCAGGACCCGGCGCCACCGGGAGTTGCGAGATTGCGTGCTGTCAGCCATGTATGCTCGTCTGCCAGTAATCCAGACCTGCCTCATCCATCAGCGATACCAGTGCCTCCAGCGGCAGACCCACCACGCCACTGTAGCTACCGGACAAGGACGCCACCAGAGCGCCACCCAGCCCCTGAATACCATAACCGCCGGCCTTGTCCTTCCCCTCGCCAGTGGCAACATAGGCCGCCAGCCGGGCCTCATCCAGGCACCGGAACGTGACGGTCGTAACCGAGTGAGCCTGATGCACTTCGCCCGCAACGATCAGCGCCACGGCAGAAATCACCTGATGTGACTTACCGTTCAATGCCTGAAGCATGGCGATGGCATGGTCCGGGTCGCGGGGCTTGCCAAGAATTTCCGCTCCCAGCACCACCGACGTATCCGCTCCCAGCACCGCTCCGTCACCGAGGCCAGCCTGTTGCCGTTGCCGCTCTCCGGCGAGCGCTTTCTGCTGCGCCATACGCAACACATACGCCAGCGGAGCCTCTCCGGCCTGCGGGGTTTCATCGATGTCCGGCGCTTTCAGCACCGAAAACGGCGCAGCAATTTGCTGCAGCAACTCCGCACGACGCGGCGATCCGGAAGCAAGATAAAGAACCATAGATTCAGACAGCAGTTAAACGTGAATAGTTAACCGTGAACAGCGAAACCTGCGAAGCGGGAAAAGAATGCTTCGCGTCAGGTCTCGTTGTTCAGCCGGGTTTAGCGTACTAGAAAACGCAACTGGACCCAGCGCAGTACCGCACAGACCGGGCGCCAGAACAAGGCACTGGTAAAAGAGGCATACAGAATAGTGTAGGGAGGGTAGAGGGTGCGCCCGACGGACTCCTGCACCATATAGGCCAGCAGGCTGACGGTACCGACCAGCAGGAACACGACGGCACATTGCTGTATTGAAGTGAACACCCGCATGCGCTTGTAGGCCGCCAGCATCACATAAGCGCCAAGCGCAAAGGCCAGGCCCCACTGCCCCAGCGTGGTCCCGACCAGAACGTCGTGATACAAACCCACACCGAAGCCCCACAGCACACCGATTCGCCGGGGCAACGCCAATACCCAGTAGACCAGCACCAGCAACATCCACTCTGGACGCACCCAGTTCAGGGCCTCCGGTAACGGCACCACTTCCAGCAAGGCGGCAATCAGCAACGAAACAATAATTACCCCGGTTCCGGACGGACGATCACCGCGCATCGGCATCTCCCCGTGTCAGCGGACTGGCAGGCGTTTGCGTAGGCTGAACCAGCAACACGTGGCTGGCCCTGTCGATTCGGGCAGTCGGAAGCGCGGTAATGTCGGCATAGGGCGCACCGGACTGGTGGCGCACGGAAGTCACCGTCCCCACAGGGTAGCCACGCGGATAACGCTGCCCAAGACCGGTACTGACCAGCAAATCCCCTTCCTCGATATCCGCCGTATCCGGCACATACAAAAGCCGCAACCCGGTCTGACCATTCCCCGCCAGTACCGCGCGAACGCCGTTACGATTCACCTGCACACTCATGGCATGACTGGCATCGGTGAGCAACAACACACGGGAACTCAACGGACCGGCATCGACCACTTGCCCGATCAGCCCCTGTGCATCCAGCACCGCCTGACCTCTAAACACGTCAGAACCGGTACCCTTGTTGATCACCAGC
Source organism: Alcanivoracaceae bacterium (assembly GCA_002706085.1). Lineage (GTDB taxonomy): Bacteria > Pseudomonadota > Gammaproteobacteria > Pseudomonadales > Alcanivoracaceae > Alcanivorax. Next base: position 17,421 of record PAJO01000026.1, on the reverse strand, counting down.
TCCTGACGGTTGGGATCCGGGTCCACACCAATAATTTCGGCAACCAGTACATTGGCATCCAGATCCGCAGACGAGTTCAGCAACTCTCGCAAACGCACATTCTCGGCTTCCAGTACCGCCAGGCGCTGGACCTTTTGTTCAAGAATCAGGGATTGGCGCTGCAGACGCTGGTTTTCTTCCATCAGTGACGAGCGGCTTTGCGCCTGCTCGGTCAGCCACTGGCCAGAATCCACCGGCAAATGGGCAACGTAATGGATAGGGGCAGTGAGATACGCCAGTACATGCCGCACTGGCTCCGCCCACGGCGTACGCTGGTCCAGCACAATCACAATGACAGACAGAACCAGCGCAGCAACCAGACGGTATAGAGGGTTGGCCGAAGCCGTCATCAGCCCATGGCCAACATGTCAAAACCCTGACTGTCCATCAGCTCCAGCGCCTTGCCGCCACCGCGAGCCACACAGGTCAGCGGGTCGTCGGCAATAATCACCGGCAGACCGGTTTCTTCAGACAGCAGGCGATCGATATCACGCAACAGCGCACCACCACCGGTGATCACCAGGCCGCGCTCGGCGATATCAGAGGCCAATTCTGGCGGAGATGCTTCCAGCGCATTCTTCACCGCATTGACGATGGCCGCCAGCGGCTCTTTGAGCGCTTCCAGAATCTCTTCGGAATTCAGGGTAAAGCTGCGCGGTACACCCTCGGCCAGGTTGCGGCCACGCACATCGATTTCACGGATCTCGCCACCTGGGTAGGCAGTACCGATCTCATGCTTGATACGCTCGGCGGTAGATTCACCGATCAGCGAGCCATATTCCTTACGCACAAAGGCCACAATCGCTTCATCAAAGCGGTCACCACCAATGCGCACGGACTCGGAGTACACTACCCCGTTCAGGGAAATCAGGGCAATCTCGGTGGTGCCGCCACCGATATCCACCACCATGGAGCCACGCGCCTCTTCCACCGGCAACCCGGCACCAATGGCTGCCGCCATGGGCTCTTCAATCAGGTACACATCACGGGCACCCGCCCCATAGGCAGAATCCTGAATGGCGCGACGCTCCACCTGGGTGGATTTGCACGGCACACACACCAGTACACGGGGCGCCGGCGGGAAAAAGCCGGTGTCATGCACCTTCTTGATGAAGTACTGGAGCATTTTTTCGGTCACGTCGAAGTCGGCGATCACGCCGTCTTTCATGGGCCGGATGGCAGTAATATTGCCGGGGGTACGGCCGAGCATGCGCTTGGCATCAGCGCCCACGGCAGCCACACTCTTCTGAGCGCCATGATGACGGATAGCCACCACAGAGGGCTCATCCAGCACGATACCGCGGCCACGTACGTAAATAAGGGTATTAGCGGTCCCCAAATCAATGGAGAGATCGGTGGAGAACATCCCCCGAATACGCTTGATCATCGACATCCTGGCCAGTTTCCTGAATTTTCGCGAAAAATGATGCCGGCAGGGAAAAAGCCGCGCATCTACAAGATGTGCGCAACTCTAGCAACGGCAGGCCCTTTGGGCAAGCAAACCCATGCGACCACAGCGGCGCCATGCCCCGGCGGACAGTGGCCCCGGACCGGCGGTCTATGGTACTTTTTGCGGCTTTCCGACCCCACTGACAGGCGCCCGAGACCCCGCCCGTTACCAGTGGGCAGATCACTCCATGGAGACAAGCATGGCCATTGATTCCAAGGTGGTGGCTCAGGTAGCTCACCTGGCACGCCTGAAAGTGGACCCGGCAGACACCGATGCCCTGTCCAACCGCCTGAATGACATCCTCGCGATGGTAGACCAGCTGCAGCAGGCCGACGTGACTGATGTGGCGCCCATGGCCCATCCGCTGGATGTCACCCAGCCCCTGCGAGACGACACCGTGAGCGAGCCCAATGTGCGCGACAAGGCCATGGACATCGCCCCCGCCGCCGAAGACGGCTGCTTCCTGGTCCCACGGGTTATCGAATAAGCGAGTAAGGCAGCAAACAAGCTATGAGCGACGCCATGCATACCAAGACACTGACCGAACTCAAGGCCGGACTGGCCGCCGGAGAGTTCTCCTCCCGGGAGCTCACCGAGCATTTCCTCGGGCGCATCCAACAGTTTGACGCGGACATCAACAGCTTCGTCACCGTGACCGAACAACAGGCCCTGGCCCAGGCCGATGCCGCCGATGCGGCCCTGGCCGGAGGCAAGGGAGGCTTGCTCACCGGCCTGCCCATCGCCCACAAGGACATCTTCTGCACCGAGGGCGTGCGCACCAGCTGCGGCTCGAAGATGCTGGACACCTTTATTGCCCCCTACACCGCCACCGTCGTGGAAAAGATGGCAGCGGAAGGCGCCGTGATGCTGGGCAAGACCAACATGGACGAATTCGCCATGGGCTCGTCCAACGAAACCAGCTACTACGGCCCGGTGAAAAACCCCTGGGATCGGGAGCGGGTTCCCGGTGGCTCCTCCGGTGGTGCTGCCGCCTGCCTGGGGGCCCGCCTCGCCCCTGCCGCTACCGGCACCGACACCGGCGGCTCCATCCGCCAGCCGGCAGCCCTGAACGGCATTACCGGCCTCAAGCCCACCTATGGCCGCGTCTCCCGCTGGGGCATGATCGCCTTCGCCTCCAGCCTCGACCAGGCCGGTCCCATGGGCCTCAGTGCCGCAGACTGCGCCCTGATGTTGCAGGCCATGGCCGGCCACGATCACCGGGACTCTACCAGCCTCAATGAAAAGGTGGACGATTACCTGGGCGCGCTCAACGACGACATCCGTGGCCTGACCATCGGCGTACCCGAAGAGTTCTTCCCCGACACACTGGATGGCGCCATTGCCGACAACAGCCGCGAGGCGATTCGTGAACTGGAAAAACTCGGCGCCAAGGTGGTCTCGGTGTCCCTGCCCAGCATCAAGCTGTCGGTACCGGCCTATTATGTGATTGCCCCGGCCGAAGCCAGCTCCAACCTGAGTCGCTTCGACGGTGTGCGCTTCGGGCACCGCTGCGACGACCCGCAGGATCTGGAAGACCTCTACAAGCGCTCTCGCTCCGAAGGTTTCGGTGATGAAGTGAAGCGCCGCATCCTGGTGGGCACGTACGCCCTCTCTGCGGGCTACTATGACGCCTACTACCGTCGCGCCCAGCAAGTTCGCCGCCTGATTCGCGACGACTTTGCCCGCGCCTTTGAAAAGGTGGATGTACTGATGGGCCCCACCGCCCCGGAGACAGCCTTCAAGCTGGGCGACAAGAAAGATGACCCGGTCAGCATGTACATGGCAGACGTCTTCACCATCGGCGTGAACCTGGCCGGTCTGCCCGCCCTGTCCATGCCCACCGGCTTCATCAAGGGTCTGCCCACTGGCACCCAGGTCATCGGCAATTATTTCCGTGAAGGGCAGATTCTCAACGTGGCCCACAAATATCAGCAAGCCACTGACTGGCACAAACAAGCGCCGGTACTGGGAGGTGAAAAATGAGTTGGGAAGTCGTGATCGGTCTGGAAATTCACGTCCAGCTCAATACCACCAGCAAATTGTTTTCCGGCAGCAAACTGTCCACCGGTGCCGAGCCCAACACCCAGGCCTCACTGGTGGATCTGGGCATGCCTGGCACCCTGCCAGTAGTCAACCGCGAAGCAGTACGCAAGGCGGCGCTGTTCGGCCTCGCCATCAATGCCGATATCTGCCGGCACAGCGTGTTCGAACGGAAAAATTATTTTTATCCGGATCTGCCAAAAGGCTACCAGACCACACAGCTGGACAAACCTGTTGTGGGTGCCGGCGAAGTGGAGATTCAGCTGGAAAGCGGCGAGAAAAAAATCGTGCGCATTCACCATGCGCACCTGGAAGAAGATGCGGGCAAGTCCCTGCATGAAGACTTCCATGGCATGACCGGAATCGACCTGAACCGTGCCGGCACACCACTAATCGAAGTGGTCACCGAACCGGATATGCGCAACGCAGAAGAAGCCGTGGCCTTTGCCCGCAAACTGCACGCCATCGTCACCTCCATTGGCATCTGCGATGGCGACATGTCTCAAGGCAACATGCGTTTCGACGTGAACGTGTCCATCCGCCGTCCTGGCGACGCACTGGGCACTCGCACCGAAACCAAAAACCTGAACTCGTTCCGTTTTATGGAACGCGCGATCAAGCTGGAAGTAGAACGCCAGATTGATGTGCTGGAAGACGGTGGCGAGATTGTCCAGGAAACCCGCCTGTACAACGGCGATACCCATACCGCCCGCTCCATGCGCAGCAAGGAAGACGCCAACGATTACCGCTACTTCCCCTGCCCGGACCTGCTCCCGGTAGAAATCACCGAGGCAGACCTGGACGCCCTGAAAGCGTCCATGCCGGAGCTGCCGGACACCCGCAAGGCTCGTTTCCTGGCCGACTACCAGCTGTCCGAGTATGACGCCGATCTACTCTCCGGCGATTTGGCCACCGCCGCCTTTTTTGAAGTGGCAGCCAAGGCCGGCGGCGATGCCAAACTGGCCGCCAACTGGGTGATGGGTGAACTGGCCGCCAAACTGAACGCGGAAGAAAAAACCATCAACGACAGCCCCGTGTCCGCTGACCAGCTGGGTCAGCTGATTGCCCGCCTGAAAGACGGCACCATCAGCTCCAAAATTGCCAAACAAGTATTTGAAGCGTGCTGGGCAGGTGAAGGTGACCCGGATGCGGTCATCGAAGCCAAAGGCCTGAAACAGATGAGCGACAGCGGCGAACTGGAAAAAATCGTCGACGACATCATCGCCAATAACGCACCGCAGGTAGAAGACTACCGCAGCTCGGATGACGCGAAGAAAAAGAAAAAAATCGGTTTCTTCGTAGGCCAGGCCATGAAAGCCACACAGGGCAAGGCGAATCCGCAACAACTGAATGCACTGCTCAAAGAAAAACTGGGCTAACAGAAGTGTGTCCGACGCCGAATATCAGGCGTCGGACCCAGAGGATTAACTCATGACCCAAACCTTCAAGAAACGTGTCACTCTGGAAAAGAAAAACAGCATCGCCTACGTCACTCTGAGCCGTGCAGACAAATACAACGGCCTGGATTTCGACATGATGGAAGGGCTGATTGAAGCCTCGAAGGCCGTCCGCAAGGACCGCGACATTCGTGTCGTCATTTTGCAGGGTGACGGCAAGGCGTTTTGCGCCGGGCTCGATTTCGGCACCGTCATGAAGCAGCCCCTGAAGCTGATCAAGGGTTTCACCAAATACGGCATCAAGAAAACCAACCTGTTCCAGGAAGTGTGCTGGTGCTGGCGAGAGCTGCCGGTACCGGTTATCGCTGTACTGCACGGCTATTGCTACGGCGGCGGCATGCAGATTGCCCTCGCCGCAGACTTCCGCATGGCCACGCCGGATTGCGAGATGTCGATCATGGAAATCAAGTGGGGGCTGATCCCAGACATGACCGGCACCGTGACACTACGCGAACTGGTGCCCATGGACGTGGCCAAGGAATTGACCATGACCGGGCGGCTGTTCAATGGCGACGAAGCCAAGGCCATGAACCTGGTCACCCGGGTATCTGCCACCCCGCTGGAGGAAGCCGAAAAACTGGCTGAGGCCATTAAGACCCGCTCCCCGGACGGCATCAGCGCCGGCAAGGCCCTGTTCCAGCAAACCTGGACCGTGCCCGAAGCCCAGGCGTTCGATATCGAAAGCAAGCTGCAGTTCAAACTGATGCGCGGCAAGAACTACCGCCGTGCCCTGCAAGCCGGGCAGAAAAAGGAAGCTCCCACCTTCCTGCCCCGCGAACGGGATTATTGAGTCGCCGCCCACCCCNCGGCGCCCCNCCCCNTCCCGGNGGNGGATNGNCCCANGTCGANCCCCGCCACNCCCTGCAGCAAGGCCATACCGTCGAANGCATTCGACGCCCTCTACTGCCAACCCCGTACTGTTTCGCCTTAATAACTTGCTGCATACTGAAACCAGAACCCACGCATTCATCGAGGCATTGCATGATCTCTGTGGCAGAAGCCAGCGGCGGTTTCCCCGCCCTCACACGCATGTACAAACGTCTGGTCAACGACTTCATCAGCCAGTTGCCGATCCAGCCCCAGACCCTGCCTCTNGTACCGACTGAAGATGCCTTCAAGCACGGCATGTGCGGTGACACCACCTACGTCGTCAAAGGCGGNATGCTGGGCATGCGCTGCCNGGAAAAGAAACTGTTCATCTGGGACGAGGGCGACATGATTCTGCCCGATGCGGGCAACGGTGAAGTGACCTATTACGCCGAGAGCGCGGTACTGCTGGCAGCNTACCCGACCGTGAAGCTGGTGGAAGCNGTCATCGCCGACGCGCAACTGGCCAAACTGTGGACGCGTATCCTGACGACGCAGCAAGGCATTCTGGTGCGNCTGNTATCCGCNCACATGCCAGAAGAGTCCTTCACCACCACCGGCTTTGCCTATTTTGAACCGGGCGACATCATTATCCGCCAGGGCGAACCTGCCGATTACGTGTTCAGCCTGTTTGAAGGCGATGCGGATGTGGTCGTGGATAACGTGGTCGTCGGCAGCGTCAGTGAAGGCGAAGTGGTCGGCGCGATNGCCCTGCTGACCCACTCCCCCCGCAGCGCCACCGTACGAGCCAAAAGCCGCTGCTCGGTNGTCAAAGTCCCCAAACACCAGTTCAAGGATCTGATTCGCACCAATCCGGGCATGATTCACAGCCTGCTCAGCGACATGGCGCGACAGATCAAGACGCTCAATGGCCAGGTGGTGGAACTGTCAGCCTGACCCGCCACCGGCAGGCATGCGCGCAGGCGCAGGGAGGCAGACCATGAAACACCTTCTNGGANCAGCCTTTGTGATTGTGCTGATCATTCTGATCGCCATCGGCCTCACCNCCGAAGAGTCACCGACCGTCTATGAAGTGGAGCCGGATACCCCGATCCATCANTCACCGTCGTGATTCGTACCGCACACNGCACAGCCAGGGTCTTGCCGTAACGTCACTTGCCGCCANTCCAGGCTGCGGCCATCAAACAGGTGCAGCTTGCCTCCAAGCTGCGCCCCACTGAGCACCCGGATCGCCGCCAGGGCCTGCAGGGTGCCCACCGNCCCCACCACCGGACCCACGATCCCTGCCTGATTGCAGGCCAGGTCGCCGTCCGTGCCTTCNCCGTATACACAGGCATAACAGGGCGCCTCCGGCGCTCGNAGATCNAACACCNCCAGCTGNCCATCCATGCGAATCGCCGCNCCACTGACCANAGGTTTGCGATNCCTNACACAAGCCCGGTTGATGGCTTGNCGGGTNACGAAGTTATCCGTGCAATCGAGCACCAGGGTAGCCTCCGCCACGGCCACTTCCAGCCAGGCATCATCCNCCCGCACGACAGCCGCACGCACATNCACCTCCGGGTTCAGCTGCTGCAGCTGGTCACGCAGGGCCTCCGCCTTGAACTGATTGACCTGCCCGCCACGGAACGCCACCTGCCGGTGCAGGTTACTGACCTCNACCCGGTCATCATCCGCCAGCACCAGTCGGCCCACACCGGCACCGGCCAGATACANTGCCGCCGGATTGGCCAGCCCCCCGCAGCCCNCGATCAACACCCGCGCTGNCGCCAGCGCCTCCTGCCCGGCCAGATCCAGCTCATCCACCATCANCTGGCGGCTGTATCGTTCAAGCTGTTCGTCNTTAAACATNGTTGGGTACCGCTGCACGCAGCACGCTTCACGCCTGCACGCGCCACATCAAAATTCCGGNGGAGGTTGCCCCTCGGCAATGTCCACCCTACGAAGAGGCCGAAGCAAACCGGCCAAGAGTGACACGNTCATTGCCACCCAGATCCTGCGCGGTGCGCACATCCTGAAAACCGGCCTCGTCCANCANTGCCCGCACNGNACNCCAGCNGCTGCTCAAACCCATGCTCCAGCATCAGCCAACCGCCATCAACCAGCTTGCCGGTGGCCTGGCGCACAATCTCGGCCAGGTCCGCCAAGCCCTTATCCTCAGCCACCAGCGCCGAACGCGGCTCAAAGCGCACATCGCCTTCGTCCAGATGGTGGTCGCTGGCATCGATGTAAGGCGGGTTGCTGACGATCAGATCAAACGGCCCTTCACAGGGCACGAGCCAGCTGCCGGCCAGGCATTGCACCGGCGCGTTCAGCTGCCTGGCATTGTCGGTGGCTACCTGCAGGGCGGCCTCGCTGAGGTCCACCAGCGCGACCTGCCAGTGCGGCTTTTCCAATGCCAGGGTGACACCGATGGCCCCGCTGCCGGTGCCCAGGTCCACCACACGGGCGTCATCAGGCAGCGGCAGGGCAAGCGCGATCTCGATCAGGGTTTCGGTGTCGGGTCGAGGAATCAGGGTATCGGCTGTCACCCGGAAAGGACGGCCAAAGAATTCCCGTTCACCGGTCAGGTGCGCGACAGGCTCGCCGGTCTCGCGCCGAGCCAGCAATGCCTCAAAGGCGGTCTGCTGGTTCGCTTCCAGCTCCCGGTCAGACCAGGTGAACAGCCAGGTACGCGTCTGGCCCAGTACATGGCACAGCAGCAGCTCTGCATCCAGGGCGGCAGAAGGCGACGATGCCAGACGGCCACGAGCCTGCCGCAGGGCCTCATCGATGCGCATGTTACTGCTCGCTCAGGGCAGCCAGCTGATCGGCCTGATGCTCGGCCAACAATGCTCCCAACACTTCGTCCAGATCCCCTTCCATCACTTCATTGAGGCGATACAACGTCAGATTGATGCGGTGATCCGTGATGCGACCCTGGGGGTAATTGTAGGTCCGAATGCGCTCGGAACGATCCCCGGATCCCACCAGGGATTTGCGCTCCGCCGCCTGCTCGGCGTGGGCGGCATTCTGCTGGGCATCATAGAGTCTGGCGCTGAGCAGGCTCATGGCCCGGGCCTTGTTCTTGTGCTGGCTACGCTCGTCCTGGCACTCCACCACAACACCGGTGGGCAAGTGGGTAATCCGTACCGCGGAGTCGGTGGTGTTAACGTGCTGACCGCCCGCTCCGGAAGAACGGTAGGTATCAATACGCAGGTCTTCGTTGCGGATTTCGATATCGCCCAGGTCTTCGGCTTCAGCCATGATGGCCACGGTGCAGGCAGAGGTATGAATGCGCCCCTGGGATTCGGTGGCAGGCACTCGCTGCACCCGGTGAGCGCCAGACTCGAACTTCATCCGCGAATACACACCATCGCCAATGACTCGGGCAATCACTTCCTTGTAGCCACCATGCTCGCCTTCGCTGGCACTGACCAGCTCCACTTTCCAGCCCATCTGGTCGGCGTACTTCGAATACATGCGAAACAGGTCGCCGGCAAAAATCGCCGCCTCGTCACCGCCGGTACCCGCACGCACTTCCAGAAAGACATTGGCGCTATCGCGCGGGTCTTTCGGCAGCATCAGTTTCTGCAGCTCATCGGCCAGCGTCTCGATCTGCGACTGGGCTTCGCGGGCTTCTTCTGCCCCCATTTCACGCATTTCGGCATCGCTGTCATCCTGCATGGCCCGGGCATCCTCCAGGTTTTCCTGCGCCTGCAGATATTCACGGTAGCATTTGATCACCGGATCGATTTCAGCGTACTCGCGGGACAGGTCCCGGAAACGGTTCTGGTTCGATATCACCTCTGGATCCGACAACAGGCCCGACAATTCCTCGAATCGGTCTGCCAGTTTATCCAGCTTGGCTTGTAACGACGCTTTCATAAAATCGATTCCACGCTTCACGCAACCACGCCGCCCGATGGGCGCACGCAACATTCAGGATATTTCGAAGACCAGGGTACCGCTGAAGAACGCCCCGGCTACGACGACGAGTCATCGTCGCCAAGCAACAATTCACGGGCGACCAGCAATGCCTCTGCCCGACCTTCTGCGGCCATCTTGCGCAGGGCCACACTGGGCGAGTGAAGCCACTTGTTGACCAGAGAATGCTGAAAACGGCGCAACACCTCTTCCGCGTCACCGCCATTGTTCAACTGTTGAAGGGCTTTATCCAACTCATCCGCTGCCATGCGAGTGCGATTTTCACGGTAATCACGCAACACACCCACCGCATCCTGTTCACGGCGCTGGCGACGGTGGCGCACAATGGCATCACGGATCAGCTCAGAGGCTTCACGGGCTGCATCCTGTCGGGCCCGGACATTCTCCTGGATCGCCTCCTGAAGATGGTCCACCGTGTACAGGTACACATCATCCAGATTGCCGACCTCCGGCTCGATATCTCTTGGCACGGCAATATCCACCATGAACATGGGCCGGTGGCGGCGTTGCTTGAGTGCTCGCTCTACCATCCCCTTGCCGAGAATCGGCAACGGCGCGGCCGTACAGGAAATCAGAATGTCGGCATTCTCCAGCGCCACGGGCAGCTCTTCCAGACTGATACCCCGCCCTCCCACGCTGGCCGCCAGCTCACTGGCCCGCGCCTGAGTCCGGTTGGCAATGGTAATCTCACGGACCTGTTGTTCACTGAGATGCCGGGCCACCAGCTCAATCATCTCGCCAGCACCGATCAACAAGGCCCGGCTTTTTTTCAGATCGGCAAAGATGTGACGGGCAAAGGAGACCGCAGCATAAGCCACCGACACCGGATTGGCGCCAATGCCGGTTTCGGTGCGGATACGCTTGGCCACAGAGAACACTTCCTGGAACAGGCGCGACAATTCGCCATTGAGCAAACCCGCCTCATGGGCGCGGGCATAGGCCTCACGCATCTGCCCGAGAATCTGCGGCTCACCCAATACCAGGGAATCCAGGCCGCCAGCGACCCGCATCATGTGCTCCAGAGCCTCTTCGCCTTGATGCTGGTACAGAACCGGTTCGATCTTGTCGCGGGAAAGATGACGACGCTCGGCCATCCAGGCCACCAGGTCAGGGGCGCTGTCGTCGGTCAGACAGTAGAGTTCGGTGCGATTGCAGGTCGACAGCAACGCGGCCTCACAAACCCCGGGCACATCGCGAAGACTGGCCAGCGCTGCCTGCGCCTGCTGCGTGGAAAACGCCAGACGTTCGCGTAACTCCACATCTGCGGTGGTGTGATTAACGCCAACAGCAACCAGATTCATAGTGTCCCGTGCCCGTCCGTCGTGACAGGCAATATCCTGCCCTTGCCCGTCCGTACCCGTCAGCCCGCGTTACCCCGAAAAGCGGGGCTGCAAGGGAGAGGCATTTTGCGTGAAAGCGCCCCCCAAAACAATGACGCAGGCCATGGCTACCTTCTATGGCTGCAATAAGGTTTTCGGCTTGCAGAGGCCTGTGCCATCATAACGGAAACACATTGCAGGTCCTTTTGATGTCGCCTTGGTCACTATTGCCGCTCTGCGGCGCATTGCTCTTCACCGGTTGTGCCCATCAACCCGCCGAACCTCCCCCTGAACCCGCGGCCGGGAGCGAGCAGACTGACAGCACGCCGCTGCCACCCGGATATGACAGCGAGACCCTGTCTGACCTGCTGGTAGCCGAAGTGGCCGCCCAGCGACAGGCGCTAGGCGTCACCCTTGGCTATTACGGCCAGGCCGCCAACACCACCGGCGACCCCACCGTCATCCGCCAGGCCGCCCAGCTGGCCAGCTATCTCGAAGACCACCAACAAGCCCTGGCCCTCAGCGAGCAGTGGCAGGAACAGGATCCCGGCAACGAGGAGGCTCTGCAACTGGCGATCCTGTCGGAAATTCGCCTCGGCAATACCGATGCCGCCACCCGATACCTGGATACCCTGATCGGCAGCCATGGGCAGGAATCCCTTGGCCGCATGGTCAGCCAGGCCCGCGGCCTGGACGCCCAGGGCAACCTTCAGCTGGTCAAGGCCCTCGCCCAATTGACAGAGCAATACCCGGATCAGGCACCGCTGTGGTATGCCCGGGCCGTCTGGAATGAACACGAAGGAGAGCTGCAAGCCGCCCTGGACGCCGATGAGCGCGCCATCAAACTGATGCCTCGGCACGAGGATGCCCTTCTGCTCAAGGCCCAGCTGCTCTTCGAAATGGGCGAGACCCGTGACGCCCTCAGGCATATGAAGAAGGTGGTCAAGAAATACCCGGAAGCTCGCCGGCCTCGCATTACCTATGTGCGCCTGCTGCTGGCCACCGGCAATATCGGGGACGCCGAAAAGCAGCTCGCCATTCTGTCCGAGCAAAACCCGAATGATCTGGACCTGAAATTTTCACTGGCCTTGCTGGCACTGGAGGCAGGTGCCACCGACACCGCCATCGACCAGCTCGACGCCCTGCTCGCCGAGAACTACCGTCCAAACGAGATCCATCTGTATCTGGGCCAGGCCGCCGAACAGCAAGCAGATCTGGATCTTGCCATCGACCACTATCTGAAAGTGGATGGCCCACAGGGAATGCGCTCACGGGTACAGGCTGCTCGACTGATGGTCCGCCAGGGCAACCCCGCCCAGGCCCATGCCCTGATCAGCTCACTGCGACGCAGCCACCCGGAACTCTCTACCAGTCTCGCCATTACGGAAGCGGAAATCATCAGCAGCCATGGCAACCAGCAAGGCGCCCTTGCGCTTCTGGACAACGCACTGCAAGACGATCCAGACAACACCGAACTGCTTTATAGCCGTGCCACACAAGCGGAAAAAGCCGGCGACCTGGAGAAAATGGAAAGCGACCTGCGGCGCATTCTGGCACTGGAACCGGATGATGCCAGCGCCCTGAATGCCCTCGGCTACACTCTGGCCAACCACAATCTACGGCTGGACGAAGCCCTGGAATATGTCTCTCGTGCGCTGGCCCTGCGCCCCGAAGACCCGGCGATTCTCGACTCCATGGGTTGGGTTCTGTACCGACGCGGCGACCTGAAAGGGGCTCGCGACTATCTGCGCCGGGCCTATGAAAAGTTCCCGGACCCCGAAGTGGCCGCCCATTACGGCGAAGTGCTGTGGGTTCTGGGCGCTCAGGGGCAGGCCCGGGAAGTCTGGCGCGATGCCCTGGACAGCAACCCCGATGCCCCGCACATCCGTGAGACCATGGACCGGCTGGGAGCCAAACTGTGAAATACCCCCTTACCCGTCTGCTCATCGCGCTCTGCATCCCGCTGATCCTGAGCGCCTGTCAGACGCCCACCACGGAACCCACCACCTTCACCCACCCCAGCCAGATTCAGGGCTGGGAGATGGAAGGCAAGCTCGGCTACCGCACCCCCAATGATGGCGGGAGCGCCACCTTTGAATGGCGCCAGCAACCCGCCCGTGGTGAAATCCGTTTTTCCGGCCCACTGGGTTTCGGCAGCGCCGACCTTCGCTGGGACACCGGCCGTGCCGAGCTGATTACCGCCAAAGAGCAATATCAGGCCCGCAGCCCAGGCGAACTGGCCTGGCACCTGACCGGCTTCTGGTTACCGGTATCCGCCCTGCAATACTGGGCACGGGGCCTACCCTGGCCTGGCGCGCCGGGCGAAGCCAGCTACGACGACCTTGAGCGTCTGCAGAGCCTGGAACAATTGGGCTGGTCCCTCACCTTTGACCGCTATGAAACGGTGGCCGGCGTTGAACTGCCGTTCCGAATCAAGGCCACCCAGAACGGCAACCGCTTCACCCTGCTGATCAAGGATTGGCAACCCGGCCTCGGACAATGATGGCTGCCATCCTGACCCTGCCCGCCCCGGCCAAGCTCAATCTGTTCCTGCACATCACCGGGCAGCGGGCAGACGGCTACCACTGCCTGCAGACCGTCTTCGCCCTGCTGGATCACGGAGACACGCTGCACTTCGAACGTGCTGAGAGCCTGAGCCTGGAATGCGATGACCCGGAAGTCCCCTGCGACAGCAGTAACCTGATCCTGCGCGCCGCCCAGGTCTTGCAGCACCACACCCAAACGCGCAACGGCGCGCGTATCCGTCTGCAAAAACGCCTCCCCATGGGCGGCGGCGTAGGCGGAGGGTCCTCCGATGCTGCCACCGCCCTGCTGGGCCTTAACCAGCTGTGGAACCTGGGGCTGTCGCTGGACACCCTCGCCGAACTTGGCCTCCACCTGGGCGCCGATGTGCCCGTCTTCGTCCGCGGCCGCAGCGCCTGGGCCGAGGGCGTGGGAGAGCAAATTACGCCGGTTTCCCTGCCGGATGCCCATTTTTTAGTCATTCACCCCGGAATTCATGTATCAACTGCTCGAATTTTCGGCGACCGGGAATTGACAAGGGATACCCCCATCAGTAAATTACCGGCCTCGCTTGAGGCGGTGCTGACCCGCGACTTTCACAACGACTGTGAAGCGGTGGCACAGCGGCACTTTCCGGAGATCGGCAAGGCCCTCGACTGGCTCAGGCAACATACGGGTAATGCCCGTATGACCGGTACCGGCGCTTGCTGCTTTGCACGCCTCACCGGATCGCAACAGGGGCAGCAATTGCTGCAACAGTTGCCACAACACTGGACAGGTTTCGTCGCTCGAAGCTGTAATACTTCTCCTCTCCATCAAACGCTTGGAGAGACACTGGCGAAGTTTCGAGAGACAAAGAATTCAGGCGAATCTGCACAAACGCATAAGTAGTGCAGACCTGTAAAAGCGTGTTGGGGTATCGCCAAGTTGGTAAGGCAACGGGTTTTGATCCCGTCATTCGTAGGTTCGAGTCCTGCTACCCCAGCCATTTTCTTTCCCGGCCCTCCCTTCCCGGGGCCAGAAATTCACGATACGAAGCACGAAGAGAAGAGAGGCGCCAGTGTCCAAGCTCGTCGTTTTCACCGGTAACGCAAATCCCGAACTGGCCCGCGCCATGGTCAACCACCTGAATCTCCCCATCGGCAATGCCGACGTTGGCACGTTCAGCGATGGTGAAGTTGCCGTGGAAATTCAGGAAAACGTGCGCGGCAAGGACGTCTTCATCGTCCAGTCCACCTGCAACCCCACCAACAACAACATCATGGAACTGCTGGTCATGGCCGACGCACTGCGTCGCTCCTCCGCCGGCCGTATTACCGCCGTGATGCCGTACTTTGGTTACGCCCGTCAGGATCGCCGCGTGCGCTCCGCACGAGTGCCGATTACCGCCAAAGTGGTGGCCGACATGATCACCACCGTGGGCATCGACCGCGTGGTAACCGTCGACCTGCATGCAGACCAGATTCAGGGCTTCTTCGACATTCCGGTAGACAACGTCTACGCCACCCCGCTGATCGTGGCAGACATCGAGCGCCAGAAACACGACGACCTGATGGTCGTGTCCCCGGACGTGGGTGGCGTAGTCCGTGCCCGCGCCCTGGCCAAGCAACTCAACGATGCTGACCTGGCCATCATCGACAAACGCCGCCCCAAGGCCAATGTCTCTCAGGTCATGCATATCATCGGTGAAGTGGAAGGCCGCACCTGCATCCTGGTAGACGACATGGTCGATACCGCCGGCACCCTGTGCAAAGCCGCCCAGGCACTGAAGGATCATGGCGCATCCAAGGTCTACGCCTACATTACCCACCCGGTACTGTCTGGCCCGGCCATCGATAACATCGCCAGCAGCTCTCTGGACCAACTGGTGGTGACCGACACCATCCCGCTGTCAGAAGCTGGCCGCGCCTGTGACAAGATTCGCGTGCTCAGCCTGGCGCCGATGCTGGCCGAGACCGTTCGCCGAGTGAACAACGAAGAGTCGCTCAGCGCCATGTTCGACCGATTGGAGCTGGTGTAACAGCAGCAAGCTACAAGCTCCAACACGACAGAATTGTTGCCAGATTGAAGCCCCTGAGGCCGCGCACAGCTCCTGTGCGCGGCCTCTTTCATTCCGCCTTCCTCAATCCCTAACCGTGTTGCAGCTTGGGGCTTGAAACCCTTTCCACTGGCACACAGCGGCTTTTTCCTTCATAATCGCGCCCCCGCGGAATCCTCCGTGGTTTTATCAACCTCTCTGGCCGACCTGGTCGCGGGAAGCCCGAGAGCAGACTGGAGACATAACATGTCCAATGAATTCCTGCTGAATGCAGAAATCCGCAGCGACGCGGGGAAAGGTGCGAGCCGCCGCCTGCGTCGTCTGCAAGATCGCGTACCTGGCATCCTCTATGGTGGCGAAGCCGAGCCGCAGATGATCAGCGTTGAGCTGCGCGAGCTGAAAAAAGCCCTGGAAAACGAAGCATTCTACAGCCACATCCTGACCCTGAAAGTCGACGGCAAGGATGTACAGGCGGTACTGCGTGACCTGCAGCGTCACCCGGCCAAAGGTGTTCCGACCCACGCGGATTTCCTGCGTGTGGACAAGACCCACAAGATCACCATGAACGTACCGCTGCACTTCATCAACGAAGCCGGCTCCATTGGCGTGAAGAAGCAGGGTGGCGAAATCCAGCACAACATTTCCGAAGTGGAAGTGAGCTGTCTGCCGCAGGATCTGCCTGAGTTCATCGAAGTGGATATGGCTGAAGTCGAAATGAACGCCATCGTTCACCTGTCCGACCTGAAACTGCCGAAAGGCGTGGAACTGACTCAGCTGGCGCTGGGCGACGACCACGACCAGCCGGTTGCTGCTATCCACGCGCCGAAAGTACGTGCTTCCGAGTCTGACGACGAAGAAGGCGGCGAAGAAGCAGCCAGCGAAGAATAAGACGCACCGTGGCGGAACCTGTTCGACTGATCGTAGGCCTGGGTAACCCGGGCCGCGAATACGAAGACACCCGCCACAATGCCGGCGTCTGGTACATTGACGCCCTGGCTCGCCGCCAGGGCGTCTTCCTTTCCGAAGACAAGAAGTACTTCGGCCTGACCGGCACCTTCACCTTTGAAGGCGAAACCATTCGCCTGCTGGTCCCGACCACTTTCATGAATCGCAGTGGTCAAGCCACGGCCGCACTGGCCAATTTCTTCAAGATCCCTGTCACGCAGATACTGGTCGCCCACGACGAACTCGACCTGCCCCCAGGCACTGCCCGCTTCAAGTTGGGCGGAGGCCACGGTGGCCATAATGGTCTGCGCGACATCATCAGCAAGCATGGCAACAGCCGCGACTTCTACCGCTTGCGGCTTGGTATTGGCCATCCCGGCTCTGCTGCCCAGGTCACGCCTCATGTGCTCAACAAGCCGTCGAAAGCCGACCGTGATCTGATTGACCGCGCCATCGACGAAGCGGTGTATCACACCCCGGATATGCTTCGCGGGGAACTGAACAGCGCGATGAATCAACTGAATGGGTTCAAGGCGTAAAGAGCTGCAAGCGACAAGCCTCAAGCTGCAACACGAAGAAATGCCCTGCCAATTTCACTTTTTTGCTCCGCGCTGCGAGTGGCAATGACCTCGATTCCGTGCTACGCCCGGTTCGTTCAACAAGTTGAAACTCCTACAGCGGCATCAGATCCTGCATGTCGCCGAACTCGACGATTGGCAACGCGTTTCCATTAACCAAAAAACCGGGAACGAATTGAGGTTTTCCTATCCCACAAGCGTAGCTTGTAGCTTGTAGCTTGTAGCTTGTAGCTTGTAGCTTGTAGCTTGTAGCTTGTAGCTTGTAGCTTGTAGCTTG
>PAJO01000025.1 GCA_002706085.1 Alcanivoracaceae bacterium | reverse complement strand
GCTGATTCACAATCTAGGCGCACTTTTGAAGGCATGCTGGTTGCCTGTCGAGAAAGTGCAACAACGAGTGTGGATCAGCCTGAAAGACCCGGAGGGCGAGGCCTGGAGCGCCCATCTGCTGCGCCTTGCCTCTAGGAAAGGGAACCACCCTGACCATCGAGACAAGACACAACAGCTGCACGCTCCAGGTCGCGCTGAGTACGCAAGGAGTNATTCAGAGGCTCCCAAGGTATCGCCACGATGACGAGGCACTGACATGCACACAATAATGGGGATAACGGTGGGGCTGGTCGCACTGTGCCTGCTGGCTGCCGGGCTCTACTACCACGCCAGGCGGAACGCATTGCAGTCCGACCCGATTCTCATCGGCAGTTGTTANCTTNGCGGCGCCGGGCTNCTGCTCGGCAACTGGCTGGTACCCATGCTGTAAAGCCTGTCATGCGGCTCAGGCTTTCTCTTGCAGAAAGCCTCNCACGGCCTCTACGACCAACGAGCNATTTTCACGGTGCGGGAAATGCCCTCCGCCTGGCAAAATCCTCAGCTCCCCCTTAACCNNCGCCTGATCATTNAACCGCAGGGGGTGNGCCACCGATCCATATTCATCGGCATCGCCATGAAGACACAGCCAGGGTCGCNGCATGGANGACAATAGCTGATCCAGATTCCAGTCACTGAACGACTCACCCAGCCAGGTATCAATCCAGGCAGCCAACACCCAATCCGTTTTGTCACCATGATACCGTGATAACTTCTCCCTCTGTNCGGGGTCNGAAAAAGCGACCTTCGCCGCCTCGATNCCGCACCGGGTCNGCTNTTCCACAAAGNCCTGGGCTGCCAGGGTAATCACGGCAACACAACGCACCCCAAGAGCCACGGCACTCGCCAGCGCCATTCCGCCCCCCACACTGTGCCCCAGTAAAGCGACCCGATTCAGATCAAGCGCATCACACAGCGCCACCACCNCAGTAGCTTCGTCTTCCACGAACGACACCGGGAGTGGGTCCGNCCGGTTGGGAGAGCGGCCAAAACCCGGGCGATCATAGGCAATGACCGTGCGCCCNGTGGCGACNTTGAGCTGCTCGGGGAAATCCCGCCACAACGCCACACACCCAAGCGAATCATGCAGCAACAGCAACGGAGCCTTGCGCGGGTCACCAGGCCAGATTTTGGTATAGACCACCCCCAGCCCGGGCAACGGTAATAGCCTCTCGCCCCCTTTCTGCAAAAACCCTGTTGGCTCTGTCATGTCTGTCCCCGGCTTCGCCATTACTGTGANCCCTGTATTGTCCCCAGCCCCCTCTTCCTGTTCCATTCCCGCACAGGCAAANTGATAGTCCATTCAGGCCATCATGCGTTCCCCTGTCTATGAAAAACATCGGTATTGTCGTCACCCCTGGCTGCTGGGCCATGAGCCTGTTCGCGGTGACCGACTTCTTCCGTATTGTCTCTTTGCTNGAAAAGCAGACAGGGCTGGCAGCGGNTTACCGGGTTCACCTGCTGGCGAACGCAGCGGACACCCGGCTCGATGCAGCTGGAGGGATTGNCATTGAGACAGACTCCNCTCTGGAAGAGNCGCGNCCNGTAGACTGGCTGATTTTNCCGGCCATTGAAGGTCCGGTACTGGANCATACCCCCAGCCCGNCGCGNCGCGNGTTGGCATATCTNGCCCGGCACTGTGAAGCAAAGCGCGTTGTGCTTACCCTGTCCACCGGCATTGTCCCACTGGCAGCCACGGGNCTCGTCAACGGCTTGNGTATCAACACCCACTGGGCGTTTCTCCCCACGCTTCAGCAGCGCTACACGGAATGCCACTTTCGGGCCAGAGAGAGCTACCTTCAGGATCGCTGGTTATACAGCACCGGTTCGTTGCANGGCAGTTTCGATGCCCTGTTGGCACTGCTGGCCAATGACCGTGGNGACCACTTTGCCCAGCTCTGCGCCGCGCACCTNCTNGTCTCAAGCCCAATCCAGATGCGCCCGGTTCTGCCCGGCACCCGNCGCCACGATGATGCGGCCATCCTTGCCGTGCAGGAGTGGCTTGAAAGCAACCCGCAGGCGTCANTGTCACTGGAGCAGCTCGCCTCCCGGTTCGGGTTCAGCGAGCGGAACCTGAAGCGACGCTTTACCCTTGCNACCGGACTTGCGCCTCACCTGTACCTNCAGAAAGTCAGAATAGATCGNGCCAAGAAGCTNTTGATCAGTGGGGCACTGTCTGTGCAGNAGATTGCCCACCAGGTGGGATACGAGAATGTCAGCTATTTTATTCGGTTGTTNCAGCGCGAAGCGGGCGACACTCCTGCCCNGTGGCGCAAGACTAACGGCGCATACTGAGCTGNCGGTAAAGATTATCCATTACCCGGGCCGCAAGGCGTTTGGCCCGGTCGGTGTTGGGCCCGGCAAAACGTCCNTCAAGATTGGCCATAAAATGGCCGAGCCAGCGCTCNTGATGCACACCGGTGAGCGGGATCTTGTCATCCAGCGCCCGATGCTTTTCCATCATGTGCCGCTGGTAGGTTCTGTCCCCCAGCAGCATCTTGTGCCAGTACTGGCAGATCAGCGGTAAATGTGCGTTGAGATCGATNCCGGCTACGTCAAAAAATACCGGTGCCATCTCCGGGTCTTCCAGCATNCGCTGATAGAAGCCGTAGACCATGGCATCGATATTNTNTTTGCAATCCAGATCCGGCAACGACGNATCGTCTGGCTGCGCCTGACCCGGCACAAAGATCTCCACCGCCGTCATCANTTTTCCTCTTACCANCTGATCCGGCCGACAAGAATATCCTTGAACATNACAAAGTCACCGGCAAGGCTGTACCAGGGATGCTTGAAGGTNGCCGGNCGATTTTTCTCNAAAAAGAAATGTCCTACCCAGGCAAAGCCATAGCCCACGATGGGTACCCAGATCAGGCCCCACAGGTTGCCGGTGTAAATGACCCCCAACACAATCGAGATCACCCCGAGGGTGCCGAAAAAGTGCAANCGACGACAAGTGGGATCGCCATGCTCCTGCAGGTAATAGGGGTAGAACTCTGCAAAGNTCTGGAAATCTGACTGNTTGATGGTATTCATCGCTCTCTCCTGAATCCGNCCTGACACCATTATGTTGTTATACCGGGATCATCCAAGGCAGCAGGCACAAAAACTTGTAATCTCAGGCTGATTGTANCNCCGTTNACNTNGTCANATGAGGACAGGATTCGGGTGAAATTGCGCCACCCGTCANAGGCCCTGCTGCCAATGCAAGGCACTGAAAAACACGGAAAATAATTCGTATACACAGTGTTCCCGTCCCGCGCCAACCTGAGCGCGGGCTTAACAGGTTTAAACAATATGGCTCTACGTCCCCGCGTTCGTCGGCTCATCAGCAAGCACGGCAACCCGATCCCCCGCAGTCTGGATTCCCTGGTCCGTCAGGGCGAAGAGGCACCGCTGGAAAAAACCGGCATGGCCTCAGAACAGGTGGAATCCATCTGGCGCGCAACCCGCAAGCTGTACCGCGGTGGCATGAGCCCCGCCGTCAGCCTGTGCCTGCGCCGCCATGGCGAGATCATGCTCAATCGCAGTATCGGCTTTGCTGACCCGGACAGCCAGCGTGTGATGACACCGGACACGCCGGTCTGCCTGTTTTCGGCCTCCAAGGTCGTGGCAGCCATGATGGTTCACCACCTGGTGGAACAAGGACAGCTGGATCTGGATGATCCGGTCACCCGCTACCTGCCGCAGTATGGCCAGAACGGCAAGGGGCGCACCACCATCCGCCAACTGCTGACCCACCAGGCGGGCATTCCTCGCCCTCAGGAACCGGTATCCCCGGACATCCTGTTTCGCCCTCAGGAGATTTTCGACATTCTCTGTGCCGCGAAACCCACCACACTGAATACTCAGGCCTACCATGCCGTCACCGCCGGCTTCATCGTGGGTCGCATTGTGGAAGCCGTTACCGGCGAAGATCTCAATACCACGCTGGACCGGGTGGTACGCAAGCCCATGGGCATGAAGTATTTCACCTTTGGCGGCACGGGTCCGGAGCGGGCCATGGATGTGTCCACCGGAGTGCCCTTCAAGCTGGTCGATCTGTTCCTCAATCACGCGGTGGGGGGAAGCATTGATGAGGTCGTGGAAGTCTCAAACGATGATCGTTTCCAGGACATCATTGTCCCTGCGGGCAACCTCTATGCTACAGCGGAAGAAGCCAGTCGCTTCTTTCAGATGCTGCTCAACGAGGGACGCTACAATGGCCAACAGATTTTTCAGCCAGAGACCGTGGCGCGGGCGCTGGAACCGGCCTATCACCGGCCCCGCTTCGATCGCAGCCTGATGTTGCCGCTGAACTTTTCCAACGGGTTCATGCTCGGCAACCGGGGAATGGGCATGTTTGGCCCCGGCGCGCCAAAAGCGTTTGGGCATCTGGGCTTTATCAGTATTTATTGCTGGGCCGACCCGCAACGGGATCTGAGCGGTGCATTGCTGACCACCGGAAAAGGCGTTATTGGTCCCCACTTGCCGTCCCTGTTTGGTCTGCAGCACACCATCAACCGGCACACACGGCTGCGTTGAAGGCCAGCGAGTCCATTAAACACGCCGCAAAAGCTAGGGAACCTCGGCTGCCGCTCACTTAACCCTGAGGTTTTCTGCTGTGGGAGCGTGCTTGCACGCGAATGGAACACCCGGAAAGAAAAACTTCGCGTGCAAGCACGCTCCCACAGAAGCAGAGGCCCCGCTATCGCGGTAGCGGCATGCCCCGCTGGCACTGGGTGCACGTGACGACCATGCCCAGATGCTGATGACGGCCTGCCTCGCTGGTCACCCAAGGGCGATTGATGAACGGGGGCTGATGGCGCACATGCTGGCGATGGCCGCAGGACAGCAGCATCACCCAGTCGAGTCGTTCATCCTGGCTAAACCCGGTCACCCTCACCTGAAAGCTCATGGTCTGGCCCTCCATGGTCCGCATAGCCCCTATCTAATCCTCAACGCCTTCGCCCTTCAAGCGACTCGCTGGCAAGCCCCACGACCATAAAAAAAACGGAGCGCCAGGCGCTCCGTTTCTTGTCTTCCCGATACCCGGCAGGGATCAGGACATATTGGACAGAATCGCGCCTTTCACCGCGTCCAGGTCCGCATCAATGGTCACCATGCGGCTGTCCTGACACTGCGCAATGGCGGTATCCGGGTCTTTCAGACCGTTACCAGTGAGGGTGCACACGATGGTGGAACCCTCCGGGATCTTGCCGTTCTGGATATCGCGCATGGCACCGCCCAGAGACGCAGCGGAAGCAGGCTCACAGAACACGCCTTCTTTCTCGGCCAGCAGCTTCTGGGCTGCCAGAATTTCCTTGTCGGTCAATTCATCGAACCAGCCGCCAGACTCTTCCTGCAGGGCCCAGGCCTTGCCCCAGGACTGCGGGTTACCGATACGGATCGCTGTAGCGACCGTTTCCGGATCACTGACCGGGCCGCCGCGCAGGAACGGTGCGGCGCCTTCTGCCTGGTAGCCCACCATCTTGGGCGCTGCGTTCACCACACCCGCTTTCTTGTATTCGCTGTAGCCCATCCAGTGCGCGGTGATGTTACCCGCATTGCCCACTGGCAAGCAGTGGAAATCCGGGGCGCGGCCCAGCTCTTCCACGATTTCAAAGGCAGCAGACTTCTGGCCCTGAAGACGGTAGGGGTTCACCGAGTTAACGATGGTCACCGGTGCTTTTTCGGCTACCTGCTTCACCAACTCCATACCCTGGTCGAAGTTGCCACGGATCTGCATGATCACCGCACCGTACATCATCGCCTGAGCCAGCTTGCCCATGGCAATCTTGCCTTCCGGGATCAGTACAAAGGCGGTGATGCCGGCCCGAGCCGCATAGGCCGCAGCGGCCGCAGAGGTGTTCCCGGTGGAGGCACAGATAATGGCGTTACTGCCCTCTTCCACAGCCTTGGTAACGGCCATGGTCATACCGCGGTCCTTGAAGGACCCCGTGGGGTTCAGGCCTTCGTATTTCACGTAGATGTCCACATCCTTGCCCAACATCTTGGGGATGTTCTTCAGGCGGATCAGCGGGGTGTTACCTTCACCCAGGCTGATGATCGGCGTGTCATCATTCACCGGCAGGTGGTCACGGTAGCGGTTGATCAGGCCGGTGTAACGGTCACGAAAAGGCATAGTCTTCATCTCTTTTTTAAAGCATCGGACGTCTGGCGTCTGCCGCCAGACGACAAAAATCAGGCGTCCAGGGATTCCACGCGGATGCGCATTATATCGCTATCCACGGTCTCAAGGGCAGCGATCTTGTCGAGCGCGGCATTCATGTCACCCTCGCGGACCTCGTGGGTCATCATCACGATAGGCACCAGCCCCTGATCCACTTCGCGCTGCACCATGGCATCAATACTGACGTTGTTGTCGCTAAGGATTCGGGTGATGTCCGCCAGCACCCCACGCTGATCCTGCACATGCAAACGCAGGTAGAAACAGCAGGTCACGTCATCAATGGTCAGAATCGGCTCGTCAGACATATGATCGGTATGGAAGCCCAGATAGGGCACCCGCTCATCATGATCCACGGTCAGTGCACGGCCCAGCTCAATGATATCAGCCACCACCGCAGAGGCTGTCGGCTCGGCACCGGCGCCGGCGCCGTAAAACAGGGTCGGCCCGACGGCATCGCCATTGACCATGACGGCGTTCATGACACCGTTGACCGCAGACAGCATGGTTTCCTTGGGAATCAGGGTCGGGTGCACTCGCAGCTCGATGCCGTTGCCGGTGTCTTTGGCAATGCCCAGATGCTTGATGCGATAACCGAAATGGGCCGCGCTGGCCACGTCTTCGGTAGTAATACGGCTGATCCCCTCGGTGTAGACCTTGGAAAACTGCAGCGGAATACCAAAGGCGATGGACGCGAGGATGGTCAGCTTGTGCGCTGCATCGATGCCTTCCACGTCGAAGGTCGGGTCCGCTTCGGCATACCCCAGCTGTTGAGCTTCGGCCAGCACGTCGTTGAAATCACGACCGCCCTCTTCCATTTCTGTCAGGATAAAGTTGCCGGTTCCGTTGATAATCCCGGACAGCCAGTGGATATGGTTGGCCGCAAGACCTTCACCAAGGGATTTCAGAATCGGGATACCACCCGCCACAGAGGCCTCGAACGCCACATCGACACCATTATCCTGGGCAGCCTGGAAGATCTCGTTGCCATGCTCGGCGATCAGCGCCTTGTTGGCGGTCACGATGTGCTTGCCGTTGCGAATGGCGGTCAGAACAAGCTCACGGGCAGTGTCGGTGCCGCCAATCAGCTCAACAAGAATGTCGATATCGGGATCACTGGCCACGGCAAAAATGTCACGGGACAGGCGAATGCCGTCGGTCTCGCAGGCCGGATTGTCACGGCGAGCACCAATGTGCGTAATTTCAATCGGACGCCCCACACGACGGGCGATATCACGCGCATTGCGCTTGAGCACGTTTACGGTGCCTGAGCCAACGGTACCCAGACCTGCAATTCCCACCTTCACCGGCTTCACAGCGTTTCCTCGTTCAGATACATCATTCATTATTCAGTCAGCGGCAGGCCTCACCTGCCTGCCATCTCAGCCCAGCAGCCCATCCTGACGGAACATCTTCTTGATGCCGCGAATAGCCTGCCGGGTGCGTTGTTCGTTCTCGATCAGACCAAAACGGACATGATCATCCCCGTATTCCCCAAAACCCACGCCGGGAGACACCGCAACACCGGCATCCGTCAGCAGTTTTTTGGCAAACTCCAGTGAGCCCATTTCCCGGTAGGGCTCAGGGATTTCGGCCCACACGAACATGGTGGCACGGGGCCGCTCCACCTGCCAGCCGATCTCGGCCAGCCCGTCCACCAGCACATCACGGCGCTGACGGTACATTTCGCAGATCTCACTGACACAGCTCTGATCTCCCTCCAGCGCCGCAATGGCGGCCACCTGAATCGGAGTAAAGGTGCCGTAGTCGAGATAGGACTTGATCCGGGCCAGCGCGTGAATCAGGTCCTTGTTGCCACAACAGAACCCCACCCGCCAGCCGGGCATATTGTAACTCTTTGACAGGGAAAAGAATTCTACCGCCACATCCCGTGCGCCTTCGACCTGCAGGATGGACGGGGCCTGATAGCCATCAAACACGATGTCTGCATAGGCAATATCGTGTACCACCCAGATATTGTGCTCACGGGCAATGGCCACCACTTTTTCGAAGAACTCCAGCTCCACACACTGGCCGGTGGGATTCCCCGGGAAATTCAACACCAGCATTTTCGGCTTGGGCCAGGATTCCTTGATCGCGCGTTCCAGCTCGGCGAAGAAATCCACCCCTTTCACCAGGGGCACATGACGAATGTCCGCATTGGAAATCACGAAACCGTAGGGGTGAATCGGATAGCTGGGGTTCGGCACCAGTACTGTGTCACCCGGGCCCATGGTCGCCAGCGCCAGATGGGCGAGGCCTTCCTTCGAGCCGATGGTCACAATGGCCTCGGATTCCGGGTCCAGCGCAACACTGTAGCGGCGCTGATACCAATCGGTGATGGCCTTGCGCAGCCGCGGAATCCCCCGCGACTGGGAATAACGGTGGGTATCGCCCCGCTGCACGGTTTCCGCCAGCTTGTCGACGATATGCTTCGGGGTGGGCTGGTCCGGGTTGCCCATGCCGAAATCAATAATATCCTCGCCCCGCGCTCGTGCCGCCTTCTTCATCTCACCAACAATGTTGAAGACGTAGGGAGGCAGTCGTCGAATGCGCTGAAAATCCGTATCCACAGGACACCTTGGGGGCAGGGAAAACAAGGCGGACACATTAACGGCGCATCACTGCGCCGTCAATGTATAGGCTGCCTTGATTCCGGCGCAAAGCGCCGGGGGACGGGGCTCAGGAGCCCGAAGCGCCAAGCCGTGAAAGCATGTCTTCCGGGGTAATGTAGCCGCCCAGTTGCTTGCCTTCTGCCGTGTAAATGGCAGGCGTACCACGTACACCAAATTCCAGGCCCAGCTCGTACTGCTCCATCACCAGACCTGCACAGTCATCTTTCAATTCCGCTTCGCTGAGAGTCTCAGACAGCTTGGCATCGGTCAGGGCCTGTTTCGGGTCATCTGCGCACCAGATATGGCGCATGGGTTCCGTGGCTGGCGAGGATTCACCACCACGAGGGAACGCAAGATAATGGACCGTCACCCCTTCCTGCTGAAATTCCTCGATATGCCGATGCAACTTGCGGCAGTAACCGCAGGTGATATCCGTGAAGACATACACCTCGTATTTTTCGTCTTCCGCCTCATAGGTGATGAGCTCACTTTCATCCAGCTTTTTGATCCCGGCCCCTCGCACCTTGGCCAGGCGCTCTTCCACCGGATCGATGACCTCTCCGTCTCGCAGCTCCAGCATCGTGCCATTAAACAAGAAGCGACCGTCATCGCTCATGTACAGCGTATCGGAACCGTTGATGGTGAGCTCCAGCACTCCCGGCATTTGTGTTTCGCGAACCTCGGTCACTTTGCCACGGGTAAAGACCTTCTCAAACGCTGCCTTGGCCACATCAGCGCCCGCCTCCCCCGTTTTAGCCGACCCGTTATCCGTTGCGCCAGAATCCGCACCACAGGCTGTCACCAAGCCCACAAGGGCAATTACAAACCACTTCTTCATTCTGTCATTTCTCCTTCCGCTCCCAGCTTGGAGCCTTGCGTCTCGCTCAGGTTCCCGAGCGGGGATGATGTTTCTGGTACAGATCCTGTAACCGCTGCTGCGCCACATGGGTGTAGATCTGAGTGGTGGACAGGTCACTATGGCCAAGCAATAACTGCACCACCCGCAAGTCCGCCCCGTGATTCAGCAAGTGCGTTGCAAAAGCATGCCGCAGTGTATGGGGTGACAGGGCTTTTTGCACCCCTGCCACCTGCGCCATCTGCTTGATACGGTGCCAGAATGTCTGTCGGGTCATGCAGGTGCCTCGCAGACTGGGAAACAGCAGCTCCTGATCATTGCCCAGCAACATGGGACGCCCCTCGCGCAGGTAGCGGACCAGCCAATGCAGCGCTTCTTCACCCAGTGGCACCAGCCGTTCCTTGTCGCCCTTGCCGATCACTCTCACCAACCCCTGCCGCGGATTGATCTGGCTTTGCGTCAGCGTGACCAGCTCCGTGACCCGCAACCCCGTGGCATAAAGCACCTCCAGCATGGCCCGGTCACGCAACCCCAGCGGGGTATCCAGATCCGGTGCCGCCAGCAGGGCCTCCACATCGGCCTCGGTAAGAGTCTTGGGCAGTGGCCGGCCTGTTTTCGGCCGCTCAATCAACAATGCGGGATCTTCCGGCACCCGCCCCTCGCGCTTTAGCCAGCGATAGAAGCTTTTTACCGCGGATAACTGTCGCGCCACGGTGCGGGCAGAAATCCCCAGCTGGTGGCGGTCCGCAAGAAACTCCAGCAACTGGTACCGCTGCGCCTCAAGCAGTGAACCGCCCTGCTCCTGCAGCCAGATCGCCAACTGCCGCACATCCCGACGGTAGTTGCTGAGGCTGTTCTCGCTAAGCCCCTTTTCCAGCCATTGCTGGTCCAGCCAGGCGTCAATCAGCCGTGCTTGCGCATCGCAAATCTCAGTCATGAATCATCATTGCCTTGCTGCCATTACCGGGCTGAGTTCCTTTTTACCAAATATTACCGGGTTTGCGGCTTATCCAAAGGACAAACGCGCCGCTTTCTGGCATCAATAGAGGTTACACCGTGACAACCAAGGAGAGGATACATGGGCATCTTATCGTGGATTGTGTTTGGCCTGATTGCCGGCATTGTTGCCAAGTGGATCATGCCGGGCAAGGATCCCGGGGGCTTTATTGTCACCATTCTCATCGGTATTGCTGGTGCCTTTGTCGGCGGCTGGCTGGGCTCCATCACCGGGCTGGGTGGCTCGGTGGGCAGCTTCAGCCTGGGCAGCTTTGTGACCGCCATTGTCGGGGCACTGGTGCTGCTATTCCTGTACCGGATGCTGAAAAAGGCGTAAGACGCGGAACTCGGGCAACCTTCCCGGCAGGCGATCCGACCGTAACCCGGGTAACGCCTCACGCCAGGCTCGTTATCTCAAGGGTCGCCTGCCGCAAGCTTCCCACAACGACGGTCTGCCCGACCGTCGCATCGTGATGCAACCATAGCGCAGCCCCAAAAAAAGGATCATCGCAGATTAGCGGGAAAGCCCGATTGGTCCTCCCACCTATCCGTAGGAGCGTCGCTGGCGGCGCGATAGCCCAACCTTGGATCAAACCACAAAGAGTACAGAGACTGAGAAAAGACGCTCTTAAGCTCTCCTCTGTGATAAATATTGCTTTTAACGGTTCTGGCTATCGCGCCGCCACCGAGCGCAGCGAGGAACGCCCGCAGGGCGGCCCCGAAGATGAACCAACAAAAAAGCCGCTTCCCGAAAGGAAGCGGCTTTTTTGTTGGAGCTGTGATCTGCCCGTCCAGAGGTTGATTCCGCATGCCCTACAGCAAAGGCTGAACCAACATTCGCCCTCGGCAGACCCGGTGTTGCCGGTCTTACCGAATCTTTTCTTTGATCCGGGCAGACTTGCCAGAGCGGTCGCGCAGGTAGTAAAGCTTGGCGCGGCTCACGTCACCACGACGATTCACTTCGATGGAATCGATCAGCGGGCTGTGCAGCTGGAATACACGCTCAACGCCCACGCCGTGGGAAATCTTGCGCACGGTGAACGCAGAGTTCAGGCCGCGGTTACGACGGGCAATAACAACACCCTGGAACGCCTGCAGACGCTCACGGGCACCTTCTTTCACCTTTACCTGAACGGTAACGGTATCGCCGGCGCCAAATTCAGGCAGGTCGGCTTTCAGCTGGGCATTTTCAATGCCCTGGATGATCAGGTTCTTGCCGCTCATGGCAATGCTCCTATTCGTTCGGTTTTGCTGTATGCGGCACCTGCTCGGCGATGTATTCGTCCAACAGCTGCTGCTCTTCGTTGCTCAAACCCCGCGCCCGGCGGCGTTCCAGCAGGTCAGGACGCTGTTGCCAGGTCCGTCCCAGCGCCTGTTTCAAGCGCCAACGGCGAATCAACTCGTGATTGCCGCTCAGCAGTACCGGCGGTACTGCCTGCCCCTCGTACACCTCCGGGCGGGTGTAGTGCGGGCAATCCAGCAGGTCTTCGAATTCACCTGAAAACGAGTCCTGTCCGGCGGAATCCTGGTGACCCAGCACTCCGGGAATCAGTCGGCTGACCGCATCGATCAGCACCAGCGCCGGCAGTTCGCCGCCGCTGAGAACGTAATCGCCGATGGAGATCTGTTCATCCACCTCGGCGTCGAGCAAACGCTCATCTACGCCCTCGTAGCGCCCTGCCAGTAATACCAGGCCGGGCTGCTGCGCCAACGCCTCGGCTTTCGCCTGGGTCAGCGTCTGCCCCTGAGGGGACAGATAAATCACTTTGGCTGCCGGGTTGGCAGCGCGGGCGGCCTGCAGGGCTTGCGCCAGCGGGTCCACCTTCATCACCATGCCGGGCCCCCCCCCAAAGGGGCGATCGTCCACGGTGCGGTGACGATCTTCAGTGAAATCCCGTGGATTCACGGTTTCCACCGCCAGCTGGCCGTTTTCCACTGCCCGCCGGGTGACGCCGAAGTCGGTAATCGCCTTTGCCATCTCCGGAAACAGGGTAACCAGAGTGACCTGATACGGCACCGTATCCGTCGTCATATTAAAAATCCGGGTCCCAATCCACCGTCATGCGGCCTTCGGCCAGATTCACATCGGTGATCACATCATCCGGTTGCCAGGGAATCAGCCGCTCGCGACGATCCAGGCTTTTGCTGTCACCGCGCACCACGACCACATCGTTGGCACCGGTTTCCAGCATTCTGACTACCTTGCCGAAATCCGCGCCTTCACTATGGAAGACCCGCAGGCCGATAAGGTCGCGCCAGTAATATTCGCCACCACCAGACTGTGGCAACAGGTCACGAGGTATCCCGATATCCTGCCCCACCAGCGCTGCCGCCATGTTCCGGTCGGTTACCCCTTCCAGTTGTGCGATCAGGCCTTTGCCCTGGGGACGAAAGCCGATGACCTTCACCGGCTTCCACTCTCCACCAGATCTGGAGCCACCTTGCTTAAGGTGCCAAGGCTGGTAGTGCTGGATGTTTTCGCGGGGGTCGGTATTGGAAAAAACCTTTACCCACCCCTGCACGCCGTGCACCCCGAGGATGCGACCGACAACCTCCAGCTCAGAGGACGTCTGCCCTCCAGTGGTCATCAGGCTTCCTTACGGGCCTGCTTAACCAGGGTCTTGACGCGGTCAGACAGCTGAGCACCTTTACCCACCCAGGCATCCAGGCTTTCCAGGTTCAGCTTGAGAGGGATTTCACCGCCACGGGCGATGGGGTTGTAGAAACCCAGTTGCTCGATGAAACGACCATCACGGGCGTTACGGCTATCGGCAACAACAATGCTGTAGAACGGGCGCTTCTTGGAACCGCCGCGAGCGAGACGAATAACTACCATGGTTTATCTACCTTTTTATCAATCCGGTTTCCCGGCCGCCTGCCGAGGAGGGCATAGCGAGCCATCGTATCCGCTTGAAAGCCAAGCCCTGCCTTGCATCAGAGCGCAAAACAAAGGACAGGCCGCGAAGGGCGCGGATTATACAGTGGTGGGCCTCAAGCTACAAGCTTCAAGCCACAACACGGGGAACGGCCCAACCGGGAACAAACACCGCACCTCGCGTGGCCAGCAAAAGCAAAAAAACCGCAGCCAGAAGGATGCGGTTTTTGTAGCTTGTAGCTTGAGGCTTGAAGCTTGCCGCTCCTTACATAGGCGGCATTCCACCGCCCATGCCGCCCGGAGGCATTCCGCCACCGGGACCGCCCATACCACCGGAACCACCCGGGCCGCCATTGCCACCCATCATGCCTTCCAGGCCACGCATCATGTTCTTCATGCCGCCTTTGGTGCGCATCTTCTTCATCATCTTGGCCATCATCTTTTGCTGCTTCATCAGGCGGTTCAGGTCCTGGATCTCAAGACCGGCACCCGCCGCGATGCGCTTCTTGCGTGAGCCCTTGATGATGTCCGGGTTGCGACGTTCTTTTACCGTCATGGAGTCGATCAACGCCTCCATGTGCTTCATCTGCTTCATGGCCGCCGGGTCCTGGGCCGCCTGCATCATGCCACCCATACCTGGCAGCTTGTCGAGCAGGCCCGCCATACCGCCCATGTTGCGCATCTGCTGGAACTGGTCCTTGAGATCCTCGAAGTCCATCGCCTTGCCTTTCTTGAACTTCTTGGCGATCTTCTCGGCTTTCTTCTTGTCCAGCTTGCGCTCGGCTTCTTCCACCAGGGAGAGCACGTCGCCCATGCCGAGGATCCGGCTGGCGATACGATCCGGGTGGAACGGCTCCAGGGCGTCGGTCTTCTCACCCATGCCGATAAACTTGATGGGTTTGCCGGTGAGCTGGCGAACGGACAGGGCCGCACCACCCCGGGAATCACCGTCAGCCTTGGTCAGGATCACACCGGTCAGCGGCAGCGCCTCATTAAAGGCCTGGGCGGTATTCGCCGCATCCTGACCGGTCATGGCGTCGACCACGAACAGGGTTTCCACCGGACTGATCGCCCCGTGCAACCGCTTGATCTCGGACATCATCTCGTCGTCCACATGGAGACGACCGGCGGTATCGACGATCAGCACATCCATATAACGACGGCGAGCCTCTTCCAACGCACCGTTGGCAATATCCACCGGATCCTGATCGCCGGTAGACGGGAAGAAGTTGGTCTCAACCTCTCCGGCCAGTGTCTTCAACTGCTCGATAGCCGCCGGGCGGTAGACGTCAGCGGACACCACCATGACCTTCTTCTTCTCACGTTCCTGCAGGAAGCGGGCAAGCTTGGCCACCGAGGTGGTTTTACCTGCCCCCTGCAAACCGGCCATCAAGATGATCGCGGGCGGCTTGGCGGCCAGATCCAGGCCGTCGTTGGCGTCGCCCATGGTGTGAACCAGCTCGTCATTGACGATCTTCACGAATGCCTGGCCAGGATTCAGGCTTTGCAGCACTTCCTGCCCCAGGGCTTTTTCCTTTACCTGTTCGACAAACTCTTTCACCACTGGCAAGGCCACATCGGCCTCCAGCAGCGCCTTGCGCACTTCGCGCAGGGTGTCGCGGATATTGTCTTCGGTCAGGGAGCCCTGACCTGCCAGGTTTTTAAGCGACGATCCCAACCGGTCGGTGAGATTCTCGAACATGGTGCTACCTCCAGATCCTTATGTCTGCGCGCAATTGGGCCTGCGGCAGGGACAAGGGCGCGATTATAGCCCTCATTTACCGTCAACGTCATGGGGCCCAACCACAAACCCACCGGTAAAATGAGAATGATTGTTGATAGAAGAGTTGCGCCTATGCCAGACTTCAGCGGGCTTGCCCGGCACTTCTCGCCCGGGCCTTTGTAGGGATTACAGCACGTTATGGATTTTTCGGTGATCAGCGGCCTGCTGGCCTTTGTTCTCTACGTCGTCGCTTGTCTGATCGTGATCCGGCAGCTGCGCGGCGAGAAAGCGCCGTCACGCCGATCCATCCTGATTCCCGGCCTGCTCGCCGTCATCGCTCATGCCATCAGCCTGTGGGAAGTCATCATTACGCCCCAGGGGCTTCACCTCGGGCTATTTCCCGTCGCCTCCACTGTCGCCATGACCGGTACTGCCCTGGTGCTGATATCCAGCCTGTATCGCCCCTTTGAGTGGATCTCGGCCATGGTGTATCCCTTTGCCGCGGTCTCCATCCCGGCCATGCTGTGGATCAACACCGGCTACGTCACCCAGCCCATGGCCCATGGCCTGGGCCAGCATGTATTTTTCTCCATCGTGGCCTATGCCGTACTCACCGTAGCCGCAGGCCAGGCCGTCCTCTTGAGCATCCAGGATCGTCAACTGCGCAACGGTCATATCCGCGGCGTGATGCGGCTATTCCCACCCATGCAGGTGATGGAATCCATGCTGTTCGAAGTGATCTGGCTGGGAGAGATCCTGCTCACCATCGCCATCGCTACCGGCTTCTTTTACGTGGACAACCTGTTTGCCCAGCACTTGGTGCACAAGACCGTGCTCACGCTGATCGCCTGGGTGGTTTTCGCCATCCTGCTGGGGGGCCGTTACCTGCGCGGCTGGCGAGGCCGCACCGCCACGCGCTTCACCCTCAGCGGCTTTGCCGTACTGCTGGTCGCCTTCTTCGGTAGTCAGCTGGTGCTCGAGTTCATTCTGAAGCGCTGATTGAGTTGAAAGTTTAAAGTTCAAAGTTGAAACGCGGATCGCCCGCCACTTGCGCTTGAAACCTTGAGCCCGCGCCCAAAGCCCGAACGCGGCCTCAAGGCATAAGGAAAAAGGCAACCCCGGATCGCGAACTGTTAACTGTTCACTGCCTCCTTGACACCTCTCGGTCCTACCCCGAACAATACCTACCCAACTGGCGGATAAACGACATTTCCCTTGGATACCTTCTCTGACGGGTGGCTCATTGGCGCCCTGATTTTCCTTGTGCTTGGCTCAGCCTTTTTCTCCAGCAGTGAAACCGGCATGGTGGCCATCAACCGCTATCGCCTGCGGCATCTGGCGCGTCAGGGCCACAAGGCCGCTTCCCGGGTCGAAAAGCTGCTAAAACGCACCGACCGCCTGCTGTCCGTGATCCTGATCGGCAACAATTTCGTCAACAACTTCGCCGCCACCGTGGCCGCCATCCTGGCCATTCGCTGGCTGGGCGATAGCGGGGCCGCCGTGGCTCCGGTGGTCATCACCATCATCATGCTGGTGTTTGCCGAGATCACCCCCAAGACCTTTGCCGCCATGCGCCCGGAGCGGGTCGCATTTCCGGCCAGTCTCGCGCTGAAACCTTTACAGACCTTGCTGGCCCCGCTGGTGTGGATGGTCAACGGCGTCAGCAACCTGCTGCTGCGCCTGGCCGGGATTCGCGCCAACGAGCATGACGACGACCATCTCAGCCCGGAAGAGCTACGCACCGTGGTGAACGAAGCCGGCGGCCTGATCCCGGAAAACCACCAGAAGATGTTGCTGAACATTCTCGATCTGGAAACCGTCACCGTGGAAGACATCATGGTGCCGCGCAACGAGATGGTCGGCATTGATCTGGAGGATGACATGCATGACATCCTCACCACACTGCGCGCCAGCCAACACACCCGCTTGCCGGTCTACAACGGCGACCCCAACAACATGGTCGGCCTGCTGCACCTGCGCAAACTCAGCCGCCTGCTACTCAAGGACGACATCAACAAGGCCGAGTTGATGCAATACACCGTCGAGCCTTACTACGTGCCGGAAGCGACCTCACTGCACCAGCAGCTGATCAACTTCCAGAATGCCAAGCGGCGCATCGGGGTGGTGGTCGATGAGTACGGCGATGTGCAGGGGCTGGTCACACTGGAAGATATCCTGGAAGAAATCGTCGGTGAATTTACCACCGACCTGGCCGCCACCAGCCAGGACATTCACCCCCAGGAAGATGGCAGCTTCGTGATTGACGGCTCCACCACCCTGCGCGACATCAACCGCGCCTTGCAGTGGGAATTGCCAACCGATGGCCCCAAGACACTCAACGGGCTGATTCTCGAATACCTTCAGGACATTCCGGACGCCAACATTTCGGTAAAAATCGACCAGTACCAGATCGAGATTCTTCAGGTAAAAGACAACATGGTGAAAACCACCCGGATGCGTCTGGCAGTCTAAGCGCCGCCATCCGGGCACCGTCACGCTGGCGGATTCCCCCTGTTTTTTCTGTGTGATCGACTTGCATCGATTCACTATACGACTTTCACCAAACAGTCATCTTTCTTCCACATACTCCTTTCTTCCTAATCAACACCGTATCCATTTGGGGGAGTTATGGTGGACGCAGTCTCATCGCCGCGCGCCCAGTTAGTCGAACTGCTCTGGCAACTGAAACAGAATTTTGATCAGGAAGGTGACAGCAGCCTTCGCTTCGTGCACTTCAATACCCTTTTGAATGATCCCACTTATCGTGCGGAGATCATCAAGCGTGCAATCCATCACGACAACCGCAAGATTCGCGCGCTGGGCCTGAAGCTACAGGAAGCCAACCGCGACGGCGTGCTGCTGCACAAACGCCCTGTCACCAACACCCCACTGACCAATCCGGATATCGCAGAAACCCTTGGCACCCAGCCGCCCCGCGACGCCACTGGCGCCAAAAGCCATCGTGGCACTTATGCCTGGCTGGGTCTGGCCGCCGTCATGCTGGGTCTCATCAGCTACTTCGCCTACAAGCCGATACATCAGCTGATCGCCGGCACCCAGGTCATCAAGGGCTCCCTGTTTGGCAACCAGACCTGGGCCGCCAACACCACCTGGATTCTGGATGGCATTGTCTATCTGGAAGCAGGCGGCACCCTGACCATTGAACCGGGCACCCGTATCGAAGGCCGTCCTGGTTCCGCCCTGGTAATTACCCGCGACGCGACCCTGTTTGCCCGCGGACAGGAAAACGCCCCGATTGTTTTCACCAGCAATCAGGCTGAAGGCACGCGTACTGCTGGCGACTGGGGTGGCGTGGTGATGCTGGGCAGTGCCCCCGTCAATGTAGAGGGCGCCCAGATTGAAGGCATTCCCGCCGGCGATACCCGCGGCGAGTTTGGCGGCCGGGATATGGAGTCCTCCTGTGGTGTAATGGAATACTCGCGTATCGAGTTTGCCGGGTTTGAGGTGTACGCCAATAACGAACTCAACGGCTTGACCCTGGGCGGCTGTGGCAGCAATACCATTATCCGCCATGTGCAGGTTCACCGAGCCCTGGATGACGGCATCGAGGTCTTTGGTGGCACCGTCAATCTCAAGCACATTGTCATCACCGGTGCCGGAGATGACTCGCTGGATTGGGACATGGGCTGGCGGGGCAACGTGCAGTTCCTGGTCGCGCAGCAACATGCCAACGTGGGCGACAATGCGTTCGAGGGCGACAACCTGAAAGCAAACCCGAATGCATCGCCGTTGTCAGAACCTACCATGTACAACGTGACCCTGATCAGCCCTCGCAGCCATGAGAAATACCATCGCGCCATGACCCTGAAAGTCGGCAGCGGCGGACATTTTCATAACATCATCATTGATGGCTTTTCCGGCGAAACCATCGACCTGAAAGGTGCCGAAACCGTTCGCCGCATCAGCAATGGCGAGCTGACTTTCAACAGCATGATGGTGCACAAGGTAGGAAACCGCGGCCTCACCTTCTTCGATGCAGAGGCCATGGACAGTGACGACGACGATGGCTTTGATGAACGACGTTATTTCCAGAGCAGCGCCATCGCCGCCCAGTTCGGCACAGACCCGCTGCTGACACGGGATGCCACCAGCGCCTCGCACCCGGACTTTGCACCCACCGCCCGCTCACCCGCCCGTAACGGTGCCAGCCCGATCCCACAGGGCGAATTCTGGGATGAAGCGGCGAACTATCTGGGAGCAGTGCGCCCCGGGAACGTCCAGAACTGGACTGACGGCTGGACGTCTTATCCGTTGAACTAACAAACGCCGAATCCAGAAACGAAAAACCACGCCCCTAGGCGTGGTTTTTCGTATCAGCGCAAGCAGCTGCCTTCGTTTGTGACAGCACGAGGCCTGCGGTCAGTAGCGGCTTTTACACCCGGACCTGGGTTTGCACCTTCTTCGCCACCCGCCCCATCATCTCAATCACTTTTTCCCGCTCTCTCTTCTTGATGACCTCGCTGTCAACATGCAGGCTGAACCCCTCAGCCTCGTAATTGACAGATACTGGCTCGGCCTTTTTCAGATCCGTTGCAGATCGGGCCAGCGTTTTGAGGATGGTGTTCTTGTCAAAGTTGCGAATGCGTTCCACATCCAGATGAATACCAAAACCACTGGTTTGCGCAGACACGTAGCGATTCTTCGCGCCGGCATCCTTCTGTGCGCCCAGCGCTTCGAATACCGGAATCGGACGATTAAAGCCCTTAACCTGAATATCACCCATGTTGCGACAACGAATGCGGTCTTTCACCAGCTCCTGTGTCGCTTCCGAAATCAGTACCCCCCCGGGGCGACAAGCCGACTCCAGACGGCTGGCCAGATTCACATCCGTACCCAGAATGGTGTAATCCATGCGGGAATCCGTACCAAAGTTGCCCACCGTGACATAGCCGGTATTAATGCCAATCCGGATTTCCAGCTTGTGATCAATGCCTTCGCGCTTCCAGCGCTGGCGCAGCAACTTCATTTGTTCCTGCATCTCGATGGCCATCAGCACACAGCGGTAGGCATCCTCTTTGGCACCAGCACTCTTGGGGTCACCGAAGAACACCATCACCGCATCACCGATAAACTTGTCGATGGTGCCGCCATGGCGTAGCGCAATCCGCGTCATCTCACTCAAATAGGTGTTGAGCATGCTGGTCAGGGTTTCCAGCGGCAATTCCTCGGAGATCGCGCTAAAGCCCTTAATGTCGGAAAAAAAGACGGTCAACCGTTTACGGCGGGTCTCCAGCTTGGCGTCACGCTTGCCGGAAAAAATCGAGCCCCAAATCTGGGGCGGCAGGTATTTTGCCAGCTTCCGGGACATCTCGACGGCCTGCTGCTGCTGACGACGCACCAACTCCTGGGCCTGCTTCAGATACTTGGCCTGCAGATGGGCAAAGGCCGAGGACGCTCCGACATACACCCCCAGGCCCAACAGTGAAATCACGGTCAGCAACACCGGCGCCTGGTCCGGAGGCAAGTAGGCAAACCCCAACAAGGCCCCCATCAACAACGCACCAATGGAGGTCATCAACAGGTTCAGCAGCCACGGCTTGAGACCACCACTACTCACCGCATTGGCATGCACAATAATCAACAACACCAACGACGGCACCAGGGCAAAATGCAGAAGTGCACACGCCACCCCAATAATCATGGCATCGGCCTGCATCAACGCCTGATGCACCGGTTTCTGAGGCTTGTCTTTCTTCATCGCCAGGAACAGGATGCCCTGGGCGACCAGCGGATAGGTCAGCAACCCCGCCACACCCAAGAGGTGTAACTGCGAGTACAACTCGAGTTTCAGGCCCGCCATCAGCATCATGGCCGCCACCAGAAAGGCAAGCAGACGGATATAGTTGGCCTGGCGGCGTGCCCGCTCCATGGGCCCAATCAACGGGCGGCGAGCTTTCTTTTTCGACGTGGTGGACATTGTGAATCGTTTCACAGGATTTTCGGGAAGCTTAGCCGTTTCCCCACTAAGAAAAAAGACTGGGGCGACTAACGCGACCAATTCTTCCTTTTAAGGTCGTGGCTGGGACTCATTCGCAATTCGAGCTACCATGGCGCCCTTGTTATTGGAGCACTGAATGGACACCCTCACCGCCCTCACCACCCGCGTATCCTGCCCTCGCCTGGCCGAACCCGGCCCCAGTGACGAACAGCTGGATCTGTTATTACGCTCCGCCATCCGCGCACCCGACCACGGGTTGCTACGGCCCTGGCGGTTTATCGTACTGGAAGGCGATCAGCGCGAGCGGCTTGGCGACATCATGGAGGCGCAGCTTCTCGAAGAGCAGCCCGAGGCTGACAGCCGCACCCGGGAGATTGCCCGCAACAAGGCATTGCGTGCTCCAACCATCATCGTCGTCGTGGCAGACATCACTGAAAATCACAAGATCCCCGCCTGGGAGCAGATGCTTGCCGTGGGGGCTGCCGTGCAAAACATGATGCTGGCCGCCTATGAGATGGGTATCGGCGCCATGTGGCGCACCGGTGCCATGGCCAACTCCAATCTGGCCAAATCCATGCTCGGGTTTGCCGCCAAGGACCAGGTCATCGCCTATCTGTATCTGGGCACCCCGGCCATTGGCCTCAAGAGTCTTCCCGACGACACCCCCGCAGACTACCTCCGTCAGCTGCCATGATCGATCTGGACGCGCTGGCGGATCAGGTTCGTGACGCGATCCCGTTGACCCGGCATCTCTATTTCCGGTTCGAACAGTTTGACGGCGATCAGCTGCGGGTCAGCGCCCCACTGGCCCCGAATCATAATGACAAGGGCACCTTCTTCGCTGGCAGCCAGGCCGCCTTGCTGGCCCTGTCCGGCTGGGGGCTGACCACCTTGCTCGCTCAACAGGCCGGGCACCCTGCTGATGTGGTGGCGGTGGAGACTCAGCTCAAATATACCCTGCCGCTACATAGCGACATGCAGATCACCGTGACCACCGAGCAGCGCCCCCGGTTTGAGGAGCGCCTGGCCCTGCGCGGCAAGGCCAGCCTGGCCATTCGCGCTGTCGGCAAAGACCAGCAAGGCCAAACCGTCTGTGAATTTACCGGGATTTATCTGGCGCGAACCTGAAATCGCTCAAAGCCTGACCAACCGGCCCCGCAGCACTTGCCAGCACCCCCACCCTCCGGTACTCTACGCGCCCTCAAGAGTGAGCAAGGTAATGGCCATACGCCTGCTCCACTGCCGCAAGGCAGTGCCAAACTGTTTCAAGGTGAGGTGTCCGAGTGGCCGAAGGAGCACGCCTGGAAAGTGTGTATACGGAAACGTATCGAGGGTTCGAATCCCTCCCTCACCGCCAAATCAAAAAAGCCCCGCAATGCGGGGCTTTTTTGTGGTTAATTACTGCGTTTTGCAAGCTTAAAGCCGTGGCGATAGCTTGCCAATAACACTCTGATTCAGCGGCTCTTCCAGATCCGGGCAACGGCCTTGTCTTCGCCCAACAGGCCCACCACGACACACACCAGCGCCGACACCCCGAAAAACACCGCCGGGATCAGCCCGCCATAGAGCCCGGAGTGAAGACTCATCGCCAACGTTGCGGCGGACAGGATCAGGAACAGGCTTCCCACTCCAAGAAGAATCTTGCGGTAAGACGCCCGGTAGTTGTACTCATCCGTACCGGATTCGAAGGGCCGCAGGATCGGCCAGAAGACTTTTCTCAAAAAGGTTTTCACTGTGGGCTCCACAACAGGCACAACAATCCAGACCATTTAAGCAAAAAAGGCGCCAACGGCGCCTTTGGTAAGCTTGCCGTCATTCGCCGGCAGGCTAACCCATGGCATCCTCTTCGGCTTTCAGCTTGCGGTACTCGATCGGGGTCATCCCAACCCAGCGCTTGAAGGCACGATAAAAGGTAGACGGTTCGGAAAAGCCGGTCAGATAAACGATTTCGTCAATGGATTCGTCCGTGCCGGCCAACAAGCGCTTGGCCAGCCGACAACGGTAATCGGCCACCAGCTGGTTGAAATTGGTGCCTGCGTCGGCAAGCCGGGTGCGCAACTGCCGCGCCTTGATGCCCAGACGCTCGGCTACTTCTTCCAGGTTGGCGTGCCCGGATTCCAGCAGCTCCCCGATCAGGCGATTCACCTGCGCCACCAGATCCTGCTTTTCCAGCCGTGCCACCTGCTCGCTGGCCAGCTGCTCATGCAGGTGCAGCAATTCCGGCTCGTGGTGGGCAGAAGACAGGCTCATGACCGACGCATCGAAATACATGCCCACACTGGGCATGTCGAATTTCACTGGGCACTCAAACTGGCGTTCGTATTCCTTCTGATCCGCATGGGGGGAATGGCCAAAATGGATTTCCAGCGGTTCGAAAGCGCCATCGGTGACGAATTTAAAGAACTTGATAACCCCCATCATCATGCATTCGTTCAGATGACTCAGGCGTTTACTCCAGATCATCTGCTTGAGGAAGACACGC
This sequence comes from Alcanivoracaceae bacterium, assembly GCA_002706085.1. Lineage (GTDB taxonomy): Bacteria > Pseudomonadota > Gammaproteobacteria > Pseudomonadales > Alcanivoracaceae > Alcanivorax. Next base: position 5,003 of record PAJO01000025.1, on the reverse strand, counting down.
TCTCCCTCCTCAAACAACTCGCCCTGCGCGGCATCAGACAACAGTCGCTGGTAATCCAGCGCCCGTTTCAGGCCCTCACCAAAAGTGGGGCTCGACAGGAACAGGTACTCAAGCACCTGACCCTTGTAGACAGGAATATGCTGACCCAGGTGCAAACCGATATGTTCGTCGCCAGACACCTTTTCAAGGGCCTGCCAGAACCATTCCTGGGCATCGTGGGGGGTACGCAGGTCAGGAACCTGCAAGATGGATTTGTCGAGACCGACCTCTGCCAACACGGCATCAGCATCAATACCGGCATTTACCATGGCCTTGTAGGCCATGCGCAACAGCACACCGGAATCTGTCATTTCTGCCATGCGCTTGCCTTGTCCCCAAATGAAAAAAGCTACTCTCAGATCGACTGAGAGTAGCATAAGGATGGCAGGGCCGGAACCAGCTAACCGGCCTCTACCGGGTGCTCTTTACTGCGACTAGCGAGTCACGCGGCCTGGCGGGAAGCTGACCCGGATTCAGCCTTCAGCGGGATGACCTTGGCCATCAAACCCTTGCCCTTGCCGCCACCTTTACCCGGCAGGGACATCTTGAAAATCCGCTTCCACACACTGACCGACTGCTTCATGAATGAGCCGGTGTTGTAGGGCAGGCCGTACTTCTCGCAGATCGCCTTCACTTCAGGGGAAATTCTTGCATAGCGGTGCGCAGGAATGTCCGGGAACAGGTGGTGCTCGATCTGGAAGCTCAGGTTACCGCTCATGATGTGCATGAGACGGCCACCCTCGAAGTTGGCCGAGCCCAGCATCTGGCGCACATACCAGTGACCACGGCTTTCGTCTTCCAGTACCGACTCCGGGAACTGCTCGACCTCCTCCGGGAAGTGACCATTGAAGATCACCTGGGAAGACCACAGGTTACGCGCCAGGTTCGCCGTCACGTTTCCGGCAAACACGAACGGGAAGAACGGGCCGGCCAGCGCCGGGAACAGCAGGTAGTCCTTGAACAACTGCTTGCGCATCTTCTTCCAGGTCGGCTTGAACTCTGCCTTCAACTCTTCCTTCGTCTTGGTCTTGTAGATCAGGTAGTCCTCGAGCTTGAGGCTCTGTACCGCCACAAAGTGCTGGAAGAAGGTGGACAGAATCACCGCCAGGATCGGGTTCAGGACAAAGCGCGGCTCCCACTCCTGATCGTCTGACATACGCAGAATGCCGTAACCAATGTCGTGATCCTTGTCGAGCACGTTGGTGAAGGTATGGTGCTCAAAGTTGTGGGTGTGCTTCCACGCGGTATTGGTACAGGTGTTGTCCCAGTCAAAGTTCCGCGAGTTGATATTCTTGTCACCCATCCAGTCGTATTGGCCATGCATGACGTTATGGCCAATTTCCATGTTATCCAGGATCTTGGAAGCCGACAGACAGGCTACCCCGGCAAGCCATGCCGGCGGCAGGAAACCCGCCATCAGCAGGCCACGGCCGGCCACTTCCAGCTGACGCTGGCGCTTGATCAGGGTACGGATGTATTTCTCGTCCTTCTCGCCCAGGTCCGCGATTTCGCGGTTACGGATGGCGTCCAGTTCCTGGCCGATGGCGTCAAATTGTTCCGGGGTCAGAGTGTGGTAAATGCTCATGATGCTGACTCCTTTCCTTTAAATGTCCAGGGCCACCGTGCCCACTGGCACGCTGACGCAAAGTTGAATGTCTTCTTCATCGCCGCTGCTGATCTCACCGGTGCGCAGATCGCGTACCTTGCCAGCGGTTTTCTTGCAGGTGCAGCTGTAACAGATCCCCATCCGGCAGCCGGATTCCGGGGTAAGGCCTGCCGCCTCTGCCTGCTCAAGCAGGTTGCTGCCGTTATTGGCGACCAGGGTTTCGCTGCGGGCAAAACGCACTTCGCCCCCCGCTTCATCACTGGTGTCCAGCTGTGGCGTAGCCAGGGTGAACTGCTCCTTGTGCAACCGGTCGCTCAGACCTTCCTCTTCCCAGACCTTTTCCACTGCCGCCATCATCGGCGGCGGACCACACAAAAAAGTGGTCGCCTGTGCAAAATCCGGAACAGAGCTGCACAAGTGTTCACTACAGAACAACCCCGACAACTCGCCACCCGATTCTCCGTCGCCAAAAGCACGCAGCAGGGTCACGTTGTTGTGACGGGTGGCAATATCCGCCAGCTCGTCTGCATAGATCATGTCTTCGGCACGATTGGCGTAGTGCAGAAACGTGATCTCGCCGTCATATCCCTCATCACACAAGGTGCGCAACATGGACATCACCGGCGTAATACCACTGCCGCCACTGATCAGCAGCACCCGCTCCGGGCGCTGCTCCGGCAGGGCAAATTCACCCCCAGCCGGGCTCAGGGTGACGACCTCGCCTTCCTGCAGCTGCTCGCGCAGGTAACGTGAAACGAAGCCGTTGGCATGGGCCTTGGCGGTCAGCTCAATGCGGCCATCCGTGCGATGCAGGGAGTTGGCCGGAGAGTAACAACGGGTGTGGCGCTTGCCGTCAATGCTGACCGTCAGCTGCACGAACTGGCCCGGAATAAAGCCCTGCCAGTTAGTATTGGGCTGCAAGGTCACGGTCACGCTGTCGGCCGTCAGGTGTTCAATCTTCTCCACCCGTGCACGGACTTCCGTGGTGGACCAAAGGGGGTTGAGCACTTCCAGGTAGCGATCAACGCCGTGGGGGTAGCTGAGCACCCCGGCAACACGGGACTGCAACAGGCGCTGAAGGCCTTGCTGAAAACGTCGCGGAGTCTGTGTAGTTGCGTTCATGGGAAAAACCCTTAAAGTGAACAGATGTACGCATTATTCTCAGCACAGAAGTTAAAGTCAACACTTGTTCACTAAAAAAATAAAGGCTTTCATTTTCATGTGCTTACAAAGCTTTTTGTGGAATTAGTTGCATCACCGTCCCACAACGAGGAGAATTTACAGCGTATTTTTGGAGGCCAATCCGATGTCCAAGGAAAGCAGCAGCAGATCCCGCAAGCCTAAACGGGGCCAGACCCGTGAGGCCTTGATGGAGGCTGCCCTGGATCTGGTGGTCAAAAAGGCGCCCTTTTCCAGCCTGAGCCTGCGTGAGGTGACCAAACGCGCCGGCGTGGTCCCCACCGCCTTCTATCGCCATTTCACCGACATGAGCGCCCTGGGTCTGACCCTGCTGGACGAGTCCTTCCGCACCCTGCGGCAGATGATGCGTCAGGTCCGACAGGAAAATCAGCCCAACGAAAACATGCTGCGCGGCTCCATGGAGACCTACTTCAATTATGTGCGCGAGAACCGCGCCCATTTTCTGTTCGTCGCCAAGGAGCTGTTTGGTGGCACCCCCACCATGCGCAACGCTATCCGCCGTGAAATCCGCATGTTCACCAACGAGTTGGCCATGGATATGGCACGCTTTCCCTTCCTTAACCATCTCAGCGCTGAAGACCTGCAAATGATGGCCGGCCTGGTGGTGAACAACGTCACCGCCCTGACTCAGGAAATGCTGGAGCTGGAAGAAAGCGATACCTTCGGCCAGCAGGAAGTACTTGGCACCGCCGAAAAACAATTGCGGTTGATCTTCCTTGGCGTGGGCCAGTGGAAATCCTGACCCCTGCTCGATGACTGCTTGAGTCGCCAGCGCCGTCGTCTGCGCGGCCAATAGCGGCTTGCCCTTGCTGCTCTATACTTTCCCGAAGAATCAGCCAGCTACCACAGCCACGGCTTACTACAGGTAAAGGGAAAGGATCGAGTGATGAGCGAGGTAAAATTCCGCGAACTGCGTAATTCACCCCCCATGGTGGTTAACTTTGCCAAGGCAGTGCTGCGTGCCACCGTCAAGCCAGGCAAGAACCCGGCCCTGCCGGAAATCGGCCTGCGACTCAACGATGTGGCGCTGGACGAAAAACACCTGGCGGCTTACCGCAAGGTGTGTGGCTTCGCAGCGGACGGCAAGCTACCCGTTACCTACCCTCACATGCATGCCTTCCCGCTGCACATGGCCCTGATTCTCAGTGATGGGTTCCCGTTCCCGGCCATGGGGCTGGTGCATGTCCGCAACAGCATTACCCAGTACCGCCCGATCAGTGAGAAAGAGCAACTCAATGTGAAGTGCTATCTGGGCAACCTGAACAAGGTAGACAAGGGTTACGAGTTCTCTATCTTCACCAGCATCAGCACCGGTGGTGAGCGTGTTTGGGAAAGCGAATCCGTGAATTTCTTCCGCACCGGCGGCGGTGGTGGCAGCAAGAAGAAAGAGGCCCCCAAGCCCGCGCCCGCCACGGACACCGTGGAGTGGAAAGTCCCCGGTGATACCGGTCGCCGTTATGGCGCGGTATCCGGTGACCGCAACCCGATTCACCTGTACCCGCTGTCGGCCAAGCTGTTCGGTTTCAAGCGTCAGATTGCCCACGGCATGTGGTCCAAGGCCCGCTGCCTGGCAGAACTGCAAAACCAGCTCCCCGAGACCGCTTTTACGGTCGATGTGCAGTTCAAGCTGCCCATGTTTATTCCTGCCAGCGTCAAGTTTGAGAACAAGCCGGCCAAGGGCGGAAGCGATTTCCGTCTGCTGGCCAAAGATGGCATCAAGCCCCATCTGGCCGGCCAGATCCGTCCGGCAGAGTAAAGCGCCAGACGCCAGAACGCGGGCAGGGCCGTGGGGATCCCACGGTACCCTGCCCGCGTTTTTTTGTGCCCGGGGGGTGGTGTAGAGGTGCGCTAAGCGGTTCAGGGGCGCAGTTGGATGTGTCTCTGGGATCTCTTCGGGTGGGTATGCGAGCAGCGTCATGCATACGCTCTGGAATCTATACCTCGCTTGGGCTCGGTTCGCCATGCGAGCATGGCTCCTACAAAGTGCTCAGGTTATTTAATAGCGCCGAACTCAACGATCTGGAAGGCGTTTCCGTTCTTCTAAAAAGCCGGGAACTATTTTGGGGTTGCCCTTCCAATCCAGCGTAGCTGATAGCTGATAGCTGATAGCTGATAGCTGATAGCTGATAGCTGATAGCTGATAGCTGATAGCTGATAG
>PAJO01000024.1 GCA_002706085.1 Alcanivoracaceae bacterium | reverse complement strand
TCTTTCAGGCTGATCCACACTCGTTGTTGCACTTTCTCGACAGGCAACCAGCATGCCTTCAAAAGTGCGCCTAGATTGTGAATCAGCCTGAAAGACTGAGCATGCAAGGAGTCATTCAGAGGCTCCCTTGTTGTAACGCCTGCCGAACTTGACGGTCAATGTTCTGACTTACTGACCAGACAAGCGGGCGCTGGCCGGCGAGGGGAACAGGTCTCGGGTCAGCCAATAATGCCGTCCTGTCGAAGCTGGGCGAATTCCTCGGCGCTCAGCCCCAGCTCCTCCTGCAGGATCTGCTGGTTATGGCTGCCCACGTCACCGCCAGGCCAGCGGGTTTCCCCGGGGGTCTCGACGAGTCGCGGCGTGATCGCAGGAATCTTGAGGGGCTTGCCGTTGATTTCGACCTGCTGGAACAGGCCTCGGGCCTGGAAGTGCGGGTCCTGCATCATGTCGGCAACCGAATAAATGGGGCCTGAGGGGACACGGGCGTCTTCCAGAATCGAGAGGATGTCATCGCTGGGCAGGCTACGGCACCAGCTGTCCAGGGCGTCATCAATGGCGGCCTCGTTCTCGACCCGGCCTGCATTGGTGGCCATGTCCGGGTTTTCTGCCATGTCGGGGCGTCCGGCAGCGACCATCAGTCGTTTGAAAATGGAGTCGCCATTGCCGCCGATGACCACAAATTTGCGGTCTGCACAGCGGTAGGTATTGGTGGGGACAATGCCGGTCACAGTGGAGCCGGAGGGCTCACGAATCACGCCAGCGCCGTCGAATTCCGGGATCACCCCTTCCAGCAGGTTGAACACTGATTCGTACAGGGCCACATCCACGACCTGCCCCTTGTCGCTGGCCTGACGTTCGAACAGGGCCAGAAGGATGCCGAGTGCGGCGTGCAAGGCGGCAATGGTATCGCCCAGCGACAGATTGGGGCGTACCGGACGCTCTCCGGGGAAGCCGTTCACATAACGCATGCCACCAATGCCTTCACAGACCGACGCATAGCCGGGTTTGCTGGCGTAGGGCCCGGTCTGGCCATAGCCGGAGATGCGGGTGTAGACCAGGCCGGGGTTGTCTTCACTGAAGCTGTCCGGGCCCAGCCCCCAGTTTTCCATGGTCCCCGGGCGGAAGTTCTCGATCACCACATCCGCCTTGGTCATCATCTTGCGCACCAGCGCCTTGCCTTGGTCGGTCTTGAGATCCAGGGTCACCGATTTCTTGTTGCGGCCCAGGCTTCGCCACCAGAAGGAGGTGCCATCGTCATCGAGTTTGCGCCAGCCACGAATGGGATCGCCCCCAGGCGGTTCGACCTTGACCACATCGGCACCGAAGTAGGCCAGTAAGGTGCCAGTGAAAGGGCCAGCCAGCAGTTGGCCCAGCTCAACAACACGGACTCCTTCCAGGGGCAGGCGGCGGGGTGCGGTGTGGGTCATGGTCTCTCCGTGGGGGCCAGGGTGTGGTTAACAGGCTGTTAAAAGGCTCTCAAGCCTAGCGGATTGGGACGTGCAGTGGCAGTGGCGAAAATGCCCGGCGCCGGGTGTTTGTCGTCAGGTTGGGGGCGGGAGGAGGGCGTAAGTTTTGCCATCCGGGCCCGGGCCTATACAATCCGCGGCCTGCTACGAGGAAAAACCATGACTCCGGAACGTTATCGCCGCATCTGTGACACCCTGGATCGCCGTCAGCCTGACCTGACCGTGATCATGGATGGGGTGCACAAACCCCATAATATTGCCGCCATTGTGCGTACCTGTGATGCGGTAGGAATCATGGATGTCCACGCGATTCTGCCCAACAACCGGGCTCGCATGGCGGCGGGAACGGCCATGGGCTCCCAGCGCTGGGTGAAGGTTCACAAACGGGACGAAAGCACCAGCGTCATTCGTGAGCTGCAGGGTGAGGGGGTTCAGGTGCTGGCCGCGCACCTTTCCGACACCGCCATTCCCTACCGCCAGGTAGATTTCACTCGCCCCACGGCCCTGTTACTGGGCACCGAGAAGTTTGGCGTCAGCGATGAAGCGGCCGCGGCCGTGGATCAGCATGTCATCATCCCGATGATGGGGATGGTAGAATCGTTCAATGTGAGTGTGGCGGCGGCGATTATCCTGTCCGAAGCCTGCGAACAGCGCCGAGCCAAGGGGTTTTATGACAGCCCCAGGGTAGATGAGGCGCGCTACAACGCGTTGCTGTTTCGCTGGGGGCACCCGAAGATCGCCCGGCTGTGCGATGCAGAAGGGGTGCCTTACCCGGAACTGGATGAAGACGGGCAGGTGAAGGACAGCGCCGCGCTTACGGCGCTGTTGCGGAAGGAGCCCTGACGGCGCCCAATGGTTTAGCACTGGGAGCATGGCTGACTTGCCAGTGAAAATCGCTGGCGCCACCTTCCCCGACCCAGGCCGGGAACCACAACGTGTTGTCCATGGTGGCGTAGCGTAGGCGGGTGATGTCGATGCCCTGCTGGTTGGCCAGTGCCACCATGCGCTGCAGGACCTTGCCGTGGTGGATCTGGTCGGGAGCGGTGGTGCTATCCAGAATGGATTGACGCACCAGGCCGTTGAAGGTGTCTCTGGGAATGCCAGAGAAGTTCATTCGGTCCAGGTCGGCCACGAAGCCATCGGCAACGGCAGCCACCGTGGTGAAGCGGCCTTCTTCGTTAAGCTCACGGATGCGCGCATTGACGATTTTATCGTATTTCTCAAACGCGCCCTTTTCTTCTGCCTCGGCCAGTGCCTGTATGGCTTCTCCCAGGCTATCCATGTTCATGTAATCCAGCTTGGGGATCGCGCCAAGCAGATCAATGACGGTGCGCGGCAGCCCTTCACTCTGGAATCCCAGTCGCGGCGTTGCACCGGGATAGCGTTCGTAGTCGGTCGTGCTTTCGGTATCGTCCTCATAAAACATGTTCATCGTGACGCCGTTGAGGAAGGCATCGAACAGCCCGTTGGGGACCACTGGCATATGGTTGCTGAAGAACATTTCCCAGCCCTGATTCGAGTCCATATGCAGCCAGTCGCCGGGGAGCCGGGTGGCGTTCATGGTGGTCTCAAAGGCACTCATCTTGCCATCCACAAGCCCGTATTGGCCGTCGCCATAGACCTGGTCGAAACTCAGCCGGGCACCATCCAGATTGTGGAAATCGATGGCAAAATGGATCCGCGGCTCGCGCAGAAAGAGCAGGAAAAACTTGAGGACTTTCACGCTCCCGATGGCGAAGCGGGAAGGAATGGTCACCGATTGCTCGTAAAAATCGATCTGGAATTTCTGGCTGAAAAAGGTCGGCAGATAGGCATACCAGATGCGGGCTTTGACCAGCAGTGAGGCGCGCACCGCGCCGTCCTTCACCGCAATGGGGGTGGCTTTGATGTTCTTGCGGGTATCCAGGTCCACGCGTAGTTTCTGGTTAAGAATGCCTGTGCTGATGTTGACGTAGATATTGTCGAAAACATTCTTGTTGGCATGGGGACCAAGCCTGGGTGCCATGGACTCAATCTGGGTGAAATCCTCGGGGTCGTAGTTCAGTTTCATCAGGGTGCTGCTGATCTCGCCTTGTTCGAGGTCCACCTGGACATAGTCCGCCCTGGAACGCTCAGGATTGTTGCGCACCAGATAAATATAGCGGGGCTGGTTGCGTGGTGAGTCCAGGCGGATTTCCTCGAGCAGGGTGCCTTGCTCAAGCGGATGTTGTTCCGCGTTATAGCGTTCCCAGCCGCCGTCGCGGAACATGAAGGCGAGCTCGTCGAAATCATCAAAGATGCCGGGTTTGCCCTCTGGCGGGTTGTCGTTCTCGCCCTCAATCCAGATCAGGCCGGTTTTGTCATATTCGTCGATCTGGAAGGGGATTGGGATCAGTTTGCCTTCGCGAACAGCCATCAGGGACAGTTCATCAACGGCGATACCGTTATGGGCGGAGAGCTCAAACCCCTTGATTTCCATTGGGTAAAGATAGGTGAATTGCGTGGTATCCAGTGCCTCCAGCGTGGCGTCCAGCTGGGCAGTAGAGATTTTGGACATACTGTTGACCCAGCGCCCGAGTGCGCTGGGATCAGCCTTGTAGAAATCAAGGAAGTGCTGGAAATAGGCGTCGGGCACACCGTCTGTCCAGATCTCCCTGGCCTGTGAAGGGCTGGGGAGAGTAAAGAACAGGGCAATGAGTCCTATCCATGCCTGTCTGCCGATCATTTTGTTATTCTCTTCGACGTTTTGGATGGGCATAAGTGAATTAGGGCCTAGGGTATGACAGAGAATGAAAAAAGAGTAGGCCTCGACGCCCTGCACCAGTGTCTCCACCGCGTATTGCCTGCGGTAAGCCTGCGCAGCCAATCGTTGCCTAATACGCCCCAGTTGCGTCTCTGGCTGCTGGATGAGCTGTTTCCTGAACAGGCGCTGGAGCCGGAGATCGTTAACCGGATCATGGAAGAGCCTCCGTACTGGTCGTTTTGCTGGGCGTCAGGGCAGGTATTGGCAGAGTACCTGATTGCGCATCCGCAATGGGTCAAGGGCCGTTGTGTCGTCGATGTGGGCCCGGGATCCGGGGTGGTGGCCATTGCCGCGGCCATGGCGGGGGCTCGCAAGGTCATTGCCTGTGATCTGGATGCGGATGCCCTCACTGCCACCCGGGTCAATGCGCTGGAAAATGACGTGGAGGTGATGCTCAGCCAGGATCTGGACAGTGCTTTGGCCGAGGCGGACCTGGTGACGGCAGCCGATATTCTCTATGACCGGGAAAACCTGCCGTTACTGGCGCGTTTTCAGGTCGCGGGCAGGGTGTTGCTGGCGGACTCCCGTGTGCCGGATTTGAATCCGCAGGGGTACCGGCTATTGGGACAGTGGCAGTCCTGTACCTGGCCGGATCTGGGGGAGTCCAGTGAGTACAACGGGGTAAGGTTGTTCGCTTCGGAACCGGAATAAGAAATTCTGGTCACACAGTTTGGCGGGCGCTATCAGCTTCGGGCTGCCACTACGTCCGCTGTAGGGGGTAACAGGGAACTCATCCCGAATTCCGGTTTTCCTTGAATCATCAGGAGGAACAGACATTGTCCAAGAAAATGCAAACCGTCCAGCCACTGGTCTGGCTGATGCTGGCGCTGTGTGTGGCTTTTTCACCCGTTCAGGCGGCGCTGCCGTCGGTAACAGGGGAAGGCGATGCCTTGCCATCACTGGCGCCCATGCTGGAAAAGACGTCGCCAGCGGTCGTCAACATTGCCATCGAAACCCGGGTGCGCGCCGCCCGGAACCCGTTGATGGATGATCCTTTCTTTCGCCGCTTCTTCAATATGCCCGAGCAGCAGCGTGAACGCCGGGCGGCCAGTGCCGGCTCCGGTGTGATTGTCGATGCGGACAATGGCTACATTCTGACCAATGCTCACGTGGTCAAGAATGCGGACAGCATTGAAGTGACCCTCACCGATGGCCGTGAGTTGTCTGCCGAGCTGGTGGGCACGGATGAAGAAGTGGATCTGGCGGTCCTGAAACTGGAAGAGGCGGATGGGCTGACCCAGATCGCCATCGCCGATTCTACCGGCCTGCGGGTTGGGGATTTTGTGGTCGCTATCGGCAACCCGTTCGGGCTTGGCCAGACCGTGACCAGCGGCATCGTCTCAGCACTGGGGCGTACCGGGTTGGGTATCGAAGGGTATGAGAGCTTTATCCAGACCGACGCATCGATTAACCCAGGGAACTCCGGCGGCGCCCTGGTGAATCTGCGTGGTGAACTGGTCGGCATCAATACGGCTATCCTGGCGCCGGCGGGCGGTAACGTGGGTATTGGTTTTGCCATTCCCACTGAAATGGCCGAGAACGTCATGCACCAGCTGATTGAGCACGGCGAAGTGCGTCGTGGCATGCTGGGCGTCACGATCCAGGATCTTACCCCGGAACTGGCAGACGCTTTTGGTGTAGAGCGCCAGCGTGGTGTGGTGATTACCCAGGTAGTGGAAGACAGTGCTGCGGAGAAAGCCGGCTTGAAGAGCGGTGACGTGGTAACCGCAGTGGATGGCCGTCCAGTGAATCGGGCTGCTGATCTGCGTAACAAGGTCGGGATGGCGCCAGTTGGCGAGAAGGTGACCCTGAGCATTCTGCGCGACGGAAAGAAGAAGGATGTCACTGCCACCATCAGTGAATCCAATCGTGAAACCGCCGGTGGTGAGGCTGTTTCCCGTTTCCTGGAAGGCGCCAGCCTGCGTGATCTGCGCAAGGGTGAGCTTCAGCATGCTGAAAGCGGTGTGCTGGTAGATGCTGTGGAGCGTGCTTCTCCCGCTTGGCGTGCCGGTTTGCGTCAGGGCGATGTGATCATCAACGCCAACCGCAAGGACGTGGTCGATATGAAAGAGCTGCGTTCGGCAGTGGAAGACAAGGATGCAACCCTGTTACTGCGAGTCAATCGTAATGGCGGGATCTTCTTTGTGGTGGTTCGTTGATTACACTGGCGGGAGGCTCCTGCGGATGCGGGGGCTACCGGATTTGACCGTCTGAAGAAAACGCCCCGTTTCAGCGAAACCGGGGCGTTTTTTATGCCTTTCCTGTTGAGGGAGGGTGGAAGATCGGGTGGACTGCTGAGCAGTTCGCCGGAATCAGGCTCACTCATGCTCAAAGTGGCCGTGGCGTCCCTCACCCTGACGGAAACGCTCAGCACCTTGCAGGGCTTCCTCGAACACCACTGGATATCCCCCGGCACCTTCCTGACGCAAGGCATCGGCCATGGGGTGCTCCCATTGTTGCAGGGCCGAAAGCCTGTCTGCACGCAGGCAGGCCTGGGGAAAGGTCGCGATCTGTTTCGCCAGTGTCATGGCGGCAGTGAGGGCCTGACCGTCGTCGACGACGCGGTTGGCCAGGCCCATGGCCAGAGCCTCTTCGGCCCCGACCGGCCGTCCCGTCAGGATCATGTCCATGGCATGGCTTTGTCCGATCAGACGGGGAAGTCGTACTGTGCCGCCGTCGATCAGGGGCACCCCCCAACGGCGACAGAACACCCCGAAGATCGCGCTCCTTTCCATGACCCGCATGTCGCACCACACTGCCAGTTCCAGCCCCCCGGCAACGGCATAACCGCTAACCGCGGCGACAACCGGTTTGCTCATGGCCAGCCGGGTAGGGCCCATGGGGCCTGGGCCGCTACCCTGCGCATCGATTTCATTGCGGCGTTGCGGGTCGCCCAGTGCCGACAGATCTGCGCCTGCACAAAAATTCCCCCCAGCGCCGGTCAGGATCGCCACGTGCAGTGCCGGGTTGTTGTCGAAGTCTTCAAACGCTTTTCGCAAGGCGTCTGCGGCAGGGCGGTCGACAGCGTTACGCTGGGCGGGGCGGTTAAGGGTAATCACACAGACGTTGTCGATGTGTTCAATCAGTACGGGAGGCCCGGACATATTGTTATCCTGTGCGGAAGATGAATGTTCACGTTAGTGGAGCCTGCATGCACTATCAATCGACCTACGCGCCGGAAACCCTTGAGCGGGCACAGGTAGACACCCACGAGGGAATACGCTTACTGGAATTCGGGGCCAATTGGTGCGGTTACTGTATTGCTGCCCAGCCGGATATCGAGGCCTGTGTGGAGCGGATTGAGGACGGTGAACACCTCAAGGTGGAAGACGGGCCCGGCAGGCCGTTGGGGCGAAGTTTTCGGGTCCGGTTATGGCCGACGCTGATTCTGCTGGAGAATGGTGAAGAAATCGGCCGTGTTGTCCGCCCTGACCGGGCTGAGTTGCAGGCGTTGCTGGCCCCGCTGGCCGCGGGTCGGCAATAAGGGGCCCGCACAACACAGCGTTACGGCAGTGTCAGTACGACTTTGCCGCAGGTCTTGCCAGATTGCAGCAGGGCGAGGGCTTGATGTGCCTCTTCAAAGGGCAGTGCGTGACCGACATGGGGAGGGGCAATCTCCACCGCTGTCAGTTCTTGCAGTAATCCCTGCATTCGCGTTTTTTGTTCCCATAGCCAGATGAGGTTGAAGGCCAGCACTGACCGGTTACTGCTGATCATGTCCATCACGTCATAGCGGGGGCGGCGTAGATAACGCCAGGCCGCCTTGAGATAGTTGGGACGATGGCCGGTGGGGGTGAATTCTGCGGCACCAAACACGACCAGTCTGCCCATGGGCGCCAATGCGGCAAAGCTGGCTTGTTGTACCTTTCCGCCAATGGCATCCAGCACCAGATCCAGGGGCTCAGACAGACCGGAAAGCTGTTTCATAAAATCCGCATCGCGAACCAGTACTTGCTCGAAGCCCTGTGAAACTAACCAGCGGGCTTTTTCTGCGTTTCCCACGGTGCCGATGGGGTCTGCTCCCAGCGCCTTGCACAATTTCATGGCCTGCAAACCAACGCCCCCTGCGGCGCTGTGAACCAGCACTCTGTGGCCTTTGTCGACGGCGCCCAGATGCGTGAGGGCGTACCAGGCCGTGAGTGTCTGTACCGGCCAGGCTGCGCCTTGGGAAAAGTTCCAGTCTGCGGGCAGCGGCATCAGATACTCTGGCTCGCTGTCGATTACACTGCTGTAGCCTCCGAAGCGGGTGACGCCCATCACCCGGTCTCCGGGCTGGAAAGCGCCAGAGTCCTCCACGCTCTCTACAACCCCGGAAAATTCCAGGCCCGGAACAAAGCTACCTTCCGGGGTGGCGGAATAGAGCCCGGTGAGCGCGAAAATATCAGCGAAATTCAGGCCCACGGCTTTAACCGTTACCCGGACTTTCCCTTTGGGCTGTGGCGGGAGGGTGCCCTCCTGCAGGGCCAGTGTGGCCAGGTTGCCCGCCTTTGGGGTTTTCCAGTGTTGGACCGATGGCATGATGCAGCCTCTTGCATGATTGGAAATGGTGAATTGCACATCGTACTGCTAACGTTGGGGTACAGGCATTCAATGAAGGAAAAAACATGAATAATCCGGATATCGGCAAGCTGGTGCTGCGCCTCACGTTGGGGCTGCTGATGCTCCTGCATGGCATTAACAAACTGCACTCCGGGGTGGGATGGATTGCCGGGGAACTGGCCTCCCATAACCTGCCTGGCTTTCTCGCTTATGGTGTTTTCGTGGGCGAGTTGATTGCTCCGTTGATGGTACTGCTCGGGTTTCATACCCGTGTCGGCGCTGTGCTGATTGCCGGCAATATGCTGGTGGCCATTGTGCTGGTACACATGGGGGAGTTGTTTTCGCTTACCCAGACCGGCGGCTGGGCACTGGAGCTGCAAGGATTCTTCCTGTTTACCGCGGTTGCGATTTTCTTCCTGGGAGCAGGGAAATATGCGCTGAAGAATTGATACTTCGGGTTACGAGAAAACCAACAGGCCGCGCTCTAACTGGGTGCGGCCTTTTTTATGCCGGTACAACATGCAGGAAAAGCCGGGGTGGCTCACTGTGGGAGCGGTCGTCCGACCGCGATGGTTGTTGCTCCGCCCTTATAGTCGCGGGGGAAACACCGCTCCCACCGTTTGGGTGTCATCCCTCCTGTGGGGAATCGCTTTTAGCTGCGCAGGCGATTTTTATCCGTGATCTGGCCGTTGAGGGTGAGAAAATCGTAGAGAATCCCGAGCCCGAACAAACCCACGGTCAGCAGGTAGATGATACCGGTAATCACCTTCCCCATATAGAAGCGGTGGATCCCGAAGACGCCCAGAAAGGTGAGCAGGATCCAGGCAATGTTGTAATCGATGCTGCCCGCTTCATAGCGTGTGTCTGCAGCTTCATCCATGCCAGGAATCAGAAACAGGTCGATGATCCAGCCGATAAAGAACAACCCGAGCGTGAAGAACCAGATGGTGCCAGTGATCTGCCGACCGTAGTAGAAACGGTGGGCACCCATAAAACCAAAGATCCACAACAGGTAGCCGATGACCTTGCTGTGGGTGTCTGTATTAAGCGTGTTTTGCATGCGCTGATCCTCGGTTCACAATTCCACATTCAGGGCGGCGATGGCCGCGTTGGCCTTGTCACGGGCCTGTTCGATATCGTCGCCGAGTGCCACGGCCACCCCTAAACGGCGACTGCCATGGACCTCGGGTTTGCTGAACAGTCGCACTTCTGTGTCGGGTTGCGCCAGGGCTTTTTCAAGTCCGCTGTAACGCATCTGTTCAGAATCCCCACGTACCAGCAACACGGAGGAGGCAGCAGGGCCGCGTTGGTCGATATTGGCGACGGGCAAGCCAAGAATGGCGCGGGCGTGCAGGGCAAACTCCGACAGATTCTGGGACAGCAGGGTGACCAGGCCGGTGTCATGGGGGCGGGGCGATACTTCGCTGAAGTAGACCTGGTCACCCTTGATAAACAGCTCCACGCCGAAGATGCCCATGCCGCCCAGGGCTTCGGTAATCGCGCCGGCCACTTGCTGGGAGGCGGACAAGGCCGCATCACTCATGGGCTGCGGTTGCCAGGATTCCTGGTAATCGCCATTTTCCTGACGGTGCCCAATGGGGGCGCAGTAGGTGGTGCCATCACGATGGCGAACCGTCAGTAGCGTGATTTCGTAATCGAAGTCCACAAAGCCTTCAACAATCACCCGACCTTCGCCTGCGCGGCCTCCCGACTGGGCATAGTCCCATGCGACCTGAATATCGGACTCGCTTTTCACAGTGCTCTGGCCTTTGCCAGAGGAGCTCATCACTGGCTTGACCACACAAGGAAGCCCGATATCCTCAACCGCCTTGCGGTAGTCTTCCAGGGTGTCGGCAAAATGATAGGGGGAGGTGGGCAGCCCCAGTTCCTCTGCTGCCAGACGGCGGATGCCCTCACGGTTCATGGTCAGTTGCGCTGCCCGGGCAGTGGGCACAACAGTGACGCCTTCCTGCTCCAGCTTGACCAGTTCATCGGTGGCAATGGCTTCGATCTCAGGTACGATCAGGGCCGGCTTTTCCTGCTCAACCAGTTGGCGCAGGGCTTGGCCATCAAGCATATTGATAACATGGCTGCGGTGAGCTACCTGCATGGCAGGGGCATTGGCGTAGCGATCCACGGCGATAACTTCACAGCCATAGCGGATCAGCTCAATGGCCACTTCGCGACCCAGTTCGCCGGAGCCCAGCAGCATGATGCGGGTGGCAGTGTCGGTGTTAGGCGTGCCGATGGTGGTCATAGGATTCTCTTGTCAGGGCATACAGTGTTGGGCTGATTGTAACGAATTGAACCGCAGGTGCTACTCATGAGCGTAGGCAGGAGAGAGTCAGGTGGACGATAACCGCTGGATGGAAAGGGCGTTGGTGCTGGCAGGGCAGGCTGCCGCAGCGGGGGAAGTACCGGTCGGGGCGGTGCTAGTGCGTGAAGGGATCGTGTTGGGTGAAGGGTACAATCAACCTATCGCAGGCCATGACCCGACCGCGCATGCAGAAATCATGGCCCTGCGGGCGGCAGCAACCGCTGAACAAAACTACCGACTGCCGGGAAGCACCCTTTATGTCACGCTGGAGCCCTGCACCATGTGCTTCGGTGCCATGGTCCACGCCCGTGTCGCACGGCTTGTCTACGCGGCCAGTGAACCACGTGCAGGCGTTTGTGAAAGCCAGCTGCATTTGCCAACAGTGGAATTCTATAACCACAGGATGGTTGTGGAGGGAGGGCTGTTGAAGGAAGAAAGCGCGGTTATGTTGAAGCAGTTTTTTGCCCAGCGGCGAGGAAAGAAAAACGCAGGCTAGCGTGCTCAATTGCAACGTCAGCCCTGCAGGAGCGGTTGCTTCCTGATAAAGGTTTGCCAAGTCAGGACGGGAATGCGTCAACGTTATTCCGGACGGGTCCAATAAAAAAGGGTCGGCATAGCCGACCCTTTTTAGTACCCGAAGGATGCCTTACTGGAACTGGGCTTCCTGGGTAGTGGCCTTCAGGATGGTCTCAACCCGACGGTTCTGGGCACGACCTTCGCTGGTGTTGTTATCGGCGATGGGCTTCTCTTCGCCGTAGCCAACGGTGGAAATGCGGGTTTCATCAATGTTGTAGTTTTCTACAAGCACTTTTTTCACCGCATCCGCACGCTGCTTGGAGAGCTTCTTGTTGTAGCTCGCCGCACCTGTGCTATCCGTATGGCCTTCCAGCACCAGCTGGGCAGAAGGATATTGAGTCATTTCATCAGCCAGCAGCTCCAGATCGGAGTAGGAGGTCTGACGAACCTCAGCCTTATCCAGGCCGAACTCAACATACAGCGTTTTCTTGACGTCTTTGTCCAGATACTGCTGACAGCCCTTCTCATCAATCAGGGCGCCAGCTGGGGTGTCCGGGCACTGATCCATGCTGTTTACAACGCCGTCGCCGTCATCGTCCAGCTCGCAACCGGTTGCGTCGACCTGAGCACCTGCTGGAGTGCTGGCGCACTGATCACGATCATCCGGTACACCGTCTCCATCGCTGTCGGTGACAACATCTTCGACGGGCGCGGGCTCTTCTTTCTCCGTACGGCTGGCGCCGATGAGGAAGTTCAGACCGGCATAGATTTCGGCATCCCAGCGCTCGTTATCAAAGCTGTAGTAGGGACGTGCGCCCACATCCAGGATGAAATGCGGGTGCAGCAGGGTTTGGAAACCGCCTTCGATGGTACCGATGGTTTCAACCGCAACTTCAGGACCGCCATTTTGCTCAAACTTGACTTCACCGGCACCCAGACCCACGTAGGGTTCGAAGGCGGAGCTGCCATAGAAGTGCTTGCGAAGCGCACCCTGGGCAATGCTCATGTCGGAATCGCCAGCGTAGACGGTATTGGAATTGTTACGTTCCCACCAGCCCTGGAAAGACCAGTCACGGTTGAAGCGATAACCCAACTGGGCACCGGGAAGCGTGGTTTCGTTATCGGAGGTGTTGGAGTCGTAGTGGTCACCGATGTCCACCCAGTTTTCACTGATGTGGCCACCGAAGTAAAAGTAACGCTCAGGCATGTCCTCAGCCATTACCACGGGGGCGGCGGCAACAGATGCGCAAGCAATACTGGCTGCCAGAAAACGTTTAGCGCTCATAAGCTCCTTCCTTGATTATGCAATTGGCAGTGCAAACACGTGATAAGTCTTTGCCAGTCAAACGCTTAAGTAAATCCTGCAAGGAAAGATTAATAAAAAAATTTACAAAGATGGTAATAAAGTAACCGGTTACGCGCAGTTAATGGTGATTTTAGTTAGAAAGTGCGAGCAATGAGTAATGAAATAGTATTGGCCAAAAAAGAAAACTCTCAGGCAGGGGCTGAGTGTGAAGGGGCCTTGTCACGACCCTCGTTGCGGTTTTGATAGAGCGCATAATCCGCTTCGTTAAGCAGGGTGTTGAGATTGCGGCCACTGTTTTCAGTGCTTGCAGCGCCGATTTTGGCACTGATTTTGACCGGCAGGGCAGTAGCGTTACCGGCTGTAGAGGGAATTTGCAGGTTGGCGGTCAGGGCGCGAAGCCCTTCGCCCATACGGGCTGCGTCATCAAAGCTGGTATGGGGCAGCACCAGAAGAAATTGCGCGCCATCAAAACGCCCAAACAAGTCGCTTTCCCTGATCTTTTCTCGAATGGCATCGGCAAAGCGTTGCAACGCCTGTTCGCCAGTCCGGCGGCCGTGTTCATCCAGCAGGTTGGAGAAATCGCTGATTTCAATCAACAGCACGGAGACGGTGTAGTCATGGCGATGGCTGAGAGCCAACTCCCTCTCCAGCATGCCCAGCAGATGAGGCCGATTGAACAGGCCGGTCAGGTGATCTTCCCGAGCCAGTTGCTGAAGTTGACGGTTTTGCCGATCCAGGGCTATCAGCCGGGTACTGAAAAGGTAAAGCGGAGGCGTGAGTAGCAGTATGGGCAGGGCGGTGGCCAGAACCAGGCCGGATAGCCAGTCCCGCTCACCCACCAGCATGATGGCGATGCTGGTCAGTACCAGAGAAACCAGTACGGAAATAGCGGTCATGGCGGCGGTGCCCTTGAAAGCAGCAAGGCGGTCATTACGGTTGGTCTGCCGCGATGAGGCGGCGACGACCTGAAACAGCTTGGCCATGAGTGCAGAATCCCCGAAACAGATGATGCTTTTTTTGGCCAGTATCCGGGTTGCCAGCGAAGCGCGCAACCGGTTCAGCGTGCTCCCAGCAGGTCCTGTTTGAGTGAGCGGGAATAAGGGGTGTTGCCAAACCAGATCTGCAGGTAATGACGGGCAAAGGTGTCGCCCGTTTCGTGAGTCAGCAGGGTGCCATTAAGAAAGAGCTCAAGTCGTTGCTGTTGCCAGATCAGGGCGTAGCGGTCGCCATCGCTGACGTCCCGATAATGTTGGTTGAAGGCTTCCAGACGAGGGGAGAGGGCAGTAAAGGTGTCCTTCGTCAGGTTCTTTTCCAGGTAGTGCATGGCCGCCTTGGCAAAGGCATCACCCGGTACCTCCCTGAAATAGGCAAATTCCAGCTTTACTGGGGGGGTCAGCAGGTCGCTGGCCTGGCAGTTCTTGCGCGACAGAATGGCTTCGCCCACGGTGAACACGCGTAAGGCCTTAACGTCTGCCTGGTGGCACGCCTGCCAGGTGTCATCAGCTTGAGCAGTGGTGTGGCTGCCCAGTATCAGGGCAAGCATCACGATTCGGGTCAGTGGTCGCGTAGCCATCGTGTTGGGGGCCCCAATACCGGCAGATGCTGGTCCAGCCCCTGACTGCTGTCCCAGAAATCCTGGTGAAAGTGAATCAGACCATCGCGGTTAAAGCGCAACTGGCTGATGCCAATGGTGCGTGACAGCCGACTTCGGCCAAGCACAGAAAAGATGGCCTCCATCTGCCATAGCACAAACACATCTGTATTGGTGTCGCTGCACAGTACCTGACGCACTTCCAGCGACATGTGGTCCAGGCGGCTGGCGGTACCGATCAGGTGCTGACGGAGGGTGGTGCGATCTGTCAGCGTTACCAGGGTGTCATTGAAATACAGGGACTCGGCGTAGACGGAGTCGACCTGCTGCTTGATCGTTTCTTCGTTCAGCGGGTTGTAAAGGGAAATGAAGCGATCCACGGCCTCGCGATGGCAGCCGGGACTGCCGGTGATCGATGCCTCAGCCGCGAGGTAATTGTCAGTATACCCGTAGGGCCCCTTCGGGGTTGTCTGGCAAGCCCCAAGAGCGGTGACTGACACAAGAATGAGTGGTACGAATCGTTTCATGGCGATCAGCATCCCAGTGCTGCAGTGAGAGCATCGTGAAGACGGGTTCACAACACATTGACGGCCATCTGGGCACTCTCGATCTTGAACAGACGTGATGATTTAGAAACCCCTTCCCCCTACGGCGGGCAATGGGAAACCAGGGAGACGGTACGTGGAGTTTGAAGCAGTAACCCTGCTGGTGTTGCTGTCTGTCGCCGCATTGTTGTGGCTACAGCAGTACAAGAGCGGTAATGCCGGCTGGGTAGATGTGTTCTGGGCCTGGGCGACAGGACTCTGCGGGCTTCTGTACCTGGTAACAGGGTCAGGGGCGCTGCTTCCCAGAGTCGTGGCTGGGGTCATGCTGCTGACCTGGTCATTACGGCTTGGAGGGCACATTTTTAGTCGGGTTCGTGCCGAACCGGCGGAAGATGGGCGCTATGCGGCCATGCGTGCCGCCTTGGGGGCGCGTGCGCAGCCGGTATTGCTGCTGTTTTTTCTCGGGCAGGGGCTGCTGGCCTGGTTGTTTTCGTTGCCGTTCAGTGTGATTGGCGACCAGCAAATGGCGAGTATGACGATGGTGGTTGCCGGATTGCTGATTGGCATGACGGCCATCCTTGGTGAATCCATTGCCGATGCGCAGCTCAGGCGTTTCAAGCAGCGCCCCGACAGTGACTCAAAGACGTGCAGGGAAGGGCTCTGGCGTTATTCCCGGCACCCGAATTATTTCTTCGAATGGCTGCATTGGTGCGGCTATCCCCTGGTGGCCATGGGTGCCCATTCGGCAGGGTTACTATGGCTTCTGCCTGTGGCCATGTTTTGCTTCTTGTGGTTTGTCACCGGAATTCCCTATACCGAAAAACAGGCCATCAAATCCCGCGGTGAGGATTACCGTGACTATCAACGCACAACCAGTGCCTTTTTTCCCTGGAGACCAGGCTCATGATGATTCAGATGGCGGAATCCGGTTGGCTGCCGGATGGGTTGGTTCGGTTTGGCATTCGGCGCTTGCTTGCGCGTCGTTTGCTGCAGGAGCAACAACAGCAACAGACGAATACCGAGGTGCTCACCACGGCACCGGTCGCGGTGGATCAGGATGCCGCCAATGAGCAGCACTACGAGGTGGATGCCCGGTTTTACCAGCAGGTGCTGGGGCCTCACCTCAAGTATTCCAGTGGCTATTGGCCTGCGGATGACACTGATCTTGCGCAAGCTGAAGCGGCGATGTTGGCGTTGACTTGTGAGCGTGCGCAGCTGGCACCCGGTCAGGACATCCTTGAGCTCGGATGCGGTTGGGGCTCGTTGACCCTGTGGATGGCCGCGCATTACCCGGACAGCAAGATTACTGCGGTGTCGAACTCTGCTTCTCAGCGGGCGTTTATTCTTGCGCGGGCGCAGGAGCGGGGGCTGGCCAATCTCAACGTCATTACCGCGGATGTGGCGACCCTTGCACCGGAACAGCAGTTTGACCGGGTGGTGTCCGTGGAGATGTTCGAGCACATGCGCAACCATGCCACGCTGTTATCCCGAATTCATGAATGGCTTCGCCCCGGCGGCAAGTTATTTGTTCATGTCTTCTGTCATCGCGAATTGACCTACCTGTTTGAAGATCAGGGTGAGCAAGACTGGATGAGCCGCTATTTTTTTACCGGTGGCATGATGCCCGGTTGGGACTGGTTGCCTGAATGCGCAGGGAAACTGAGTCTGGATGAGCGCTGGGCGGTCAACGGCGAGCATTACGGCAAGACGCTGGAAGCCTGGCTGGCACTGGCAGACTTGCGACAGGAGACGTTGGTCCCGCTGCTGGATGAATGCTATGGCCCTGGCCAGGGCAAAGTCTGGTTGCAGCGCTGGCGCATGTTTTTCATGGCATGTGCAGAATTGTTTAACTATCGTGGTGGAGAAGAGTGGTTTGTGGCCCATTACCGTTTCTGTAGGCCGCAATAACAACAATCCGTTCAGTGATTTTGCATGAAGCGTTCTGGTGTTCAGCATCGTCTTACCCGTGTGTACCTGATTCAGCTGTTGTTGATCAGTGTGGCTACGGTGATGGGCGTCTGGGCGACGGCCAACATTATCGAGCACGTGCTGGTGAAACAGGCGCTGATCAAGGAAGCCGATCATTACTGGGCGTTGCTTGACGGTAATCCTGAGCAGCCTCGCCCCAATACCCGGCATCTGTTGGGGTTGTTGACCAGCGACACGGTGAATGATTCGGTGCCGGAAGTCCTGTCGTCATTAGCGGATGGTTACCAGCGGGTGGACCTGGCCGGTGAACGTCCCATTGTTTACATCGAAAGCCGAGGGTCGTCGCGGCTTTATCTGGTGTTCGACGAGCGGCGTGTGTCGGTGCTCGCCTTCCTGTTCGGTATCCTGCCGCTCACCGGGGTGCTGCTGGTGATCTACATCACTTCGTTCCTTGGCTGGAAGAAATCCCGTGAGCTGTTGTCACCGCTGGTCCTGTTGGCGGACCGTCTTCGGCAAACGCCAGTGGATACTCCCAGTGTGGCGCGACCGGAGCTGGCAGATATTCAAGCGGACAATGACAGTGAAGTCGCGGTGTTGGTCTCGGCGCTGGAAGCCTATGCCGATCGCCTGGTGTCGTTTGTCGAACGCGAGCGTCAGTTTACCCGTGATGCCAGCCATGAGTTGCGTACGCCGTTGGCGGTTTTCAGGGCGAACCTTGAGTTGCTGGAAAGTCAGGTCGGAGAACGGCCGGTGATCAGCCGGATGGCGGACACGGTGGAGGATATGGAGGCCACTCTGGAAACCTTGCTGATGCTTGCCCGGACAGAGCAAATCGATCAGAAGAGTGAGCCTGTGATCGTCAATGATATGGCGGTCAATCTGATGGAGCGGCTGTCTCCGCTGGCGGAGCGCAAGCAGATCCGCCTGCAGGTGCGGCAGAAAGCGCTAACGTCGGTGGATTGCCCGGAAGCGGCGTTGGGCATCGTGCTGACCAACCTGGTTCGCAATGCGATTAACTACAGTGGTTCCGGCGAGGTCGATATTGTCATCCTGAAGGGGGCCGTACAGGTGGCTGACTCAGGCGTGGGAATGGATCAGCAGGAGCTGGAGCGCATGTTGCGACCGTTCGAAAGAGGCAATAGCGACGAAGGCGGACACGGATTGGGGTTGGCGATCGTACATCGGTTGTGTGAACGCTATGGCTGGCAGGTCATGGTGGCGAGCGCACCGGGTAAGGGTACCCAGGTACGCGTCGCTTTTTAGCGTCAATCAGGCGGTGAGTGCCCGGTGCTGGAGCCGCACCAGTAGCTGCTTGGCGTTCAGTGCATCCCGGATTCGGTCTGCGGCACGTTGAGCATTGCGGTGGTCGGTGTCGGCCAGAAGAATCGCAAAACGGTTGTCACCCAGATGGGCCACACTGTCCTGCTCGCGCAGCAAGGCAGCCAGGGAATCGGCGATGATCTCGCTGTCTGCCTCTTCCGGTCCTTGCAACTGCAATACGGAGGATTGCATACCCAGATCGCGGGTGTTACCCAGTTCCTGCTGAAGAATATCGTTCCAGCCTTTGGGGCCCGGCAAACCAGTCAGGTCGCAACGGTCGGGGTGCTCGATAAATGTGGTCAGCCGTTGCTGGCGGGCATCTCGTACTGCACTGTTGAGCAAGTGGCTGATCAGTGCCGCCTCATGCTCAAGTGCCTCCTGCGCGTTTGCGAGCGCCTCCGGCTGAGGCTCAGGGTCCAGCGCGCAGAGCGTACCAAACAGTTGCTGTTGTGCATCCAGAAGGGGCAAACCAATGTAGGCCCCGATGGACAGGTTCGCGTTGATCGGAGCATCCTGGTAAATCGGGTTCAACGCGGTGTCGGCGACGACTCTGGCGTTGCCCAGCTCCACCATGCGCACGCAATAGCTGGTTTGCCACTCCAGGCGATGCCCCTGATGCAGGCCGTAAGTGCCGTCCCGGACACGCAGTATCAACAGCTCTTCACCCTGGAGTCGGGTGATCATCCACATGGACATGCCAAAGCGCTGCTGTAGCTGCGCCAGGTGGGCGTCCAGCAGACCCTGGATGTTGTTGTAATTCGGCAGAGAAATTGAGTCGTTCACAAGCAATAGGAGGAAATTGTTTTCCCCCTATTGTGGATACCTATTAGCCGGTGGGCAAGGGCAGGATGGATCAATGGTGGTTGCCACTGGCTCCATGGATACTGAAACCGACCCCGGGCATGGTGTTGAGCAGGGGCTGAGCAAAGGGTTTGTCCATGGCTTTGCGCAGATTGTAGAGGTGGCTGCGAAGGGCATCGGAGTCTGGCACCAGGTCGCCCCACAGCTCGCGCTCCAGTTGCTCGCGACTGACCACCCGGGGAGATTCGCGCATGAGAATACGCAGTATCCGGAAGGCGGTAGGGGAGAGCTTCAGGAGCTGGCCGGCACGACGAGCTTCTTGCCGGCCAGGGTCCAGCTCCAGATCTTCGACCTGCAGGGTATGGGCAGTGACTTCCCGCCGTTGGCGGCGAATCTGCGCACTGACCCGGGCGGCCAGCTCAGGCAGGGCAAAGGGTTTGACGATGTAGTCATCCCCCCCCTTGTTGAATCCTTCCAGCTTGTCGTCCAGTTGATCCCGGGCGGTCATGAATATTACCGGCAGGTCCTGTGAAAGCTCCTTGCGCAGAGCCTCACAAAACTGGAACCCGCTCTCGCCCGGCAACATGACATCCAGCAGCATCAGATCGTAATGATGTTGTTGAACCAGCTCCCGGGCGAGCCGGGTATCGCCCGCGTAGTCGACGCTGGCGCCTTGCTGCTCAAGGAATTCCAGCACCGTTTGGGCCAGTTGTCGGTGGTCTTCCACCAGCAGGATCGACAAGTTTTCCATCATCACAACTCCTTTTCTTATCTCATGGTGCGGTGAGGGGCGTCAATGCCACGTCAATAATGGCCGGCGGATGATTGAAACGACAGGCCATGCATCCAGTGTCTGCCTCTGTCGCGGCTGGCTCAAGCTGTCTCTGACGAACGCGTTTCAGTCTGTCAGGCTGCCCGTGCGTGCGAAACGTTGCCGGTAGTGGCTGGGCGACAAGCCGGTATGGCGTTTGAACAAGCGGGAAAAACTGCTGACATCCTGGTAACCCACTTGTTCTGCCAGTTGGGTCAGGTTGTTGGTGCCGCGCTCCAGCATCTTTCTTGCGGCTTCAATGCGTACCCGTTGCAAATATTGCAGAGGGGGCTCGCCAAGCGTGTTGGTAAAGCGGCGCTGCAGTTGTCGGGGGCTGAGATGCACTTTCTCGGCAAGCTCTGCCAGTGACGTGGATTCACGAAAGTGTTCATGAATCCAGGCCTGCACGGTTTGTACTTGCTCGTCCTGATGATAGGAGTGAGCGGGAAGCCCGGCATACACACTCTGCAGGTCGTTACGCACATCAATCACGAATGCTCTGGACAGTTCCCTGGCCAGATCCGGCCCACAATAGCGTTCTACCAGCAGAATGGTCAGGTCTCGCCAGGCGGTCCCCCCACCGGCACAGAAAATATTGCCCTCGCGGGTGATCAGTTCGCGCTCATTGAGTTTGACTTGCGGATAGCGTTGCCGGAATTGCTGACTGAACCCCCAATGGGTGGTGGCCGTGCAGTCGTCCAGCAGGCCGGCTTCTGCCAGCAGAAAAGCGCCGGTGCAATTGCTGGCCAGATCAGCACCTGCGGCATGGATGCGGCGCAGCCAGGGCAATACGTCCCGTTGTTGTTCAAGCACTTGCTCTATCGGTGCACCAATGGTTGGAATTACCACCAGATCCACTTTGTCGATCTGATCAATAGAGGCGTCAACGGCCATGCGGATGGAGGGCGTACAGCGCACGGGATTACCATCCTTGGAGACGATTCGCACCTGGAATTGCTGGTCCAGAGGCTGTCCATGGATACGGTTCCAGGTCACCCCGGTCAGGGTAAAGAGATCCACCACTCCGGTGAGTGCAGAGGCAAAAACGCCATCGAAGGCCAAAACGGCGACTTGATACATTCTGTCGTGTTCCACCATGAATTAGTCATAGGCGACAATGCCAGAGAGCAGGGCAGGATGGCAAGCTGTGTCGAAAAAACGGGAGAGATGTTGTGAGTGATGTGATTCTGGACCGTCGCGATCTGCGCTTCCAGTTGTTCGAGGTGCTGGATACCGACACCCTTTTCGAACGGGAGCGTTTTGCCGAACATAGCCGTGACACTATCGAGGCGGCACTGGATACGGCCGAAAAACTCGCGCGGGAAAAGTTTGCCGATCACAACAGCCTTGCCGACAAGGAAGAGCCGCAGTTTGTGGATGGCAAGGTGGTTATGCGCCCGGAAGTGAAAGCGGCGTTTGATGCCTACATCGATGCGGGCTTTCTCTCTTCCCGTGCCAGCTTTGAAGAAGGCGGCATGCAATTGCCTGATATTGCGGCTGCGGCCTGCAAGGGCATGTTTACCTGCGTTAACCCCAGCTCGACGGCCTATGCGTTTCTGACCGCGGCGGCGGCCAATGTGATTCGTAACTTTGCCAGTGATGAGCTCAAGGCGCGCTACCTCGAACCCATGATGCAGGGCCGTTTCACCGGCACCATGGCGCTGACAGAACCGCACGCCGGTTCGTCGCTGGCCGATATTCGTACCCGCGCGGTACCGCAGGACGACGGCAGCTATCGTTTGAAGGGCAACAAGATTTTTATCTCCGGCGGTGAAAACGAGCTGGCAGACAATATCGTGCACCTGGTGCTGGCCAAAATTCCCGGTGGCCCGGAAGGGGTCAAGGGTATTTCTCTGTTCGTGGTGCCGAAGTATCGGCTGGATGAGCAGGGTAACCCGGGGCCGCGCAATGATGTCATTCTTGCCGGACTGATCCACAAACTGGGTTACCGTGGCACCACCAGCACAGCACTGACCTTTGGTGATAACGACGACTGTCATGGCTATCTGGTAGGCGAGGCCCATCAAGGCCTGCGTTACATGTTCCAGATGATGAATGAAGCGCGGGTTGGCGTTGGTTTTGGTGCCGCATTGCTGGGCTACCGGGGTTACCGCTATGCCCTGGATTATGCCCGTGACCGCTTACAAGGGCGGCACCCGGATGCAGCCGATTTCAGCAAGCCCATGGTGCCGATCATTGAGCACGCCGATGTGCGCCGGTTGCTGTTGACGCAGAAGGCTTATGCCGAGGCGGCGCTGGCCATGAGCTTTTACGGTTATCGGCTGGTGGATGAAATTGAAAGCGGCGAAGCGCAGAGCTCCCGCGATGCGGAATTGCTGCTGGATTTGCTGACGCCCGTGCTGAAAACCTGGCCGTCTGAATATGGACTGAAAGCCAACGATATGGCGATTCAGGTGTTTGGCGGTGCCGGTTATACCCGCGAATATCCGGTCGAACAGGTATGGCGTGATAACCGTCTCAACCCTATTCATGAAGGGACCACCGGCGTTCATGGTCTCGATTTGCTTGGTCGCAAGGTATGGCAGGCCAATGGCAAAGGCATGCAGCTGCTCGCAGGTAAAATCATGGCCGATGTCGAGGCCACTTCAGATGCTCGCTGCAAGCCATTTGCGACAGCCTTGCAAGCGATGTTGCCGAAGATTCAGGCGGCGACGGAAGCCAGCGGCAAACTGATGGCCGACAAAGGGCCGCGGGTCGCCCTGTCGAACGGTAACGCCTATCTACAGCTGGTGGGACACACCGTCGCTGCCTGGATGTGGCTACGTCAGGCCAACGCTGCGGTGAAACTGGATCGCCCGGAAGATGAAGACTTTGCCAACGGAAAACTGATGGCAGCCACTTATTTCTTCCGGTGGGAATTACCCCGTGTGGAGTTGGACGCTCAACGACTTGTTGATGCCGATAGCACCTTCATGGACATGGACAGCCGCTGGTTCTGATTGTGATAGCAATCGACCTTGTGTGCCTATCGTCATCAGGCTCGGGAGAGCTCATCACGCGGTGAGCAAAACAGCTATGACGGTATTTTCCGCCCCCGGCCTCCGGGGGCTTTTTTTTGGTTCTTCGCGGATTTTAGGGAAAAGCCCGACTGATTCCTCCCGGTTTGCCGTAGGAGCGTCGCTCGCGGCGCGATTTTGAGCGTTGGGAATCGCGCCGCGAGCGACGCTCCTACGGCGAGTTGGGAGTCAATCTTTCCTCACATCCGAGATGGCGATTTTTGTTGGTGGCGTCGTCAGTTGGAAGTAAAGCGGATAACGTCCGCGCTCTGGCCAGAATCCTCCCTTTTTCCAGTTGTTGGTTGTCACTAAAGCGTCATATATTGAGGCGCGTGTTGCACAATTTCCAAACAGGGAGAAGGGAAATGAAAAAAACATTGATGGCCGCAGCCATTGCAGGAGCCTTGCCGGTGTCGGCCCTGGCGGCCCCTGCCTTTTACGGTAAATTGAACCTGAGCCTGGACAAAACCCGTGATTACCCACAAGGGTTGGTGTTTTCAGAAGAGGATCTGTCTGACGCCTGGTTTGTCTCCAGCAACAATTCCCGCCTGGGCATCAAGGGAGAGGAGCCGCTGATTAATGATCGCCTGAGCGTGATTTATCAAATGGAAGTCAGCTATGACGCTGACGGTGACAGCAGCGATACCTTCGGCACCCGCAACAGCTTTCTTGGCTTGAGCAGCGCAGTCGGTAAGGTCTTCGCTGGCCGTTACGACAGCGTCGTTAAACTGGCCGAAGGCAGGATTGACCAATTCAACGACACCGTCGCGGATATGGATGTGGTGTTCCTTGGCCAGCGCCGCAACAGCAACACGGTAAACTGGCAAAGCCCTGATTTCGGCGGTGTCACCGTCCGCGCGCAGGTCGCCCCCGGTGAAGAGGAGGTGGTGGGTACCGGTGCCAATGCACGAACCCAGGATGGCCTGACAGATACCTGGGGGCTTTCCGCAACGCTTGAAGCGGAGGCGATCTATGCTGCACTGGCCTATGAGAGCAGTTATACCAGTATTGATTTTGCTCCGTTTGGCCCGCTCATCGGTGGGGATCTTGATACCCTGCGCGGCTCGTTCGGGCTCAATCTGGGTGACAGCGCGCAGTTCGGTGCTATTGTTGAGCGCAGTGAATTTGACCCCTACGGTGGCGATGAAGGGGATCTGATGTCCTATCTGCTGAGCGGCCGTTTTGGGCTCAGCGAGCGTATTGCCCTGAAGGGGCAAATTGGCATGCTGGACAGCAGTGATCTGGATCTGGATATCAAGATGCTGACGGTGGGCGCGGACTACACGCTCGGCGACCAGACCACCACCTATGCGTTGGTTTCCGCCTCGGATACCGACTTCGACCCGGTGGGCTCCACCACTGATGTGGACGAATCCGGCATGGCCTTTTCCGTCGGGCTGATTCACAAGTTCTAGCAACACGCACTACGTTCAAAACAGAAAAACCGGCTTTCGCCGGTTTTTCTGTTTCGCGGTTAACTGTTCACTATTAGCTGTTAACTGCTCTTCAGTCCCACTTCTTCATCAGCAGGCTGGCATTGGTGCCACCGAAGCCGAAGCTGTTGCTCATCACAACACTGGGGCCGGTGTCCTTGCCGGTGGTCAGAATTGGCAAGCCTTCTGCATTTTCGTCCAGGGTTTCAATGTTGGCGCTCAGGGCGGTGAAGTTGTTCTGCATCATCAGCAGGCAGTAAATGGCTTCGTGGACGCCGGCGGCCCCAAGGCTGTGGCCAGACAGGCTCTTGGTGGAGCCGATGGCCGGTGCATTGTCACCAAACACTTCGCGGATGGCTTTCAGCTCCGCCACGTCACCCACCGGGGTGCTGGTACCGTGGGCGTTGATGTAGTCCACCTGACCCTCAAACTGGGCCATGGCCTGGCGCATGCAGCGCGCGGCCCCTTCGCCATTGGGGGCAACCATGTCATGGCCATCACTGGTGGCACCGTAGCCCACCACTTCTGCGTAGATTTTGGCGCCGCGGGCCTGGGCGACNTCCAGGGCTTCCAGCACCAGCATCCCGCCGCCACCGGCGATGACGAAGCCGTCACGGGTCGCGTCGTANGCACGGGANGCTGTTTCCGGCGTGTCGTTGTACTTGCTGGACAGGGCGCCCATGGCATCGAACAGACAGCTCAGTGCCCAGTGCTCTTCTTCACCCCCACCGGCAAACACGCGATCCTGTTTGCCCAGCTGGATTTGCTCTACCGCGTTACCAATACAGTGGGCGCTGGTGGCGCAAGCAGAGGTGATGGAGTAATTGACGCCCTGAATCTTGAACGGTGTGGCCAGACAGGCGGACACGGTGGAGGCCATGACGCGCGGCACCATATAAGGGCCCACTCGTTTGACGCCACGGGAGCGAGCGATATCGGCGGCTTCNACCTGGTTCAGGGAAGAGTGGCCGCCAGAGCCGGCGANCAGGCCGGTGCGCTCGTTGCTGACTTCAGCCTCGGACAGCCCGGCATCGGCAATGGCTTGTTGCATGGCAACATAGGCGTAGCCCGCAGAATCCCCCATGAAGCGACGCGGNTTGCGGTCGATGAAATCATCCAGATTGATGTCCGGCACGCCAGCAATCTGGCTGCGCATACCCATTTCCTTATAGGTATCGTTGAAGCGAATGCCGGAACGGCCTTCCTTCAGGGATTGGGTAACGGTGTCGGCATCATTGCCCAGACAGGACACGATGCCCATGCCAGTAATTACGACGCGGCGCATGGGGAACTCCTAGAATCCGTCGGTGGAAGTGAACAGGCCGACCCGCAGGTCTTCGGCGCTGTAGATGTCGCGGCCATCCACCGACACNGTGGCGTCAGCGATGCCGAGAATCAGTTTGCGGGTGATCACCCGCTTCACATCCAGTCGATAGGTGACTTTCTTGGCGGTGGGCAGGATCTGCCCGGAAAATTTCACGTTGCCAACACCGAGTGCCCGGCCGCGGCCAGGGTTGCCTTTCCAGCCGAGGAAAAAGCCCAGCAGTTGCCAGGTAGCATCCAGACCCAAACAGCCCGGCATGACCGGGTCGCTCTCGAAGTGGCAGTCGAAAAACCAGAGATCAGGGGTGATATCCAGTTCGGCAATGATTTGGCCTTTGCCATAGNTGCCGCCTTCGTCGCTGATGTGAGCAATGCGATCGATCATCAGCATGTTCGGCAAGGGCAGCCGTGCGTTGCCGGGGCCAAANAGCTCCCCGTGGGCGCAGGCGAGCAGNTCCTCGCGAGCGTAAGAAGACTTCTGTTCTGGTGTTGTGCTCAAAATCTTACTCCATGAAGGCCAAGGCGGCGCATTCCGAGTATATGGATGATTTATGTCGTTTTTTCGTCAGCCGGGTGACACGCNGTCANGGCGAGACTGATACTAGCAAAGCATNGTGAAAGCATACGAATAGCAAGCGTCTCAAAATATGTCGGAGTGATGTTGTTACCGAAAATGACCGATGAACGGACNAAAAAGACGGTTGTCGGACCTNNGAGGGANAATAAAAGNGNGNNTCANNCNCTCCGNNACGGACTTGCAATTGCCTTACCATGCACAGATGCTATGCGCGCGCAGCACGGCAGGGACAGGTATTCGCTGGGCGATTAACCCCTTTTTGCAGATTCAGGAGCTTTCGTGGCGGCAGAAATCGGTCATCTTTCCCTTTGGTTGGCATTGGCAGCGGCCCTGTGTCTGTCTGTGTTCCCNTTGATCGGCGTGCAACGCGATATCGTCGCATGGCAGTGGTACGCCCGCCCGTTAGCCTGGTTACAGTGGCTGGCCATGACGATTGCCATGGTCATGCTGGGCTACTGCTTCTATAACAATGACTTCTCGGTTTCCTATGTTGCCAACCACAGCAATTCGGCNTTGCCGTTAGCTTATCGGCTGTCCGCCATCTGGGGGGGGCACGAAGGCTCGTTGCTGTTGTGGGGCTGGATGCTGGCGGGTTGGGGCGCCATGGTCGGGTTGCTCAGTCGCAGTGTGCCCCTGGTGATGGTGGCTCGGGTGTTGTCCGTGATGGGCATGATTGCNGTGGGTTTCCTGCTGTTCATGCTGCTCACATCCAACCCGTTCGATCGCACCTTGCCCTGGTTTCCCCTNGATGGCGCCGACCTGAATCCGCTGCTGCAAGACCCCGGGCTGATNGTGCACCCGCCCATGCTTTATATGGGGTATGTNGGGTTTTCCGTCGCCTTTGCNTTTGCCATNGCCGGTTTGCTGGCCGGCAACCTGGATCCGGCCTGGGCCCGATGGGCNCGTCCCTGGACNACCGTNGCCTGGTGTTTCCTGACCGTAGGCATCGCNCTGGGTTCCTGGTGGGCCTATTACGAACTGGGTTGGGGTGGCTGGTGGTTCTGGGATCCGGTAGAAAATGCCTCCCTGTTNCCCTGGCTGGCCGGGACAGCNCTGATNCATTCGNTGGCGGTCAGTGAAAAGCGCAACATGTTCCGCGCCTGGACGGTGTTGTTGGCGATTATCACTTTTTCCATGAGTTTGCTGGGCACGTTCCTGGTGCGTTCTGGCGTNNTGACCTCGGTGCATGCCTTCGCCAATGACCCGGAACGNGGTGCCTTTATCCTGGGTTTCCTTGTGGTGGTTGCGGGTGGGGGGCTGACGCTGTTCGCCGCACGTGCATCCGCCTTGCGTAGCAATGCCGGTTTCAAACCGTTGTCCCGCGAGGCATTCCTGTTGGGCAATAACCTGCTGCTGCTGACCGCCATGTCNGTCGTGTTGGTGGGGACCATCGCNCCGTTGTTTTTTGAATGGATGGATCTGAAGATTTCCATTCGCAGCCCTTACTTCAACGGCTTCTTCGTGCCNCTGACGTTCCTGCTGATCCTGCTGCTGATTCCCGGGGTTTTCAGCAACTGGAAGCGNCAGGACAGCGGCATACTGGTCAAGCGTTTGTTGCCGCTGGTGCCGGCTGCCATTGTGGCGGGCTGGTTCGGCGCCCGTATCCCGGAGCCGTCCCCCTGGCAGGGTGTGGTGGCCATCATGCTGGCGTGTTATCTGATCTTTGCCCATGTGGATGATGTGTTGCGTCGGGCGTTGGCCTATCAACAGGGGCTCTTCACCGGGCTGCGAAAGCTTGGCCGCAGTTACTGGGGCATGGTGATTGCTCACTGCGGTTTGGCCGTCATGGTAGCGGGGATCGCACTGGTGAGTTTTCACGAAGTGGAGCGGGATATCCGCATGGCACCCGGTGACGAGGCAACACTTGGGGACTACCGCTTCGTGTTCGACAGCCTTGACGAATACCGCGGCCCGAACTTCGATGCTACGCGTGGCCACTTCCAGGTCTACTGGCAGGATCAACCCATCGTATTGTTGCACCCGGAGAAGCGTACCTACCATGCTGGCCGGCAGATCATGACTGAAGCGGCAATTGATGCCGGTTTCTGGCGCGACCTGTATGTGGCCATGGGCGAACCGCTTAAAGGGGGAGAGGCCTGGGCCGTGCGTATCTACTTCAAACCCGGTATCCGCTGGATCTGGTTGGGCGCCCTGATCATGGCTCTGGGTGGTGGGCTGGCGCTGTCCGACAAGCGTTATCGCCGTCAGCGGTTTGCCGATGACAGTGTCCAGCGCGTATCAGAGCGTGAACAGCCCGAGCGCGAACAAAAAGGAGCGACCAATGAAGCCTAATTCCCCCTGGGTGTTCCTGCCGCTGCTGGGGTTCATCCTGCTTGCGGTGTTGCTGGCCAGTGGCCTCGGTCGTGATCCGCAAGAGCTGCCTTCGGCACTGGTGGGCAAACCGGTACCGGCATTCTCTTTGTCGTCATTGTTGACCGAAGAAACCGTTACCGAAGCGTCCCTGACCGGGCGTTGGCAGTTGTTGAATGTGTGGGCGACCTGGTGCCCGACCTGTCATGTCGAGCACCCCTTCCTGTTGGCTCTGGCGGCGCAGGGAGTGCCTATCGCCGGCTTGAACTATAAAGATGAAACACCGGCGGCCCGTCAGTACCTGGCGAATCTCGGCAACCCCTTCACCCATGTGATTGTCGATGCGGATGGCCAGCTGGGTCTGGACCTGGGGGTCTATGGCGCTCCGGAGACATTCCTGATCAATCCGCAGGGCGAGATTGTGCTGCGTCATGCCGGTGATCTGAATGAACGGGTATGGAAGGAGAAGTTCTTGCCTTTGATGCCCGCTGAGCAAAGTGGTCAGGGAGGTGCACAATGAAGCGTTTTTTCCTGTGTGCTCTGCTGGCAAGCTTGCTGCCGGTTGCGGCCCTGGCAGCCATTGATGTTTACCAGTTCGACAATGAACAGCAAGAGCAACGCTTTCGGGTGCTGACCGAAGAGCTGCGTTGCCCCAAGTGCCAGAACCAGAGCATTTCCGATTCTGACGCGGGCATTGCCCAGGATATGCGTACCCGGGTGCACAGCATGATTCTGGAAGGACGAAGTGACGATGAAATCGTCGACTATTTTGTCTCCCGCTACGGCGACTTTGTCAGCTATCGTCCGCCGGTCAATGCACAGACTTCGGTGCTATGGCTGGTACCGCTGATCCTGCTGGGTGGGGGCGGCCTACTGATCGTTATGCTGCTCCGCCACGCCAGTGCCAAAGCCAATGATGATGAAGGAGACGCCTCATGATGTGGATAGTTGTGGCGTTGATCATGCTGCTGGTGCTGGCGGTCATGCTGTGGTGGCTGTGGCGACAGGAAGCCCGCAAGGCCGGGCGGTCGGTGAGTGGGGCGTTGGGTATTCCCCTGATCGTCGTTGTACTGGCTGCGGCAGGCTATGGTCTGATTGGCTATAACGAACACACCGGCCCCTGGTTGCAGCATCAACAGGATTACCGTTCGGTGGCTCAAGACATCATTGCCGGCAAGCCCCCCACCAAGGCGGCAGCAGATGTGCCGGCCGGGGCGCTGGTGCGGGTGCTGCAGTCCGAGCTCACCCACAATCCTTCCGCCATCGGATGGTACGCGCTGGGCTCACTGTACGACCAACTCGGTGCCCCGGTGCAAAGCGAGGAAGCGGCGCTGAAAGCGGTGGCGCTGGCACCGGATGACCCCTCCATGCATTTGCTGTTGGCTCGCTCCCGTATTGAACAGGCCGGCGGCAAGCTCACTGACCCGGCACTGGAAGACATTCGCTGGGTGCTTGACCGTGAACCGGCCCATGATGGCGCCTGGATGTTACTGGCCATGTCTGCCGACCGGGCGGGGCGCTATGACCTTTCCATACAGGGCTGGGAATCATTATTGAGCCGCCATGGCGAGGGTGAGACAGGCGATTTGCTCCGCAGGGGGCTGGACAATGCCCGTGCACAGAAAGCGCGCCAGGGAGTGTTTGCCTCCATTCGATCCGTGGTTCAGGGGGGAGACCTGCCCGCTGGGGGCACTCTGTTTGTCTATATTCGTGAGGCCGGTTCGCAAGGCCAGCCTTTGGCTGCCCACCGCCAGGTCGTGCCAAGTTTCCCTGCTTCGGTGGTGCTGACGGAGGGGGACTGGCTGCAGGCGTATCCGGACAGCGACGCGGATCTGGTGATCGGAGCCCGTTATACGCCGGCACCGGGTGCCTCGGTGGATCAGGCTGCCATCAGTGCGGCCCCCGTCCCCTTGACGATGCCCCAGACCTCTCCGGCGGCCCTGCAATTGGGTTCGCCGTAATCCGGCTAACTGACCGCTTGCGACCTAGGTCGCAACGGCTGTCCCTTGTGATGAACGGGGCCTCAGGGTAAAGTTGCACCCCTTCGGAGGCCCCCTGATGCCTCTTTTGACCACAGAAAGTTGGAGAATCCTATGCGTGTCATCCTGCTTGGTGCCCCCGGTGCGGGCAAGGGCACCCAGGCGCAGTTCATCAAGGAACAGTTCAATATTCCTCAGATTTCCACCGGTGACATGCTGCGCGCTGCGGTAAAAGCGGGGACTCCGCTGGGCCTGGAAGCCAAGAAAGTGATGGACGCTGGCGGCCTGGTTTCCGACGACATCATTCTGGGTCTGGTCAAGGAGCGTATCGCAGAAGATGACTGCGCCAACGGTTTCCTGTTCGACGGCTTCCCGCGCACCATTCCCCAGGCCCAGGCGCTGGTTGAGCAGGGTGTGGATATCGATTTCGTTGTTGAAATTGACGTGGATGATGAAGAAATCATCGAGCGGCTCAGTGGTCGCCGCGTGCACCCGGCATCGGGTCGTGTCTACCACGTGAAGTACAACCCGCCGAAAGTCGAAGGCAAGGATGACGAAACCGGTGAAGAGCTGGTGCAGCGCGATGACGACCAGGAAGAGACGGTTCGCAAGCGCCTGGAAGTCTACCAGTCCCAGACCCGTCCTCTGGTGGATTTCTATCAGGATCTGGCCGCCAAAGGCGAGGCCAATGCTCCGGCTTATGTCCGTGTGGCTGGCGTGGGTTCTGTTGACGACATTCGTGATCGGGTGCTGAGTGGCCTGAAAGCCTGAATCTGCTCACCATCGTCATAAAGAAAAGGAAGCTTCGGCTTCCTTTTTTGTTTCTACCGGCTCGCCGGCCCATCGCTTCTCTCTGTCCTCCCCCTGTAAGCTGCTGCGCATCGCTATCGCCACCTTGATGACTCTCCCTTTGAGAGGGTTCCCCTCCTGCTGCTTGGTGTGTCTTTCTGTGCAGAGTAACGCCGCCTTTAACCCGTGGGATAACGCATTGGAAAATGCTGACAGAGATGGCTTGCCCATGCAGGTGGTTCAGATTAAGCGGCGCCCATTTGCAGACAGGCTCCTTAGGTATAAGACCGAGCTCGTCATCACATAAGTGTGTGCTACTGGTTGCCAGACTGCCTCAACGGCCATAAGAGCCGTCCGGTCCGGGAGACCCGGCAGCAGCATTATCCTCCGTCAAACAGCCAATCATTTTGTCACTGTTCTACCCAAAATAATGTTGCCAGCCGGGGTTGGGCCCCCAGGGGGGCGCTTATTTTTCTTCCTTGATCTTCTGGGCGGTACAGAAATGCGTGTTTTGAAAGCGAGGTTTTCTTTGTGCAGGGCAGGGCTCGGACGCAGAAGGGAGGGCAGAGGTGTTTGCAGGGATTGAGCAGAAAGCCGCAGCGAATTATTTATTGTCAAAGAACCGGCGTTGCCCGGGGCCACTCGGTAGCTCCTTCCTTTTATATACCTGCCTGCATGCATAAAAAACGCATCTTTTGGCGGTGTGAAGCCGGAAGGGGTGCGTAATGGGAGGTATCAGAGACAAAAAGACGGGATAACGGTGTCGATTATTTTATCGTTTGGAGGGAAGACAGAAACAGAAAAAACACTTCGTTTGCGCGTAATTTTCATTGCCGATTTTTTTGGAAAAAGAGAAAAAGAGGACGCAAATGAAAAAAGAAATTTTGAATTGATCAAATAATGTACCAACCGATTTTTTTTTATGCTATTTTTCCCTTGTCGCAGTAATGATGACAACGCTATAGCTTAGGAGATCAAACATGGCTCGAGCAAAGAAGGCTGCCGCAAAAAAAACTGCGGCCCGTAAACCAGCAGCAAAAAAGGCGGCAGCACCGAAAGCTCCGGCACTGCCGAAATCTGTTTCCAACGCTGAAGGCAAGGTAAAACTGCAGCAGAAGGCTGTGGACCAGGCCCAGAAGAAAGTGGCTCAGGTTGAAGGTAAGCTGGGCAAGCACCGCACCAAACTTGAGACCGAGAACGGTAAACTCACCAAGCTGCGTGCAGATACTGCGGCCAAGCGTGACAAGGCGAAAGCAAAGCCGACCGCTGCGGCGAAGCGTGCTGTTGACACCGCTCGCGGCAAGATGAACACCCTTCGTCTCAAGCTTCAGGATCTGCGCGGTGAAACCAAGGTAATGCGCGCCGAGATCCAGGCAGCCAAGAAAGTTGTTGCCCGTGAAGTGAAAAAACTGCGTACCGCTGAGCGCAACCTGAAAGCCAAGCTGCGTGATCACGAACGCAAGCTGGCTAAAAAAGCCAAAGCGGATCAGAAGAAAGCCGAGCAGAAAGCCAAGGCCGCCGCCAAGCGTGCCGCTGCCAAGGCCAAGCGCGTTGCCAAGAAGTCTGCTGCGCCCAAGCGCAAGACTGCAGCCAAAAAAGCGGCAACTCGCAAAGCTCCTGCCAAGAAAAAAGCGGCTGCCAAGAAAGCGGCTCCGAAAAAGGCGGCCACCCGCAAAGCGCCAGCCAAGAAGGCTGCACGCAAGCGTGCACCTGCCAAGAAGAAGACTTCCTGATCTATGGATCAGTAAGGCACTTAAAAAAACCCGCTTCGGCGGGTTTTTTTATGCTCCTCTCATCCCGGATTTCTTTTCACCCGTCTGTTGGCACTTCATTGGTGCAGATAACCAAACCTGAAAAGGGCATCACCTGGAGCGAACCGGTCTCCCTCTGTGGTCTCTTGCCCCATGGTCAGCGTTCTTTCTGTCTTTGTTTGCGAGGGATCGAGCCCGCAGGACGCGCTGTGCTGGGGTGGGAACACTCCTGGAGGGCATCACTGGGTGCGGCGCCCTGTGACCGGGTCATTACGGCAAAGAGGAACATGAACAAAAGTAGTTGATAATGATTCGCGTTAGGTTTAGCATCGTCCCCAGAGATTGAGGAATGGCGTTATATGTACGTTTGTATCTGTAAGGGCATTACTGACAACCAAATACGGGAAGCGGTCGAAAACGGCTGCGACAGCCTGCGTGATCTTCGTCGGGAACTTGGGGTTGGAAGTCAGTGTGGAAAATGTGCCCGACACGCCCGTCAGGAACTGCGTGAGGCCCGTAGCGCAAGCCAGACGTCCTCTTTCTCGCACTCTTCCAATGAAGCTGTGGTCTATTGGCCACAGCCGGCATAAAAATCGTTCTCATTTCCATAAGCGCTTGTATTGCAAGCGCTTTTCCTTTGTTTGACTTGTCTCTGTCACGTTATTGCTGAACAATACGGGTACCCCAAACCCATGTTCACAGGACGGAGATTCCCCCATGAAAGGCGACGCCAAGGCCATTGAGTACCTGAACCGGGCACTCGGCAATGAACTGGTAGCGATTAACCAGTACTTTCTGCACGCCAAGATGTACCAGGACTGGGGCCTGCAAGCCCTGTATGAAAAGGAATACCACGAGTCCATCGACGAGATGAAACACGCCGATTGGCTGGTGGAGCGTATTCTGTTCCTGGAAGGTATCCCCAACCTGCAGGATCTCGGCAAGCTGATGATTGGCGAGAACACCAAAGAAATGCTCCAGTGCGACCTGAAACTGGAAAGAATGGCCATTCCTGATCTGCGTGAAGGAATTGCCTACATGGAATCCATCCAGGATTACATCAGCCGTGATCTGCTCAAGCGCATCCTGGAATCCGAGGAAGAGCACGTGGATTGGCTGGAAACCCAACTCAATCTGATCGATCTGGTGGGTATCGAAAACTACCTGCAAAAGCAGATGGAAACAGAAGAAGACTGATTGCTGAACTTTTGAGCGATCTGCGCTTGACTCATCGAGGGGCTTTCGGAATAATGCGCAGCCTCTCGGGGCGATACAGCAACGAGATGGAAAAGCGCTGGTAGCTCAGCTGGATAGAGCATCTGGCTACGAACCAGAAGGTCGGGGGTTCGACTCCTCCCCAGCGCGCCATACAAAGAAAGAAGGCACCCAATCGGGTGCCTTTTTTCGTTTTAGCCCCATGCTTTTTTCGGGTCTTCGCCGATTTGCGGGAAAAGCCCGATTGACTCCTCCCTGCTTGCCGTAGGCGTCGGTTATTCGCTCCGCTCACCCCTTCGGGGCCGCCCTGCGGGCGTTCCTTCGCTGCGCTCGGTCGCGGCGCGATAAC
>PAJO01000023.1 GCA_002706085.1 Alcanivoracaceae bacterium | reverse complement strand
AGCCGCATGAATCGCATGAAATTCTCCTCGTCATTCGTTCATGCGATAGCGCAGCAACGTAAAAACTTACTCACCTCCTCTCTGGCTGCAGCCAAAGTTCCTAAACCCATCGTCATAAAGTTTGGTATCCACCTTTGCCAGGTAGCTCATACGCCTGAACATCTCCTGATATTGCGCGGTATACATAGAAGACCCTTTTGAAATCAGCTGAATCGCGCTATCTGGGAAATGGACTAAACCGATTCCTTGGCTCCCAGTCAGACCAAGAGTGCGACCCCAGGCTCGCTGAATACGCTCTGCCATGTTGCTAACTGCTTGCTCTTCCGCCAACCACCAAGGGTAGTCCGGCTCTTGCTGACCTGAGATACGCCCCAAAGCAGAATAGGCATCTCTGTTGACCATAATGGCAATATGGTAGTGGGGCTGCCCTTCCCCACCGAATTCGCGACACCAGATCACGCGAACATGGCAGTCATGAACCCGTTTTCCCTGGCAGCGCTTACGCTTCAAATCGCACCGGATCTGCGAACGAAGAGATTTGATGAAGCCGCTTACCTGCCCCCCTTTGGGGCCCGACCAACCGTACGGCAGCCTAGCAACGAAATGGATGACACACGTTCTCGGGTGC
Organism: Alcanivoracaceae bacterium; assembly: GCA_002706085.1. Taxonomy (GTDB): domain Bacteria; phylum Pseudomonadota; class Gammaproteobacteria; order Pseudomonadales; family Alcanivoracaceae; genus Alcanivorax. The sequence goes on along the minus strand of PAJO01000023.1, from coordinate 164,014 downwards.
TCAGTGATTGCTAGATCTAGAGTGTCGCGGATAGAAGTCAGGTAATTCTCCGCAAGGGGGCGGTCATGCCTTGCCAGTACTGGCAAGCCTTCCCAGACTGATTCATAGTGGAGTTTGAGGTTGGTGTTGCCTGAATGTCGTTTTCTCATTGTCTGGTACCTATGGTTTCTTCATAGGTACCAGCGCACTGATTGAAATTTACTCGTCATAAGGTTGGTTTGGGCCAACCTGCATCCCCCGTTACTCAACCAACTAACGTATACCAGCCTTCACAAGTGGGCTGGGTAATGACTATATATCTAGTACCGACATTCAAAGCAGGCCTTTAGGAACTGAAAAGCCCATTCCAAGGCCTTTATCCGGCAGACAGGGGCCAAATAGCGCTGTTCAGTTAAAACAATCGGTTACGATTTCTCGAAAGGGGTTATCGTACCCAGAAGGCCGACAAATCATCATCACTCATGAGCTTGAGACTGACATCAATTCACAGCTTAAATCAATGCTATCCAAGGCATGCAACTACCCCTCATCCTCGATAGCAACCTTCGTGTCTACAGCCCCCTTTTTCGTCTTTACACTTGGCTTCACAAGCAGGCCAATTTCGTACTGCTCTTTTGCAGACAAGTCTACACGAATGACTTCCTGGGCTGATTTCACATAATTGACTGAGCCCCCTTGGTATATCCCTGGAGCCAAATCTCTGCCTGATGGCGGGGCGGCGATAACCTTTAAAGTCAATAACTTATCGCTCTCAGTTGAGCGCAAGAGCGATATCCCACTGCCTGGAGCCATAAGCAAGCGCATCACACTCAGTTTTCTGTTTAACACTTCAGATTTCATTCTCGCCGCTCTCCATATCCAGCCGGATAGGAAGCTTGCCACTCTAGAGGCGAGCTCATCGTGATTTTCGTCTTTCTCCTTCACACATAGCAGTTTCTGTATTTCTGAGCGCAGATCGAAACTTGGTTCTGGTAGAAATTGATTACCAATGAACAAAAAGCTATCGGTCAATATTCGACCTGTAAAATCGTCCAAGACAGCCTGCAGATAATCTTCAAGTCCATCGAGCACAGCACTTTTAAGTCTTTTGGCAACGTCATTTTCACATTTCACAGGTAACAGATAGTTTCCAGGGTCATATTCAATAGCAACGCAGGAATCATCCTCACAGCCATTATTGAGAATCCTTATCAATTGAGAAATCTCTCGACCCCGGTAATACTGCTCTTTCTTTTGTATATGAAGGACAAACACCCGACCATACCAGTTAGCCTCAAAAGTGGGGTGCGCCAAGTTGAGGAAATAGATGCTTGGGCACTTACCGATTCCTATATCACTCACAATCCCAGCAACCACATCTCGCATGTACCCTAACCGCCAAAGCTTCCTCAAATGCCGACGTACTCTTTGAACTGACATCCCCGCCTGCTTGGCCAAACTGAAAGTCGAACAATTTCTGACTACACCGCAGGAATCAGCCTTGGTCAGCAACACTATAAGAACAAGCTTGCTATCGACAGTCAGAGCATCAGGGTTCGGAGGGCCAAAAGTACGATCTTTCTTCATCGTGTCCTCCAGCCCTCCGGGGGAAGGAGTGCTGATTAGCAACCTGACCAACCTATCATGCCCCACTCTCACTGGCCCAACCTGGAGATCCAACCAATCGGCAATGCGCTTTGACAGTCGATAATAGGAAGGCGGCCTTCCGGTCCTACCTTCAACGCGCCGGGCATCAAGAAGACCTTCGTCAACCAGTACCCCTATCGAATGACGGGCTAATCTCTCACTAACTCCCAACCTCCCCGCCAAACGGTCCAGAGACATTTGAGCCCATTCGTCTATACCAAATTGATAGGTAAAGGCAGTCAAAAAATATCGCTCAGCGGCCTGCAGCTCTTCAGAGGGCAAGTAATTCAAGATAGGTACTAGAGCATTGCCAAGGTACATATTTTGCACAAATGATATCTATTTTGATCCATTCTCAATTATGATCATATTTACGTCAATTCATACGGTATGATTTACTTGTCATGAAAATATCAGGCATCGAGGGTATTGAAAGTGAAGAAACCAATCCCACCGAAAGAGTGGCTTGGCTCAGACAGAGAGAAGTCAGATTGGGCCCACCAGTATTTACAAAGAACGCATTCCCCCGAACTTTCATTCATACCTCCTCACCAATTAAACGAGGCAATCTTGGAAGAACTGGAAAAAATTTGGGAGAACGGATCGGGGGCAGATGCTTTTGCGCGCATCAAACGAGCATGGAATGCTTACAGCTACCGAAAAAACAAAAACAAGCGGACTTTCAGTTTTGTGCTACCTGTAAAAGAAGCCATGTGTTTGAAACGTACGTCCAAAGACCTAGGGAGGTCACAAAGCACCCACCTGGCAGCTCTGATTTGTGAGGATAGAACACACATCGAAAAACTGAGAAATGAGTATCAACAAAGATTAGAAGGCGCCAGAAAAACGCGCAATTCATTGGTAGAGGACAGAAAAACCCAGGAACTAGGCCGCCTACGCAAGGAAAATGCGAGGCATGCCGAGATCATCAAGCAATACGAGGAGCTCATTAGAAAGCTCGTAGAGAAGGAGCTTGTCCTTCAAGAATTACGGAAGCGAGAACTACAAGACCCCTTACAACTTGATATAGAGGTTAGAGATAATCTGAACTCCCAAGCCATGAGGCTTGCCGCAAGGCACCTTGAGGATGCTCAAATTGATGCATCTCGAGCTTCTGTCCAATCAGCATCCTGACACTACCTCCAAGTGGTCCGCCCACCGCTGTAGCCACTGCCGGCACTCAGCCTCATAGCTATGTAGGTCATAGGTGCCCTCAATCCCTTTCCTAGAGTGGCCCAGCACCGCTTCAGCCACCTCACTGGGGCACCCCATACGTGCCAGACCTGTACGCACCGTGCGTCGCAGGTCATGGGGCGACCAGTCAGGAATCGAGTCGAGCCAGAGCTGGGCAGGAGTATAATTCCGGCCATATTTGACCTTTTCAGGGTTCTTTAGATGCCATTTTGTCTCGGTTAGCGACTTTTGCTGAATCGGCTTCTTGGTACGGGTTGAGGGAAACAGGTACTTATCCGTACTCAGCTTCAAATTCCTCAGAAACTCCACAGCCTGCCTCGGCAGCTGCACATACCGATCAGCGCCGTTCTTTGAATCCCTCAGATGCCAGGTTCCCGCTTCAAGATCCACATCTTTCCATTCGGCATTACAGACCTCTCCCGTCCTGCAGCCCGTCCAGAGAGCGAACCGCATTACGTTTTTCTGCGTTGGGGAGTAGCCGGACCCCGGCAACCAGGCCAGAACGGCCGCCAACTCTTTATCTGACAGGACCCTCTTGCCCTTATTCGGACTCATTCGGATTCTGGCCGTCTTCAGGCTGGCTTTCGCCAACCAAGCAGGGTTAGGGAAGTCGTCCGGCAGGCGCTCCAGCCCGATAGCATACTCATAGGCAGCAACCAGCTCTCTGAGGACATTACCTGCCTGAACCCTGGAACCCCGATCCAGAACCTCCTTGATCAGATCGACCACATCCTTGCGTTTCACCTCCGCCGCTGGTCGCTCCCCGAGCACCCTGACAACATCGTTGTGCAACGTGCGGCGCACCTCCCACTGCCCCTTTGGCTTCCTCGCACCAGGAACCCGTCTCTTCTCCCCGGTTCTGGGATCAGTCACCGTACGGTCCTCAATCACCTCTGTCAGATACTGCTCAACCAGATCTGTCACAGTGTATGCAGCAACGGCCTCAGCCTCCGCCTGTGCAGCCTTGACCTCCTTCTCTGCCTGGAGCTGACGATCACGCTCAGCTTTGGGACAAATCCCCTTAGCTCTCAGCTCCTTCATCCTGGAGACCTCAAGACGGGCCTCTGCAAGCTTCACCCCAGGAAAGTTGCCAATCTTGATCTGAACCAGCTTGCCGGTCTCCGGGCTCCGGTAGCGATACGTAAAAGTTTTCAGGCCGGAGGAGCCACAGGTAACCCGCAACCCGGCGTTCTCAGCCCCGTCGGTTTTGACCTTATCCCCGGGCCGCATTGCCTCAATGGCACGGACCGATAGTTGCTTGCTGCCTTGTTTGTTATGCTCCATCGCTTTGATCCACCAACACTAACGCTTTCAAGCAAACCCCCGCATCGCAGGCCCCGTCTGGCCTGCAGAGGATTTGGTATAGGTTTTCAGCAGTATATCACCGAGAAATCGGCCCAGCACGAAAACCTATACTAAAACCTATACTAATTTTGCGGATTGGGGTGGATTTCCGTGGACGACCACGGACACTACCGGAAATTACATATTTCGCTAAGACACTGAATTATTAGCGAAATAAAAGGAATAAACAGGCTGAAACGCAGATATGACGAACTCCGATTTATCCTCACACACACCTATGATGCAGCAATACCTGGCGATCAAGGCCGAGCACCCGGACCAGCTGGTGTTCTACCGCATGGGGGATTTTTACGAACTGTTCTTTGGCGATGCCCAGAAGGCCTCCCGGCTGCTGGACATTACCCTCACCCAACGCGGCCAGAGTGCGGGCAANCCGATTCCCATGGCNGGCATNCCCTNCCATGCCGNCGAAGGCTNCCTGGCACGGCTGGTGAAGCTGGGTGAATCCGTGGCCATTGCCGAGCAGATTGGCGACCCGGCGCTGGCGAAGGGNCCGGTGGAGCGCAAGGTGGTGCGCATCGTGACCCCNGGTACCGTGAGTGACGAGGCGCTGCTGGAAGAGCGACGCGACAACCTGCTNTGTGCCGTCTATGAAACCAAGGGCCAGCATGGCTGCGCCAGCCTGGATGTGGCCGCCGGGCGNTTTGTGGTCACGCAGGTGGAAGGCAGCGAACAATTGCAGGCACTGCTGGAGCGTTGGTCTCCCGCGGAGCTGCTCTACAGCGAAGACAAATCCCTGCCCGGCCGCTGGGGCGACAAAGCCGGCAGCCGCAAGCGNCCGGACTGGGAATTTGATGAAGAATCCGCCCGNCGCCAGTTGTGCCAGCAGTTTCAGGTACAGGATCTGGCCGGCTTTGGTGAACCCACTCCAGTGGCCGTAGCCGCCGCNGGCGCCCTGCTCGGCTATGCCAGAGAAACCCAGCGCGGCGAGCTGCCCCATGTCACCGGCCTGACGGTAGAGAGCTTCGACGACACCGTGGCCATGGATGCGGCCACTCGTCGCAACCTGGAACTGACCGAAACCCTGGATGGCCANGAGCAGCATACCCTCGCCTGGGTGCTGGACAGCACCAAGACCGCCATGGGCGCCCGTCAGCTGAAGCGCTGGGTACACCAACCCATGCGCAACCGCACCACCCTCAAGCAGCGCCAGGANCAGATTGAAGCCCTNCGCCAGGGCTGGTGTTTCGAGTCGACCCGCGATGTGCTGAATGACATCGGCGACATGGAGCGGATTCTCGGCCGGGTGGCGCTGCGCTCNGCCCGCCCGCGGGATCTGACGCGTCTGCATGCCAGCCTCAAGTCCCTGCCGGCCCTGATTGGCACCTTGCCTGCCAGCGATGCCTTTTATGAGCTGATCGAACGCATTGGCCAGTTCCCGGAGCAAGTGGAACTGCTCGGCAACGCGGTGATCGAGAACCCGCCCATGCTGATTCGCGATGGNGGCGTGATCGCCCCCGGNTACAGCCCGGAGTTGGATGAGCTACGCTCCATCAGCGAGAACGCCGGCCAGGTGCTGGTGGATATCGAGACCCGCGAGCGCGAACGCACCGGCTTCTCNACCCTGCGGGTGAAGTACAACAAGGTCCACGGCTATTACATCGAACTGTCGCGTCGGGAAGCGGACGATNCCCCGGTAGATTACCAGCGTCGCCAGACCCTCAAGAATGCCGAACGGTTCATCACCCCCGAGCTGAAGGAGTTCGAGGACAAGGCGCTGTCCGCCTCCAGCAAGGCGCTGACCCTGGAGAAGCGTCTATACGAAGCGCTNCTGGAAAAAGTGGCCGCCGANCTGCACCCGCTGCAACGCTGNGCCGCGGCGGTGGCCGAGCTGGATGTCTTGGCNGCACTGGCCGAGCGTGCCGAGGCGCTGNACTGGGTGCGCCCGCAGCTGGTGGATGAAGANNCNATCATCGAGATCGTGGATGGCCGTCACCCGGTCGTCGAACAGGTGCTGGACGACGCCTTTGTGCCCAACAGCCTGCACCTGGATGATGCCCGCCGCATGGTNATCATCACCGGCCCGAACATGGGCGGTAAATCGACCTACATGCGTCAAACCGCGCTGATTGCCCTNCTGGCTCATCTGGGCAGCTGCGTGCCTGCGGCCAGCGCCCGCATCGGCAATCTGGACNGGATCTTTACCCGTATCGGCTCCTCGGATGACCTGGCNGGTGGCCGCTCTACGTTCATGGTGGAAATGTCAGAAACCGCCAACATCCTCAACAATGCCACCGCCAAGAGCCTGGTGCTGATGGACGAGATTGGCCGCGGCACCAGCACCTTCGATGGCCTGAGCCTGGCCTGGGCCGCTGCCGAACATCTGGCCCGGAATCTCAAGGCCTTCACCCTGTTCGCCACCCATTATTTCGAGCTGACCCAGCTACCGGAGCAACTGCCCGGCATCTACAACGCCCACCTTACCGCCAGCGAACACGACAACCGTATCGTGTTCCTGCACCGGGTACAGGAAGGCCCGGCGAGCCGCAGTTACGGCCTGCAGGTGGCTCAACTGGCGGGGGTGCCCGCCGGNGTCATTCAGCAAGCCGGCGAGAANCTGCGAGAGCTGGAAGCCGGGCAAACCCTGACGGTGAACGATGCNCCNCCCACGGTGATTGCCTCCGCCAGCACCCCGAGCACCGCACCGGCCCAGGCCAGTCTTTTTGCCGAGCCCAGCGCCGCCGAGCAGGCCCTGGCAGAACTGGACCCGGATGAGCTGACGCCCAAGCAGGCGCTGGAAGCNCTGTATAAGCTGAGAGGNCTCCTTTAAGGGTTGCAGGAGCGCNGCATGAGGCGCGCCTGCGGAGTCAAGCCGCCGCGGACTGTCTTCTCCGGCCATCGCAGGGTATTACCTTATATCAAGTCTTCGTTTGCCTGCCTCAGGCCATGCCGCTAGACTACCGCCACCCCAAGCGAGACCGCGTNTAATCCTGCTATAATCGGAGGGTTGACGCTGTATGAAGATCACGACACCTGGCGAGGACAGGCTATGACGTTCGTAGTAGGTGAAAACTGCATTAACTGCAAACACACCGATTGTGTGGAAGTGTGCCCGGTAGACTGTTTCTACGAAGGCCCTAACTTCCTGGTAATCCACCCGGACGAGTGCATCGACTGTGCACTGTGTGAGCCGGAGTGCCCGGTGAATGCCATTTTCTCCGAAGATGAGCTGCCGGATGATCAGCAGGACTTCCTGGAGATCAATGCGGATCTGGCCGAGAAATGGCCGAACATTACCGAAATGAAAGACGCGCCGGACGACGCTGAAGAGTGGGATGGCGTTGAAGGCAAACGCGACAAGCTGGTTCGCGANTGGNAAGGCTAAGGCCTTCCNGCTGCTCCTGAAGCCTAAACGGTTTTCAGCAGACAAAATAAAAGGGCGGCATCCTGCCGCCCTTTTTGCGTCGAGTCGTCCTGACCCTTTTTTGCGCTCACCGTGACTTCCGTGTCTTGCGATCCTTGCTTGTCCCTGTGCTCTTGTCCTTGAACACGACTCCACTATAACAACGGTTTTTTCCCGATTGGGTAAAAAAAATATTAAAACTCAGTGCAAAAAACACGCACCAAAACAAAACCGTTAACTATCAACACCTTACATTAAAACACATGCGTTTTGTGCGCCTTTATTCGGCAAAAAATACCAATATTTCCTACACGCTTGTAAGAGATCTCTTACAAAACAGGCAACACCAGCCAAGGCACTCCAGCGGAAAATACACTGACGCCGTAAAAGCCGGCCAAGTTTTTACATTTTCTCACCCGTTTTTACAGCACCTGATGGCACTTATGGTTAGCATGATTTCCATGAGGTTCAGGGTAACCCCCGGCTTCAACCGCTATCCCCCCAAGGCGCTAGCAATAGCGCTCACAACCCCCCTCTTCCACCCCATTTTGGAAGAGGGTTTTTTTTGCCCGCAATAAACACACAGCCAGGAAATTACAGGGCATTAAGCGCGTCACAGGCTTGTTTGAATGTGCCATCAAGGCGCTCAAGAACAGTAACCGCCCGGGTGAGGTTCCCCTCATTGGCCAGGGCTTCCAGCTCCATACACAGGGTACAGACCTGAACGGCGCCCAAATTACCGCTGCTGCCTTTAAAGGAATGGGCTTCCCGGCGAAAGCGCTCGGTATCTCCGGCATCCAGCGCAGCCGTCAGGGCGGCCAGGCGCTGCCTGCCATCACGTTCGAAGGACTCCACCAGCACAGAAAAGTCGTTACCCATGACATCCTGTAGCTCGGCGACTACGTCCGAGTCGATCATTGCTGAGTCTTGCATGCTGGCTCCGTCATCCATTACGGGGAAATCATACCGTCTACGAAATATAGCGTATGTGTACCAGATCCGGTATTCAGTTCGTCGGCTACTGTCTTCCGCCAGCCTGGCTCAAGAAGGTGGCCGGTAACAGCCTCAACTCACAGGCCCGTGATACATCATCTGGCAGATCCACATCCCACAGCGGGGGTAGAACACACTGTTTTACCTCGGAAAAGGCCTCTCGGCTCTGTTGCAACGCGTACTGGCTGCCCCATTGGACGCCCTTGAATGGCTGTGGGTTCCACAACCCGGCAGAGGATGAGCCCAGCAGCACGTATCCCCCGTCTTCGCTGGCGCCGAATACGACTTTGTTAGTATCCAGTGCCGTCAATGCTTGCTCGAAATAGCCCTGGTCCAGCACCGGGCAATCGCTCCCCACCAGCAGCACCTTGTGCGACACCTGCAACGACTGATGAAGTGCGTGAGACATTCTCTCGCCAAGGTTGTCACCACATTGAATCGACAGGCCCCAACCCCGATCCGCGGCAAGCCGGGCAAGTGCCGGGTCAGGCTGGTCAGCCCACAGCGTTACCTGGCCTGGGAAAGTCGCTGCTGCGTCACAGGTCCGCTGCAGCAAATGGCGGTAAATGGCCAGAGCACCATCCGCACCATAGGCTGGGATCAATCGTGTCTTGACCTTTCCGGCCTGCAGCCCCCGGGCGAAAATCAGCAATTGATCAGCGCAGGCCATCGGGCCCCCCGCGCTCGCGCATACCCTGCTCCACTTGCTGACTTGCGCCGTAGTAGGCCCGGTGAAGACTCACCGGGTCTTCACCCCGCCAGTAGCGGTATCGCAGGCGCCACATCAACCCGATAGTTCGCCACACGCCGTTGCTCTGCCAGCGACGGGCACTGGTGCGCATCACCGGGCGCAGACAGACGGGCCGCGAATGACGGCGAAGACATGCCGACAATGCCACATCCTCCATCAAGGGCTGGGGCGGGAATCCCCCTACCGCCTCAAACAGGGAACGGCGGACAAACAGGGCCTGGTCACCGGTGGCGATCCCCGTGATGCGGGAGCGAAGAGAAATCAGTTGGCCGATGGTGGCGAACAACAGCCCCGGCGCATCCAGACACACATCAAAGCGCCCCCAGCCTGCGTCGCCAGACAGTGCCGACAGCGCCTGCCGGTGCGACGGCAACACCAGGTTATCCGCATGGATGAACCACACCCATTCGCCACGGGCTTCGGCCGCCCCGGCATTCATCTGCCCGGCACGCTGTGCAGGGTGGGTCAGCAACCGATCGGCCAGCGGCGCTGCAAGCGCGGCGCTGGAGTCCGAGCTTCCGCCATCCACCACGATCAGTTCGTCCCCTTCACGCAGCGCCGCCCGAATCCCCGTGAGAGTCTCCTGTATGCGCCCCGCTTCATTCAGCAGAGGCACGATCACGCTGACGGAGGTCACTCCAACGCGCCCCCGCAGCTACTACCGGCACCCGCCGTGCAACCAAAGCAATGGTCCGCCACATAAATCGCCTCGCCCCTCACATCATCATCGAGCAATGTCGAGAGATGACGGTGCGAAGACTCATGCCCCATGGGCATATGCAGCATCTGATTAAAGTCACAATCGTACAGGTAGCCCTGATAATCCACGCTCACCGTATTGCGACACATGACTGCAGGCAGGGTGTCGCGGTTGAAGCTGTCTCGGAGCAATTGCATGTAGTCGTTGAACTGCTCATGGGCCAGTAACACAGCGCCGAATCGGCTGATCGGCATATTGGTAATGGTCAGCAGACTGTTGAAACGCAGCCCGAAACGGGCCGCTAACTCGCGTTTGTAGTCCGCCTCCAGCGCGGCCTGGGGCGGCGGAAGACTGGGACCGGTGGGGTTATAAACCAGATCCAGCGTCAACGATGCGCCATAACCCACGGCGTTCAGACGACGTATCGCTTCCATGCTGCCCTGATACACGCCCTTGCCACGCTGCTTGTTCACATTGTCTTCAAGGTAACAGGGCAGCGATGCCACAACATGAACCTGCTGCTCCGCCAGAAATTCAGGAAGATCCTGATAGCCGTCCTCGAGCAGGATAGTGAGGTTACAACGGTCGATGACCTCGACCCCCATGGCCCGCGCCTCACGCACCAGATAACGAAAATGCGGGTTCATTTCCGGGGCCCCGCCTGTCAGGTCCAGCACCTGGATGCCCCTTTGACGAATGACCTCAAGCACCGTTTCGATGGTGGCAAGCTCCATGAGCTCTGTACGATTGGGGCCAGCATTCACGTGGCAGTGCACACAACTGAGGTTACACAAGTAGCCAAGGTTGACCTGCAGGATGCGAGTCGTATCGCGCCGCAGGGCGGGGAAATCGGTGGTGCTGCGCACCAGTAGATCATGGGTATCCTGCATAAGACTTCACGGCTGAATGGGTTCGGATTGCAATGTATTGATGGCAATCAGGTTACCAATTGGATGCGTCCTTGTCGCAAAGGTTACGTGAAGGAAGAAAACCCATTGCCGGCGCCCGTCAGCCAGGGCTAACCGGTATCGCCAATCTCGATCGAACCATCTCCCGAGGACGAACAATGAGGGAGCGAGCGGGAAAGACTGAAAAGCAGGGTTATTTGGGGGTATCGCGGCTTTCCGGGAATAGGCTGAGCGCACGCCTGTGCGCAGGAGCGTCGGTTATTCGCTCCTACGGCAAGCAGGGAGCAGTCAATCGGGCTTTTCCACAACTGCTCGATGAGCCTATTTTTTCAGGCTCTGGCCAAAATCCAGCATGCGGTTCAGCGGCACCATGGCTTTTTCGGCCAGCACCGGGTCCACAAAGATCTCCTGGCCCATACCATTATCGTCTTCCAGCACCGCTACCATGTTTTGCAAGCCATTCATGGCCATCCATGGGCAGTGGGCACAGCTTCGGCAAGTGGCACCGGAACCCGCGGTAGGAGCTTCCAGGAAGGTTTTCTCGGGGGCCAGCTGCTGCATCTTGTAGAAGATGCCTTTGTCGGTGGCCACGATGAAGGCATCGTTATCCATCTCGCAGGCCGCCTTGATCAGCTGCGAGGTGGAACCTACCACATCGGCAATCTCTACCACCGACGCCGGTGATTCGGGATGCACCAGCACCGCCGCATCCGGGTAGGCTTTTTTCAGGTCCAGAACCCCCTGGGCCTTGAACTCTTCATGGACGATGCAGGCTCCGTCCCAGCACAACACGTCGGCACCCGCCTTGTCGCGCACATAGCTGCCCAGATGCTTGTCTGGCGCCCACAGGATTTTCTCGCCGTTACGGTCCAGATGCTCGATCAGCTCGACGGCGATGGAAGACGTTACCACCCAGTCTGCCCGGGCTTTCACCGCCGCAGAGGTGTTGGCATACACCACCACGGTACGGTCCGGGTGCTGGTCGCAGAAGTCAGAGAATTCCTGTTCCGGACAGCCGATATCCAGCGAGCAGGTGGCTTCCAGGGTCGGCATGAAGACGCGTTTTTCGGGGCTGAGGATCTTGGCGGTTTCGCCCATGAACTTTACGCCGGCCACAATCAACGTGGACGCCGGGTGATCCTTGCCGAAACGGGCCATTTCCAGGGAATCGGACACGCAACCCCCGGTTTCTTCCGCCAGCGACTGGATTTCCGGATCGGTGTAATAGTGCGCCACCAGCACAGCGTCACGCTCACGCAACAATGTCTTGATACGTTCACGATACGCCAAACGCTGCTCTTCACTGAGCGTGTCGTCCTGCACCACCTTTGCCAGGTGCGCTTGTACCAGTGCCTGTGCCTCTGCAGTCATCGGCCTCACCGCCCGGGGTTTTCCCCTGATATCAATAACTTAGCGAAAATGACCCAAATTTGAGGCGGGCATCATACCACATTGTGGCCAGCGCGGTGCTGACGGAATCAGCCGCCCGCCGCTGAATGCCCCTGTACTCATAAAAATGCGCCCGACGGGGGCGCATTTCAATGGTTGATCACGACACGGCTCGACAAAGAAGCCTGGTCAGCTACCTCGCCATTCCGGCCCTGCCGCCACCAGATGCACCGTACTGATCGCTCGCTCAATAAAGGCGCCCTCGCAATAGCAGAGGTAGTAATTCCACATGCGGAGAAAATGCTCATCGAAACCGAGGGCACGAATGTCTGGCAGCGCAGCAATATACCGTTCACGCCAGTGATGCAGAGTACGGGCATAGTCCATGCCGATATCGGCAAGCTCGGTGGTCACCAGAGACGTATGCCGCGTCAGGTGTTCCTGCATCACTGAAACGCTGGGCAGGAAACCACCCGGGAAGATATAGCGCTTGATAAAATCCACCTGGCGACGGGCATGATCGTAACGCTGGTCTGGCACCGTAATCGCCTGCAACAGCAACTTGCCGTCCGGCTTCAGGCGCTCGCCCAGCATGCGGAAATACCCTGGCAGAAACTCTGCCCCCACCGCTTCGATCATTTCCACCGACACCACCCTGTCGTACTGGCCCTCCAGCTCACGGTAGTCTTTTTCCAGGATGGTAATGCGGTCCGTCAAACCGGCGCGGGCCACCTGCTCACGGGCATAACGGGCCTGCTCACGGGAAATCGTTGTCGTCGTGACATGCACACCATGATGGCGTGCCGCGTGCAGCGCCAACCCTCCCCAACCGGTACCCACTTCCAGCAATGACATGCCGGCCTGGAGTTCAAGACGCTGACAGATCTGCTCCATCTTGTACTCTGAGGCGTCCTCCAATGAAGTGTCTGCAGAAGGAAAGATGGCGCTGGAATACATCATGGTGCGATCAAGAAAGAGGGCAAAAAAATCATTCCCGAGATCGTAGTGAGCCGCGATATTTCGCCGTGATCCCTGAAGGGAATTACGGTTATGGCGATGCAGCAGCGCCAACGCCGGTTTCGACAACCGCGCGAGACCGCTTTCCAGCGATTTCATGGCATTAATGTTGGCGGCAAAAAAACGCACGACACGCACCAGGTCCGGGCTGTCCCAACCCTTCTCCATGTAGGCTTCCGCCGCTCCCAGCGCCCCTCCGCTCATCATCATGGAATAGGTTCGCCAGTCCTTCAGCACAATCACGCCACCTTCTGGCCCCGTTCCGGGCTGCCCGACATGAACCGTATTCCCATCGGGTTCCTCAATGCGAAGCTGACCGCCGGGAAGGCGGTTCAATCGCTGCAGAACCATTTTGCGTGCGAATGCGCAAAAGCCGGTAGCGGCCCCTCGGGATCGCGATGACGGTTGTTGGATATTCTCACTGGTCTGCATGTCGCTTGCTGCTCCCTTCGTCTTCACCGCCGCCCGGCATGAACGCCGAACAACAATCCTCGCCTGTCGTGATTACCGCTTGCGGCTGGATGCCTTTTGTTTGTCCGGGTGCGAATGAAAAACCGCGCCCTTGCGCCAGAGACGCCAAGCCTGCCAATAAATGCCTCGCAAGGTTGCCAATCCACGGGCGCCAAACTGCCAGATCACACGATTCATGGTTGCCGGCGTCGGCTCCTGCAAGGAGAGCTGCAACCCTGCCGTAAAGACCGGCTGTTCGTTGTCTCTGTCTTCCAACACTATCCGCAGCTCGGGTAAGGCCACGTGAAGACGCCAGTGATAACGCAATGCCATGGGCAAAAAAGGTGACACATGAAATTCTTTTGAGTGGTCAGCCTGCAGGCTTCCATCACGCTGGGAGCACAGGGGAACTGCATAAAAATGACGCTGTTTCCACGGGGTATTCTGGACTTCAGCAAGCAGGCTATCGGGCTGATCCTCTCCATCCGCAAAATGCAGGTACAACACCAGCGGGTTAAATAACGACCCCAGCGTGCGCCACTGCCCCAGCATGATGACGCGACCGTGATGCCAATCCAGCCCTTGCAGCTTGGCTTTTTCTCTTACCTTTTCATCAAGTGGACGGTCGCTGCCATCCACAAAGTCCTGGTGGCGAAACACCACGGGCCGCCAACGGTCACCCCACAGCCAATGCCGGGAAAGTAACGGTGAAATATCCGAAATATCACACCACACCAACCACACAGGGTAAGAGAAATGGTGATCAAACGGTTGGTGGCGTCGATGCCAGACGTTGCCACGGGCAATGGCATGGCGTATCACAGCGGCCCACCTTCGCCGGTGATGCCCTTCACCACATTGAGCGCGGAAACCACACCGTCTTCATGGAACCCATTTCTGCACCAGGCCCCCGCATACCAGGTCCGATGACGACCATTGCCTTCGAGCAGAGTCTCTCTGGCCTGCTCGGTTTCCGGTGTGAACAGTGGGTGAGCAAAGTGCCGAGTGGCCAGTACCCGGTCCGGGTCGATACGATCGGTGGCATTCAGGGTGACGCAAAAAGTGTCGGGCGCTTCGATACCCTGGAGGATATTCATATTGTAGGTGACCTGTACTTGCTGCTGAGGGGCATCATCAAGCAACGCATTCCAGCTCGACCAGACCCGCTGACGTTTTGGCAACAGCCGGGTATCCGTGTGCAAGACCACCTCATTATTCTGGTAGCCCAACAACGGTAACGTGGTTTTCTCACGTGTATCCGGGTTTGCCAGCAGCGGCAGAATCTGGTCACTGTGGCAGGCGAATATCACTTGATCGAAAATTCTTTCCTCATCACCGGCCAGTACCCTCACCTGTTGCTCTGAACGTTCGACGCGTGTCACCGGCGTTGCAACATGGAAGGTCGCCGGGCACTGCCTGGCAAGACGAGCCACGTACTCTCGCGAACCACCGGGAACCACATACCACTGTGGCCGGTTACGGAGTGACAGCAATCCATGGTGATCAAAAAAGCGAATAAAAAACCGGGCAGGAAAGGCCTCCATTTGTGCCAGTGAACAGGACCAGATTGCCCCGCCCATGGCCAGCACATAATCCCGACGAAAACGTTCGCTGTAGCCGTTACGGTCGAGATAGGTCCCCAACGGCATGTCGGCATCAGGGTCATCGAGCAACGCAGGGGCTTCACGATTAAAACGCAGAATCTCGGAGACAAAACGCCAGTGGGCAGGACTGAACCAATGTCGTTTTTGGGCGAACACCCCACCCAGGCCATCACCACAGTATTCCAGACCATTACGCTGATCACTTACGGCAAACCCCATGGGAGTGGGCTGACCCTGCAATCCAAATTCCTGTAGCAGCCTTTCGAAATTCGGGTAGGTACGATCATTGAAAACGATAAAACCCATATCGATAGCGTACTGGCCATGGGGGCGCGACACCGGCACGGTGCAAGTGTGACCACCCAGCTGATCAGCGGCCTCAAACAATTCCACATCGTGGTTTCTGGACAGGTACCAGGCAGCCGTGAGCCCACTGATACCGCCACCGACAATCGCAATCCGTTGTTTCATTCGTGCGCACTCCCCAGCTCGTCGTACATTTTTTTTGCGCTCTTGAATGATTCGGTAACCGCTTCGCGCACGCCCTGGTGAGGGACGATGGGCGGCGGGTATTCCCCTGCCAGCAAAGGCTGCTTCCACGGCTCGTGAATCGTCTTGTTGTCGAGATGCCTCAGCTCTGGCACCCAGCGGGCAATGAACTCACCTTCCGGGTCAAAGCGCTGACTCTGACGGATCGGGTTAAACACGCGGAAATACGGAACCGCGTCGGTACCGGAAGACGCGCTCCACTGCCAGCCACCATTGTTGGCGGCAAAATCCCCATCCATCAGATGCTCCATGAAAAAGGCTTCTCCCCGGCGCCAGTCGAGCCACAGGTGTTTGCTCAAGAACATGGCCGTGACCATGCGTAATCGATTGTGCATCCAGCCTGTCGCTACCAGTTGGCGCATGGCTGCATCCACCAGCGGGTAGCCGGTTCTGCCTTCACACCAGGCCAGAAAATGATCCTCGTCACGACGCCATTGCAGCCATTCGGTTTCCGGCCGGAACGCCCCTCCCCGGCTTAGACGGGGAAACTGGGCCATGATCTGGCGGTAGAAATCCCGCCAGGCCAGCTCACCGATCCAGCAAGCCGCCCCTTCACGCATACCCGCATCGGCCATGGCCTCACGCGCCGCTTGATAGCAACTGGCCACAGAGAGGGTGCCTGCCGACAAGGCAGCCGAGAGTCCACTGGTACCTGTCAGCGCCGGGAAATCCCGCTGTTTTTGATAGCCTGCCAGTTGCCGCGTCACGAAACGGTCAAGCTGCTGACGAGCCGCTTTCTCACCGGGCTCCCACTGGCCAGTCAGCGATTCGGATACAGGCACTCGAGTCAACGCTTGCTCTACCACCGCACGGTCATGAAAGACGCCATCACGATGGGTATCGGCGATCTCAGTAAGGGCGGGGGGCTGAAAATGGCTGTCCAGCCAGGCATCCCAGCGCCGTTTGTACGCCCCAAACACGGTGTAGGGCGTCCCCTTGCCTGTGCGCAGAACCCGCGGTGGTACCAGCACACTGTCGTCCACGCCGTGAATGGCCACATCCAGCTCGGCCATGGCTGCGGCAACCGCCTCGTCCCGACGTCGCTCATTCAACGGATATTCCCGGGTACAGAAAATCTGCCGGACACCCAGCTCTCTTACGCGCTGCGTCAATAACGACGGGATGGCCGTGAAGGTACCGGCATCCACGATCTCCAACTCGATCCCCATCCTTGCCAGTTGTTCGCCAAGCTCGAGCAGGCTGTGCAGGACATACCAACGCCGCAAGGGAGCCACTTGATGGGTGTCCCACTGTTTTTCACAAAGAAAGTACAACGCGGTCACCGGCCCATCCGCTGACAGGGCCTGCTGTAAGGCGCGATGGGCATTAACACGCAGGTCATTGCGGAACCAGACAAGATTCATGGACGACTCCTGCTTTTCTGCGGGGCAGGCAGTGGCGGCAACTGATTTGCCACTTCCTTGCGTGTCCCCGTTATCACCCAATCGGATGGCATCAGGGTACTGGCAAGCGGCCCCCACGCCCTGACTGGGAAGGCTGGCTGCGCCTGTGGCAGCCATTTCTCCCGCTGTGCTGCTGTCGGCATGGCATCCACCCACCACAGCACCCCGCATCCCTTTCGCGCCATCGCCTGCTGAGCCAGCGCCTGAGCCGCCACAGGCCCCGACAGGCACCAGACCGGCGACGACATCACCATGGCCAGCTCCAGTACGCCAAGCGGATCCCCGAACGGCACCAACAACCAGCCTGACTCTCGCCGGCCGGGCACCAGCGACAATGCGCGTGCAGACCACTTCTGCATGAGTACGCTGTCCAGCAAAGCCCTCTGCATGGCCAGTGAAGCCGACGCCGCCAGCTGCTGCCGTAACGGATCACTTAACTGTGAAATCACTGCCTCGTGACCGTAATCACGCAAAAGGCGATTCAGGCACTGCTCGATCCGCTGCGCGTTGAGATCCTGCAAGGCGGCGAGCATTTCCCGATGGGCGGCCTGCCACACCTCGCCTTGCCCCGCGTTTTCCTGTGTAGGACTTTCGTCTCCGGCTGATTCGGTGTTCGGCCTGGCGGAGTCAGCCTGGCGATCAAGAAGATCCCGGACCTGACGAATGGGCACCCCCTTGTTCAGCCATTCCACAATGGCCTGGACCCTCTCGACCTGGGCAGGGGTGTATCGGCGATGCCCCTTGGCCGTTCGCTCAGGTTGTATCAGCCCGTATCGGCGCTCCCAGGCCCGCAGGGTCACCGCATTCACGCCACATCGCTCGCTGACGCCCTGAATGGTCAGGAGCGGCAGGGTCTGCCGTTCAGGCATTGTCATACCCGATTCCTCAGCCCCAATGCATCCGGGTACGGTGTCAGATATCGCTGTGCCTGAACGTAGGGGAGATGCACCTTGCGCAGCGCGCCGCGCAACAATGTCATCGGCACAACCAAAGGCACTTCTTCGCGTAGATACGCCTGAATCTGATCGTTGATCAGGGTGCGATCCTCCTGACTGAGATCCTCACGCAAAAAACCGGCCAGATGCTGCAAGGTGTTGACGTGAGCGCCACGGGAAACCTGCTTTTTCATGGCGCCCATGAACGCGTGAATATACTGTTCGGCAATGTCCTCCAGAGCGTCATTCTTGAGATTCCCCAGCAAGGGGCCAAGACGGCGGTAGGTTTTCTGACAATGCGCGAGTAGCTGGAATTTGTGACGGCTGTGAAACGCGATCAACCCTTTCGCCGTTAATCCGCTCTCAACACTCTGGCACCAGTCATCGTAGAGAAAAACCCGTTCGATAAAGTTTTCACGCAAGGCGTCATCATTCAAACGACCAGCCTCCTCTAACGGCATCAAGGGGTACTCTCGCTTGAGGGCGGCCGCAAACAAACCCTCCCCATCGCGGTGCAGAACATTACCATCGGGTGTGTAGTGCCGGATCCGTTCCATACCGCAACTGGGCGACTTGGCCGTCAGAATAAAGCCTCTCAGCGATGACAGTTCCGGCACCGTGCGCTGGATGAAATCGTTCATTAAGGGCGTCACATCACGCTGGCCATCGGTGGTTTCCATGCGCACCAGACCGTCCTCTTCGGTCAGATGCATGGCCTTTCTGGGCGCACTCATGCCCGCGCCCATCTCAGGACAGAGCGACCGAAAGGTAAAATACCGGGACAGAACATCAGTGCAGTACCGCGAGCGTTTGTGGCCCTTGTCATGGCGGACTTCCATGCCCAGCAGGCAGGCACTGATACCAACAGGGATTTTGGCGTTGTGTGTCATGGCTAAACCTGTACATTCGACCAATTTTGTACAAGTTTAGCCCGGACATCAGTCAAGGGTTCGTGAAGAAACGTCATCACCCGGCCAAACAGCGGTAACACGGGTGCAATCACTGCCATGCAGGCTTATACTTTTATTCATTACTGACCATGCGGACAGCATTATGCGTATTCTGGTTTGTGGTGGACGGGATTTTCGTGACACCGCCCTGGTGCATCGCAGCCTGCAGCGACTGCAGCGCCACAATCTTCTCAGCCTGCTGATTCACGGTGACGCCAGCGGCGCGGACCGACTCGCCAGCCAATGGGCTTACCAGGTGGGCGTTGACCAGGTGAGCTATCCGGCCAACTGGACCGCCCATGGCCGTGCTGCCGGCCCCATGCGAAACCGCCGCATGCTGCAACATGGGCGCCCTCAAGCCGTTCTGGCCTTTGCTGGGGGCCGAGGCACGGCCGATATGATCCATATTGCTGAGCAGGCGGCCTTGCCGGTATGGCAGCCCTGCGAAGAAGAGGACATTCCCTGGCTGGAGCCAAATGCGATGATGGCACGCTGACAGACACAGGAAGCGAGCGACGGGCATTTCTGCTTTAGGCGCAGCGGGCACTGACCCGGAACGAAAAAAGGCTGCCTGAAAGGCAGCCTTTTTGAAGATGGTGGGTCGTGCTGGATTCGAACCAGCGACCAATTGGTTAAAAGCCAACTGCTCTACCAACTGAGCTAACGACCCGCTCCCGAAGGAGGCGCAAATAATACGGATTTATTTCTGGCTGACAAGGGGGTAAGCGAATTTTTTTCCGCTTTACTGATAGTTTGTTGGATCTTTAACCAGTGCCTCATCGAAACCCTGCTTGCGCAAGCGGCAGCTGTCGCATTTGCCACAGGCATTGCCGTTTTCGTCAGCCTGGTAACAGGATACCGTGAGCCCGTAATCCAGCCCCAATGCCGTGCCCGCCTGAATGATTTGCGCCTTGCTCAAGTGCATCAGCGGCGTTTCGATGGTCACCGGGCGCCCCTCTACCCCAGCCTTGGTCGCCAGACCTGCCATTGCCTGAAACGCCTCGATAAAGGCTGGCCGACAATCCGGGTAGCCGGAGTAATCGACGGCATTCACGCCGATATAAATGGCCTCGGCATCCACCACCTCTGCCAACCCCAGCGCCAGTGACAGGAATACCGTATTGCGGGCCGGCACGTAGGTGACGGGAATGCCGTCGCCCCCCTCTTCAGGCACCTCAATGGAGTGGTCGGTCAACGCAGAACCACCGATATTGCCCATCCCCAGCTCAATGACCCGGTGGCTGACAGCCCCGAGGGCCGCCGAGACACGCTTGGCGGCATCCAGCTCGGAGCGGGTCCGCTGGCCGTAATCAAAGGCAATGGTATAGCACTGGTAGCCCTGATCCCTTGCCATGGCCAGGCAAGTGGCAGAATCCAGACCGCCGGATAACAACACCACGGCTTTTTTCATTACGGTCTCCTCATCCCGGGTTCAACGGCCCCGGGCGTCATTCCAAAGCAATTTATGAAGCTGTAGCTGAAAGCGTACCGGCAACCGGTCGGCAACGATCCAGTCAGCCAGCTCCCCTGGGGCCAGGGTGCCCTGTACGGGAGAAAACAATACGTCGCTGACGCGCTTGTGCAACTGATGCTGGTCCAGCATAAACCTTGCCCAGTCGTAGTCTCGGCGGTCAGCGAGTACAAACTTCACCTGATGATTGGGGCGCAAATGGGGAATATTCTCCAGGCGGTTATTATGCTGCTCGCCCGACCCTGGCGCCTTGAGATCCATGACCACGGACACCCTCTCATCCACCCCGGCAATATCCATGGCGCCACCGGTCTCCAGGCTCACTTCATAACCCTGATCGCACAGGGCGGTGAGCAAAGGCAGACAGTTGGGCTGCGCCAACGGTTCCCCGCCAGTCACCGTGACACAGCCAGCGCCGTGGCGGGCAACCTCTGCAAGGATCGCTTCCAGCGTCCATTTCTCACCGCCGGAGAACGCATATTCGGTATCACACCAGACACAGCGCTGCGGGCAGCCGGTCAGGCGCACGAATACCGTTGGCCGACCGACGGTACGGGCCTCGCCCTGAAGGGAATGAAAGATTTCGGTAAGACGGAGCTCCACAGCCTCTCCTGACCAACGCGACCCGCCACGGGAATGTGGCGGGCCTGAGCGGAAATGCCGCGGATTCTATCACCTTTACCGGGGAATGTGCCCGGCTAGCGCTTGATCAGCTGCCTAACTGGTCCAGCAGGGACTTGGCCTTGCCGGCTTCGGAGGCATCCGGGTACTGCTTGATCAGCTTGTGCAGGTTGATCTTGGCTTCAGACACCTTGCCATCACGGGCCTGCATGGTAGCCAATGCATAAAGACTGGTGGGTGCCTTGCTGTGATCAGGGTAATCGTCGACGACTGCCTGGAACTGCGCCATGGCCTTGTCGTTCTGAGGGGTTTTCTGATTGCTGTAGACCTGTCCCAGCCAGAAGTGCGCGTGGGCACGAAACTGACCATTGGGAAAATCCTTCAGGTAGCCTTCGAAGGCCTTGGCTGCAGCATCAAAATCGCGGCGCACCAAGTTATCCTTGGCGGCCTTGTAGGCGGCACGGTCCGCTTCGGGATCATTGTCTCCGCCAGCGGCCTGCTCATCTGGCTGCTCAGTCTTGCCTTGCTCAGCCAGCGTATTGATTCGGGTATCCAGATCCAGATAACGCTCACGTTCAGCGTCTTTCATGATTTGCAGCTCATGGCGCAGCTCTTCAATCTGCCCATTCAACTGCTGGATCTGTTCTTCAAACTGTTGTTGTTGCTGCATCAACATCATCAAGCCGTCCTGGCTGATGGAGGATGATGCACCTGCCGACGGACTGGCAGAGGCAACAGGGGCCTGTTGTCGGGACAGGCTACGATCTTCTACCGCCAGCGGCCCGGTACCCTGTGCATGCGCACAGAGTACCAGGGAGCTGAACAAGGCGCCTGCAAGCAGGCGCATTGAGTTCACTACCTTCATCGCTTACGGAGTACCAGCGGTGTAGTTGATTTCTACACGACGGTTCTTGGCCCAATCCATTTCGGAGTGGCCAGAAGCAGCCGGCTTCTCTTCACCGTAGGAAACCACTTCGATCTGGGAGGAAGAAACGCCCTGAACGCGCAGGAACTTCTCTACCGCCTGGGAACGACGCTCAGACAGGGCAACGTTGTACTCGCGGGTACCGCGCTCGTCAGCGTGACCTTCCAGACGCACCTTGGCGTTGGAGTTGTTCTTCAGGTAGGTAGCGTGAGCACGCAGGGTTTCGAAAGCCGCAGCCGGAACGGTGTTGCTGTCGAACGCGAAGTAGATCACGCGGGTGTCAGTGGTGCCATCGTAGTTGGACGGATGGTTGTAGAAGTTGTCAGCGGTCAGCGGAATGCTGCTGGTATCCGGCTTGACAGGCTCGGCCGGCTCAACCGGGGTTACCGGAGAGGTATCGGTCGGCTCAGGTGCAGTAGTAGCGGAAGAATCATCTTCTGCCGGGGTGCTGGAACACGCTGCCAGAACAGCTGCCAACATCAGGGCAAACAGCGGATTGAGAAATGAACGCATGCGAAAAGCTCCTATTAATTTCCTAGTTTGGACTCCGAGAACCAGAAGAGCGTCAGGTGACTCCTTGAACACCTGGCGACCCTCTATCAGAGGAACGGCGACCATGCCGGCTCTCTGACTTCCCCTTCCTTCGAGGGCAGTTCAACCTTGACCCTGCCATCGATGGATACGGCTTGCAGAACCCCGGTTCCCCCGTCTTGCGTCCCGTAAATTACCATACTTCCATTGGGTGCAACACTGGGAGACTCATCCATGTCGGTGCGGGTAACAATGTTGAATGTTCCCCGCTGGAGGTCCTGCACACCGACATTGAAACTTCCATTTCGTCGGTGCACATAAACAAGATAACGCCCATCCGGGGTCACGTCAGAGCGCGCATTATAGGCACCCTGGAACGAAACCCGCCGGACCGACTTATCATTTATGTTCAGTTTGTAGATCTGTGGGCCACCGGAACGGCTGGAGGTGAACACCAGACTCTTGCCGTCAGGCAGCCAGCGTGGCTCGGTATCAATGCCGTAATGTTGGGTCAGTCGCGTCAGCGCCTTGGTATTGAGATCGAGCATGTAAATTTCCGGGTTCCCGTCACGGGACAACGTCAGCGCCAGCTTCTGGCCATCCGGTGACCAGTCCGGTGCCCCATTGATGCCCTTGAAGCTCGATACCCTTTCACGCTGGGTAGTGGCGAGTTCGTGCACATAAATGGAGGGCAGCCCCTTGTTCTCGAAAGACACATACGCCACCTTGCGGCCGTCCGGCGACCAGGTGGGGCTCATAATCGGCTCTTTGCTGCGCAGGATCGTCGTGACCCGGTGACCGTCGGCATCCGCATACTGAAGCTGATAGGGGTTCTTGCCGTCATTACGGTTATAGGTGACGTAAAGAATCTTGGTAGAGAACGCACCGGGAATACCGGTGAGCTGCTCATAGATACGGTCACTAATGGCGTGGGCCACATCACGCAGTTGCGAGGCCGGAGGGCGGTACGATTCTTCCAGCAGCTTTACCTGACGGGACACATCAAACAGGGCGTATTTGACTTCATAGCCGCCGCTTTCCAGCGCCTTCATACTGCCGGTCACCACATACTCCATGCCCAGCACACGAAAATCCCGGTAAATCATCTCGCTTTCATTACTGGGGCGACTGAGCATGTCTTCCGCGGGCAGCGGCTTGAATTGACCACTACGGTGCAGGTCAGCCTCGACAATCTGCGAAACATCTTCGGGCGCACCCTGTGCACCGGCAAAGGGCACCACCGCAATCGGCACGGCATCCACTCGGCCTTCAGTCACACGAATCAACAGCTCGGCAGAGGCAGAGCCTGCCCACAACATAGCCAGCATGACCATGACAGCCTGAATACTACGATGCTTCATCAACTTCATTGCGCCACCTTCGGATCAAATTCCATTACCAGCGATCGAAACTGCTTGTCGAACATGGGGCCATCCGGCACCGGCAAGGGGCTGGACAGTTTCACCGCGTTCATTACCGACTCGTCAAAGTCCGGATAACCGCTACTCTCCACCACCGACACATTAATGACCTCACCACCGGGAATCATTTGTATGCGCACCCGCGTGGTAATGTCATCGCGGTTGCGATAGTTACCCGGAATCCGCCACCGTTGCCCGACATGGGCAGAGATCGCGTCGGTATAGCTGGCCACTTCAACGTCCGACTGGTCGGCATTGCTGGCCTGCTCCTGGTCCTCATCTGCGGCGGCTTCGACCTCTTTTTCCATTGCAAGTTCTTCGTCCGCCAACATTTCTTCAATGCTAGGCTCATCAATCTCCGGCGCCACCGGTTTCGGCTCCGGCTTTTTCTCCGGTTTTGGGGCAGGCGCCGGTTTGGGATCCGGTTTTGGAGCCGGTTTCGGTTTGGGCTTTGGCTCGGGTTTCGGCTCCGGCTTTGGCTCAGGTTTTGGCTTCGGCTCTTGCTTGGGTTTCGGCTTGGGCTTGGGTTCTGGCTTAGGTGCCGGTTTCTTTTCCGGCTTGGGCTTCGCCACCGGAGGCTTCTTCTGCTTGGAGGTCTCCACCATGGTCGCTTTCACATGGGGGGGAACCACCGGCGCCTTGTGCAGGGTCGGATCCGTGCTCCAGCTGAACACCAGCAGCCCAAACACCACAAGGTGAATGAACAGGGTAAAGGCAAGAGCAACCTTACGATCACTCATTGCGCCCCTGCGGCTCTGTCACCAGGCCAAGCTGTGTAATCCCCGCCTCCTGCAGGGCACCCATCAACGACACCACCCGGGCATAAGGCACATTGCTGTCACCTTCCACCAGAAACAGCGTAGATGGCTTGTGCTTGTGAATCCGCAGCACATGGCCCTTTACCGTTTCCAGGGTCGCTGATTTCTGGCTTTCACCGTCGCTACCCACATCAATGTAGTAGCTGCCGTCTGCTGTGACCGAAATAATCACAGGCTCACTCTTGGTGGTATCCAGCGGTTCGCTGTTGCTGTCTGGCAGGTCAACGTTGATACCCTGGGTCATCATTGGTGCCGTCGCCATAAAGATCACCAGCAACACCAACATGACATCGATGTAGGGCACCACATTCATTTCTGCCACCAGCTTGCGCGGCACCCGAACCTTTACGCCACTCATGGCTCAGGCCTCGCGTCCGTGAGCCTGACGGTGCAGTACCGAGGAGAATTCTTCCGCAAACATCTCGTTCTCGGTAAGCAAGGCATCGCTCTGGGCGGAAAAGCGGTTATAGGCCATGACAGCAGGAATCGCGGCAAACAGACCAATGGCGGTCGCAATCAAGGCTTCCGCAATGCCCGGCGCCACCACACTCAGCGTCGCCTGTTTCACATTGGCCAGGGCCATAAAGGAATTCATGATGCCCCACACGGTCCCGAACAGACCAACATAGGGGCTGGTTGACCCCACTGTCGCGAGGAAGGGCAAATGCTTGGTAAGACGGGTATGCTCGCGCTGCAAGGCCACACGCATGGCGCGCTGGCTGCCATCCATGACCGCACCCGCCCCTTTGGTGGATTTGGACAGACGCACAAACTCCTGAAACCCGGCGCGGAAAATGGCCTCGGTACCGGAGTCAGGATTGGGATCTTTGCGGCTCTGGGTATACAGGGACGCCAGATCGTCACTGGACCAGAACTTTTCTTCGAACGCGCGACCCGCCTTGTGAGCACGACCCAGCACCCGGTACCGTCCAACAATCATGTACCAGGAAGTCAGCGACGCCAGAATCAGGAGCGCCATCACCAGTTGCACCACAATGGTGGCGTGACTGATCAGACTGACCACGGACATACTGGATGCCTCAACCATTGATCCCTTCTCCTTCGCTGGCCGCGTTGAATTTGTTATACAGTGCCGCCGGAATACCGGTCGGCTTCATTGAATCCGCTGCCACACAGGCCACCTTGATATCGGCCTGGCAGAGCAATTCGTTATTGCGACTCACCCGCTGTTCAAACAACAGGGTCGCCTTGCCCAGCCTTTTCAGTCGGGCGCTGACCTCAAGGGCATCGTCGATTCGAGCCGGCTTGCGGTACTGCACGTTGGCCGAATGCACCACAAACTGGAAATTCTCGTCGGCGAGGGCATAGTGTTGATAGCCCAGCGTGCGCAAATATTCCGTCCGTGCCCGCTCCATGAACTTCAGATAATTCACGTAATAGACGATGCCGCCGGCGTCAGTGTCTTCGATGTAGACGCGCACTGGCAGGGTAAATTCCCCGTTTTTCTGTATTTTTTCAATCATTAAACAAATCCCCGTCGCGACGGGGGGCCGCCAGGCCGAAATGACGCCAGGCATGACTGGTAACGGCACGGCCACGGGAGGTTCGCTGGATAAACCCCTGCTGAATCAGATAGGGCTCCACCACTTCTTCCAGAGTTCCGGCATCTTCATTCAGGGCGGCAGCCAGTGATTCCAGGCCGACCGGACCACCATCAAATTTGTGCATGATCATGTCGAGCAGGCGACGATCGGTACCATCAAGCCCGCAGCTGTCGACTTCCAGCATATCCAGCGCCCGCTGGGCCATCACCTCGGTAATGCAGCCATCACCTTTGACCTGGGCATAGTCTCGCACCCGGCGCAGCAGACGGTTGGCAATCCGCGGCGTGCCACGGGAACGCCGGGCCACTTCCAGCGCCCCCGCCGCATCAATAGGAATCGCCAGAATCTCGCAGGCTCTTTGCACAATCCCTGCCAGATCTTCGACACCATAGAATTCCAGTCGCTGAACAATCCCGAAGCGATCGCGGAGCGGTGCCGTCAGCAACCCGGCACGGGTGGTCGCCCCAACCAGGGTAAAAGGAGGCAAATCCAGCTTGATGGAACGGGCAGCCGGGCCTTCACCAATCATGATATCCAGCTGGTAGTCTTCCATCGCCGGATAGAGGATCTCTTCGACTACCGGGGAAAGGCGATGAATTTCGTCGACGAACAGGACGTCGCCTTCCTCCAGATTGGTCAGAATGGCCGCCAGATCACCGGCTTTCTCAAGCACCGGACCCGAGGTGGATTTGAGCTCGCAGCCCATTTCCCGGGCAATAATATGGGCAAGAGTGGTCTTGCCCAGACCGGGCGGACCGAAGATAAGGGTGTGATCCAGCGCTTCCTGGCGGCCGCGAGCCGCATCGATGAAGATTTCCATCCGCTCACGGACCTTGGCCTGGCCATGGTAGTCCGCAAGGCTGGCCGGGCGAATCGCCCGATCCTGCTGGTCTTCCTGACTGCCGACACTGCCGGCAGTAATCAGTCGTTCGTTATCCATGCTCGCGGTGGATCCGCCTCAACCAGATGAGTTGTGTGGGCAAGGCCCTTAAACAGCTAGCGTAACGCAGCAGGCCACCCGGCGGCTATTGGTATCATCACAATTGTGCAAGGAGGGATTGCCGGTCGTTTGGTAAAAAGGAACCTCAACGCGCCAGGCTTTTCAGCGCAAGGCGAATCAGTTGTTCGCTGCTGGCGCCCTCTTCTGCCACCTTGCCCACCGCCGCCGCGGCATCCTTGTTGCGATAGCCCAAGGCTTCCAGCGCAGCAACGGCATCACTGCGGGCATCATCCGGGGCGTTAATGGCGACTCTGCCGGGCAGATTGGCCGGCGCACCGTCAATCTTGTCCAGCCGGTCGCTCATTTCGATGACCAGCCGCTCCGCGGTTTTCTTGCCGATACCGGGCACCTTCACCAACGTGGTGCTGTCCTGATCATGAATACACTGAGCCAACCGGTCCGCTTCGATACCGGAGAGGATCGCCAGCCCCATTTTCGGCCCCACCCCGTTCACCTTGATCAATGCCCGGAACAGCTCCCGTTCATAACGGCTGGAAAAGCCATACAGCAACTGGGCATCTTCCCGCACCACGAAGTGGGTATGCAGCGTCAGCGGTTGCCCCACCTCCGGCAGGTCATAAAACACGGTCATGGGGGCTTCGATTTCATAACCGACCCCGTTCACGTCCAGCAGCAGCTGCGGAGGGCGCTTTTCCAGCAGGGTGCCACGCAATTGTCCAATCATGCTGAATCCTTAATGACCGTGTTGTTGATGTTGGTGCATTGAATTACCGGATACGGCGGTTGCGCACCGCCGTGGCGCCCGCCAGTCTCGCCAGCGAGACACGCATGTGGGCATGACACAGTGCAATCGCCAATGCATCGGCGGCATCTTCCTGGGGGCGTTTATCCAACCCCAGCAAATGACGCACCATCTCCCCGACCTGAATCTTTTCCGCACTCCCCTTGCCCACCACTGCCTGCTTGACCTGGCGAGCCGAATATTCAAATACCGGAATTGACGCCTGCATCACTGCCGCAATGGCCGCACCCCGCGCCTGGCCCAGCTTGAGCGCCGAATCCGCATTGCGGGCCATGAAGACCTTCTCGATACTCACTTCCGCAGGGCCATATTCTTTTACCACCTGATCAATGCCGGCAAAGATTTCTCCCAGCCTGGGAGGCATTTCCTTATGGGAAGTCGAGATAGTGCCAAACGCCACCGCCCGGGATCGATTACCCACATGCTCCACCAGCCCATAGCCGGTGTGGCGCGAACCGGGGTCGATACCGAGAATCAATGCCATAACTGTCTGACCACAAATAGAAAATCTGCGTCAGTTGTACCGAAAGACTGTCCAAATGTCCAGTTAGCCAGAGAGGTGCTTCACGCAGCACGCCAGCCCACGTCGCTTGCAGGCACGCTCCCACAACAAAGCCATAGGGTACCCACCCTACCCCCCTGTGGACGGCTGCGGGAGCACGGTTGCACGCGAATTTGCCTTTCGCAACTCGAAACTCGCCACTCACTGCTCTCCCCTCAAAAACAAAAACCCCGGATAAATCCGGGGTTTTGCTTTTCCTGGAAGCTCATAGCTCATAGCTCGTAGCTCGTAGCTATTCTTCTTGTGCCGGCCAACTGGCGTTGGTGTAGACGTTCTGGACATCATCCAGGTCTTCCAGCATGTCGATCATCTTCTGGACCGTTTCCGCGGTGTCCGTATCCATTTCGGTTTCGGTGGACGCATGCATGGTCACTTCAGCGTCAGCAAACTCCAGCTCTGCCGCACGCAAGGCATCCACCACTTCACCGAACTGTTTGTCCGGCGAGGTAATGACCAGGAAACCGCCGCCGTCGATCTCTTCTACATCCTCGGCTCCGGCTTCGAGCGCCACTTCCATGAGTTTTTCTTCGTCGACACTTTCCGGCTCGAAGTAAATTTCACCGCGCTTGGTGAACAGGAACGCCACTGAACCACTGGTGCCCAGATTGCCGGCGAACTTGGTGAAGGCATGACGGACTTCCGCCACGGTGCGGTTCACGTTATCGGTCATGGTTTCTACCAACACCGCAACACCACCCTTGCCGTAGCCTTCATAGGTGATTTCGTCCATGTTGCCGCCGTCGTCACCACCGGCGCCACGCTTGATGGCACGGTCGATGGTGTCGCGGGTCATGTTGGCACCCAGCGCCTTGTCCATGGCGGCCCGCAGCCGCGGATTATCCGCCGGCTCACCGCCACCCATCTTGGCGGCGACAGTCAGCTCACGAATCAGTTTGGTAAAAATCTTGCCGCGCTTGGCGTCCTGGGCCGCTTTGCGGTGTTTGATATTGGCCCATTTACTGTGTCCTGCCATATTTCCTCCGCTTGCTTACTGGAGGTCAGACGTCTGACGCCGGACGCCAAACCCTGTGTCCAAACGTTTGGCCGTGTTTCCTGTCAATTTCTCTCTGAACCGACAGGAAACACACCAAGAATTGCAGCATCGGGTTAAGCGTCCGACGTCAGACAGCCGACGTCCGACCCCTCATCAGTCTTCTTCTTTACGTACCTGTACGCCCACTTCCCGCAGTTGTTTGTTGTCCACCGGGGACGGGGCATTGGTCATCATGCAGGCTGCAGTCTGGGTTTTCGGGAAAGCAATAACATCACGGATGGAATCGCAACCGGTCATCAGCATGACCATGCGATCCAGACCGAACGCCAGACCGCCATGGGGCGGCGCACCGTACTTCAGACCATCCAGCAGGAAGCCGAATTTTTCATCCGCTTCTTCATCAGAGATGCCCAATGCTTCAAACACCGCACGCTGCATGGCCGGGTTGTGGATACGGATGGAACCACCACCCAGCTCGGTGCCGTTGAGGACCATGTCGTAGGCACGGGACAAGGCGCCTTCCGGATTGCTCTTCAGCTCTTCCGGGCTGCAGCTGGGCATGGTGAACGGATGATGCAGGGCATGGAACTGGCCGTCTTCCTCTTCAAACATGGGGAAGTCCACCACCCACAGCGGGGCCCANTCGCCTTCCACCAGATTCAGGTCGTGACCTACCTTGACCCGCAGGGCGCCCAGCGCNTCNTTCACGATCTTCGCCT
This sequence comes from Alcanivoracaceae bacterium, assembly GCA_002706085.1. GTDB lineage: Bacteria > Pseudomonadota > Gammaproteobacteria > Pseudomonadales > Alcanivoracaceae > Alcanivorax. The sequence goes on along the minus strand of PAJO01000023.1, from coordinate 133,447 downwards.
TGTCTGCCCCGAAGAAGATCAGGTCGCCCGTCTCGGCGCCGGTGCGCTCGAGAATGCCCTGAATGGCCTCATCGGTGAGGAACTTGAGGATCGGGGACTGCAGGCCTTCCGCGCCAGCGGCAAGATCATTGACCTTGATGTAGGCGAGCCCCTTGGCGCCGTAGATGCTGACGTACTTGGTGTAGCCGTCGATATCCTTGCGGGACAGGCTGCAACCGCCCGGGACTTTCATGGCTGCCACACGCCCTTTGGGGTCGTTGGCCGGNCCGGAGAACACTTTGAAATCCACACCGGCCAGCAAATCGGCAATGTCGATCAGCTCCAGCGGAATACGCAGGTCTGGCTTGTCGGAGCCAAAGCGGCGCATCGCTTCAGAGAACGGCATGCGCGGGAAGTCCGGCAGCTCGACCTGNAGCAACTCCTTGAACAGGCTGCGCACCATGGTTTCGGTGATCCCCATGATGTCCTCTTCTTCAACAAAAGAGGCTTCCAGGTCGATCTGGGTGAATTCCGGCTGACGGTCAGCACGCAGGTCTTCATCCCGGAAACACTTGGCAATCTGGTAGTAACGATCGAAACCGGCCACCATCAGCAACTGCTTGAACAGCTGGGGCGATTGCGGCAGCGCAAAGAAGCTGCCGGCATGGGTCCGGCTGGGCACCAGATAATCACGGGCCCCTTCCGGGGTCGCACGGGTCAGGATCGGGGTTTCCACATCCATGAAGCCCTGGCCTTCCAGGAAAGCGCGGACCGCGTGAGTCAGGCGCGAGCGGAACTGGAAGTTACGCAGCTGCTCGGGGCGACGCAGGTCCATGTAGCGATACTTGAGCCGCACTTCCTCACCGGCACCACCGTGCTCATCCAGCTCGAACGGCGGGGTGGNCGCTTCGTTAAGGATCGTCAGGGCCTTGCCCAGCACCTCGATATCCCCGGTGGCCATCTTGCTGTTACGCACGGCTTCATCACGCATNCGCACCCGGCCAGTCACTTTCACCACGTATTCGCTGCGTACCTTGTCGGCCAGTGCGAAGGCGTCCACGGTGTCCGGGTCGAACACCACCTGCACCAGGCCATNACGGTCACGCAGGTCGAGGAAGATCACCCCGCCATGGTCACGACGGCGGTGTACCCAACCGCACAGCTCAACAGTTTCTCCGTCGTGGGACGCTCTTAAATCACCGCAATAATGGCTACGCATGCTCTCTGTCCGTTCGTATTTCTGAGTGTACGACCCGCAGCCAGACAACCTGTCTGCAGCCCCGGCACCGGGTCATAGAAAAAAGGCGCCACAGTATAGCGATTCCACCCGCTGCGAGCCATGCCGCCGGCNCAATGCACACCAANCCGCCTCTCAAGCCGTAAAATTTTGCTGAAACCCGCGAAAAATAGTGGTTTCAGCGCTTGTGAACTGGATTTTCCTGACTTATAAAAGATGCGAACCACATCAGTGACCCTCTGAGTTGGCAAAGTCGTGTGCTGCTCACCGCACCGCTTCCAGCACGCAGTCCAGGGGCGAACCTGATCAGGGAAGCATCACCGGTGCCCAACCAGAAGGCANCATCACAACTCAGGAAGACACCAAAAAGGGGTAAGCTATCCATGGCTGCAAAGAAGAAAACCGCTGCCAAAGCCGCCAGCACCACTGCTGCGCGCAAAGTAAAGACTGTCACCGAACCGATGAACAAAACCCAGATCGTTAACCAGATCGCCGACACCACCGGCCTGANCAAGAAAGACGTCAATGCCGTGTTTGATGAGCTGGGCGTGATCATCGAAGGACACATCAAAAAGCGTGGCGCCGGCCAGTTCACCCTGCCGGGCCTGATGAAAATCGTGACCCAGAAGAAGCCNGCTACCAAGGCTCGCAAGGGCATCAACCCCTTCACTGGCGAAGAGACCACCTTCGCGGCCAAGCCNGCCCGTACCATGGTCAAGATCCGTCCGCTGAAGAAACTGAAAGACATGGCCTCCTGATGGCCCGCCGCCGGGCTCTGCCCGGCGGCATCTTCCCTTCNCTCCCCTCGCTCTGCGGCTGCACTGGCCCAAGGCAATCTCCACCCTCTATAATGCGCCCCCAACCGGACAGGGTGCCGACGTTGCGCTCATGCGCCTCCGCCCTTCATCAGCCTTTCCCGTGAGCGGATTCCAAGGAGCCTGCAATGGCAGAACGTAAAGACAAGAAGAAGATCATCGGCGAGCCGATGACCGATGAACAGATCAAGGTATTTCTCGATTTTCCTGCTGAAGAGGGGGTAAACCCTGATTTTCACGTACTGGAAAAGGCCTACCGGGCCCTGCGGGNNGAAGATTTCGAGCGNTTNNTNGCNTTCTTCCAGGCACAAGGCCGTGANNTNAACAGCCGNGANCCGGAAAACCGNACCCTNTTGACNGTCATTNCCCAACACCCNCGCTGNGAAGACTANGCNGACGTNCTNCGCAAGGCNGGCGGNACNGCCTGATTTNGCNTCCGCCACCCGGCNCCCCGGGTGGCNNCCCCNCAGATACAAAACCCAACNGGAATACATACCGGGNAGAACTTGTTCACCGCCCCGCCCCATGGCATTGTTAGGTNATAGGGGCCCNGCGATATANCTTTCGCCCGATAATAAACAACAACAAGAGCCGTACTACTCATGGCAGCTACNTCCCAACCCTTCTGGCGCAGCCTGTGCCTGATTGTGCTTTGTGCTATCAGNNTGCAAGCCCANGCNGCCCGNGACGACGANNNCGANGANGAAATGGATGAAGTNACNCCGGAAGAACTGCAAATGCAGGAAATCCCGGTGGATGAGCGCATCTTCGTGGAAAAATGGAACGACGTCCCCTACAAGAAAAGCTTCTTTACCTACACCGACCAGCAGATCCGTGAAAAGTGGGAATACCTGATGCGGGGGCTGAAAGTGCCCTACCCCTCAGCAGCCTACATGAAGAAGAACTTCGAGAAGTATCCCTTCATGAAGGAAGGCATTACGGACTGGAATGGGGATTATCAGGTACTGGAGACCCGCAGCCTGCAGGTCTGGCGCCTGTTTTTCTCGGGTGATTTCCAGAAAGCCCGGGAAGAAGGCCTGAAACTGGGCCCCATGGGCGAGATTCCTGCCCTCTTCTCCCAATTGATGTATGCCATCTACCTGACCGACCGTCAGAGCATCAAATATATGATGCTGCAGGACGTGGCGAACCGGGCAGAAGACTATTTTGAAGTGATGGCGGAAGCCGAGGATGATCCGGAGGTCGCTCCGATTGTCGCCTCCGTGAAACTGGGTTATGCCTACGCCATTGCCCGCATTGCCGAGGAATCGCCCGTACCCGTTGTTGTCGCCCGCCGCTATATCGGCAAGATCAAGAACAGCGCCGAGGAAGTGGTCGCAATCATGCCCGAACAGCCACTGGCACACGCATTTCGTGCTGGGGTGGATGCCGGCATCATGCGCAGGGTGGGTAAATTCACCGGTCGCATGACCTACGGCGCGCGCACCACCACGGTGGAAGAGTCCTTTTCCGACGCCCTGCAACTGGCCCCGGACATCCCCATCGTCAACTACGAATACGCCAACGCCCTGATCTACATGAACCGCAAGCGTGACCTCAATGAGGCCATCAGCTATCTGGAAAAAGCCATGAAGATCCGTCCGGAATTTTCCATGGACGCACTGGACGTGATGTATTCCTACAAGCGTTTGCAGGAAGTCCGGCTCTATGCGCTCAACTTCCGCAGTTTCCGCAAGTTCGAAAAACTGCGCCGCAAGTTCAGCAAAAAGACCGACCGCAACCTGACCAGCGTGCTTAGTGAGCCACTGACGATGGATATGCTCAACAACCCGGATAACTATGTGCTTCCGGAACGCAATTAATGTCCCTCTATGAAGACAAGGTCTTCCCGGTACTGCTGGACTGGGCCACCCGTCCACTGTACCGGAACCGCCAGCACCTAATCCGCCAGGCCCATGGCAAGGTGCTGGAACTGGGCGTCGGCACCGGCGCCAACTTCCCACTCTATTCTGATCTCGCAAGCGAAATACACGGCATTGAGCCCGCCGAGGCCCTGCTGGAGCTGGCGGCTGACACCGCACGCCAGTGCAGCCAACCTGAACGTTTTCACCTTCAGGTCGCTGGCGCCGAGCAATTGCCCTATGGCGACAACAGCTTTGATACCGTCATCGCCTGCCTGGTGTTTTGCACTATCCCGGACCCGGATGCCGCCGCCCGGGAAGCCTTTCGGGTACTCAAGCCCGGCGGCACCCTGCTGACACTGGAACACGTACGCAGCGAGAAGCGTTGGACCCAACGCCTGCAAGGGGCCATGAACCCCGCCTGGAAACACCTGGCCTGCGGTTGCCAACTCACCCGCAACACCGCAGCAACGCTTCGCCAAGCGGGCTTTCGACTTCACAAGGCCAGCCATCATCAGCACCCCAAACTGCCCCGGTTCGCCGCCCAGCTTTTGGAAGGGGCAATGCTGAAACCCTGATTATCAGGTCGGCGGCATGATGCAGAACGAGGCAAACTGCCGCACCCCTTCCTGCGTATTTCCCTCTACAATAACGCCATGACAAACCGTCCCCCATTGCTGAACTGGCGACTGCGCCTGATCTGGCTGCGCAGCCTGCTGGTGCTGGCCATTACCCTTGCCCTGATTTTGCTACAAAGTCTGGGGCATAGTGGCTATCACATTCCCGAACTGGGTTGGTTGGCGGCCTTGCTGCTGCCGAGTCTGGTGACCCTTTGCACCTGGCGGCTGCTGCCCCGCCATCACGGCACCTTGCTTACCCTTGAGCTGGCTCTGGATACGGTGCTGTTCGCCGGGCTGATACAGAATTTTGGCGGAGCGGGTAATCCGCTCGCGTTTTACCTGCTGGTCCCTGCGCTACTCGCTTCCCTGACCCTGCCTCTTCGCGGAGCCATGACGGTGGCATCACTGGCTCTGGCCGGCTATCTGGTCACCATGAACTGGTATCACATGCCCGCCAGCGATACCCCATTGCATGCGTTGAGCCACCAGCTCAGTGGTCTTCATGGCGTCGGCATGGCCGCCATCTTCACCGCCATGCTGGTGATGCTGACCCTGCTGGGGCAAGTCATTCAAAGGCTGATGCAAGACCAACAGCGTCAACAGGAGCAGGCCCTGGACCTGGCCGGTCGACGGGAGCACATGTACCAGATCGCTGCGACATTGGCGGACCAGGCGCATGAGCTGAACACACCGCTCGGCACCCTGGTCATGCTGGCAGACAACCTGCGCCATTCCCCGGCTCTCCCGGACAGCCTTCACCGCGAGGTCGAGCAAATGGAACAACTGGCCCGCCAAGTGGCCAGCAGACTCAAGCGCGGCAGTGGCGAACACACCCTTGCCAACCAGCCATTGAGTGCTCTGCTGGAACACCTGCGACAGCATCTACGCCATCTTGCCCCCACCCTGACACTGGAAATGGATCTGCAGGAAGATCCGCTTCTGGCAAACGCCGAGGGCTGGTTTCGGGTGCTCAGCAATCTGGGCTATAACGCCATGGATGCCGGCGCCAGCCGCTGGATTATCAGCAGTTTTGGCGATGAGCAGTCCCACGGTCTACAGATCAGCGATGATGGCCCCGCCCATCAGGATTCTGAACGGGAAGGACTGGGTATGGGCATGATCCTGGTGACCACCACCCTCGAGCAGATGGGCGCCAGCCTGAGTCTTGAGTTTGGCGCCCAGTGGACCCAGGCGCGCATTCGCTGGCCCCGCACTCGCCAGGAGAACATCGCATGACCAACCTGCTGCTGGTGGAAGACGACGAACTGCTTGCCGAACAAACCCGCCAGGCGCTCAGCCGACATGGCGTCCAGGTTACTGTGGCCCACAACGGCCCAGCCACACTGGCCGTACTGCAACAGCTCAACCAACTGGATGCGGCAGTGCTGGACCAAAACCTGGGGCCCGACAATGGCCTGGATCTGATCGCACCGATCCTGGAACGCTTTCCCGGCTGCCGGGTGTTATTGCTAACCGGGTACGGCAGTATTGCCGCGGCCGTCGCGGCCACCCATCGGGGCGCCCACAATTATCTGACCAAACCGGCGACCCCGAGAGACATTCTGGAGGCGCTGGCCGCCGATCCCTCCAGCCTGGCCCCCGCCCTGCCACAAACGCCGCCGTCGTTGCAGCGACTGGAATGGGAACACATCCAGCGCACGCTCGACGCCCATGATGGCAACATTTCCCGGGCAGCAGACGCGCTGGGGATTCACCGCCGCACCCTGCAGCGTCGCCTGAAAAAGCGCCCCAGCGCCAGCGAATACCAACGCGAAAAAGGCCAGCAGACGACGCCGGACAACGATAATTAGGGCATACCGGTACAGAGAACTCCTGCCGACCGTTCTCGTCCCTGCTTGCTTCGCTTACACTGTGGCGCAATGACTGACAGGGACACCCGATTGAAGCGTACGCCACGCACAGGCTGGATTGCCGTTTTGCTGCTCTGCCTGCCGCTGACCGTGTTGGCCGCCCGCGAGGAGCCAGAGCTGCGTATTACCGGCAACGCCGACAAGGCCGTAGTCGACAATATCCGCGCCCTGATCGATCTGTCACGCTATCCTTGCCAGCCTCCCCCGGCCCAATATGGATTGATCCGTCGCCAAGTGCTGGCCAACGCCACCGAAGCACTTCAGGCCATGGGCTACTACGACAGTACGCTGACCCTGACCGCAGAGCCCCGGAACGAGCACTGCACCCAGGCAACCCTGGACGTACAAACCGGCCAGCCGGTGATTCTCAAGCGTGCGGACATACGCATCAGTGGCGATGCCGCCAGCGATCCGGCATTCCAGCAACTGGTCGATCAGGCACAGCTACGACTCGACGAGCGGCTGGAACACGATCAGTACACCACGCTGAAAAAGGCTTTGCAGCAGAACCTGATCAACCGGGGGTACCTGGAAGGCAGCCTTACCCACCACGCCCTGACGGTCGACACCCGTGCCCGTCAGGCCACCATCCAACTGGAAGTGCAAAGTGGGCCTCGCTATCACTTTGGTGAGGTCTCCCTCACCGGCAGCAGCCTGAACGACAAACTGGTACGCGCCTACGTGCGATTTGAAGAAGGTGAGCCCTACGACAGCAAGCTGGTCTTGCAGACCCAGCAAGGCATGCTTGGGGCAGGTTACTTCAGTGCCGTGCGCATCGAAAAAGGTACCCCCGACCGGGACCAGCACCGTATCCCGCTGGCCATTACGGTCACCGACAATAACCGCTGGTCACTGCTGACGGGACTGGGCTTCAGTACCGATACCGGCCCGCGCGTCCGGCTCGGTATAGAGAACCGTCGGGTGAACCGCTTCGGCCACCGTTTCCGCGCGGAAACCGAACTCTCTGAAGTCCAGCAAGGCGCAGGGGCGACCTACCAGATTCCACTTAGCGATCCGCTTCGTGAGCGCCTGGATCTGCATACCAGTTATGTCAACGAAGACACCGACAGCAACACCAATGAACGCTGGAGCACAGGCGCTGACTATATCCGCGAACTGGACAACAAGTGGGTCAGTACCGTGTCACTGGAGTACCTGCGCGAAACCTGGCAAGTGGCCAACGAGGTCGACCAGGCCGAGCTGCTCATCCCCGGCTACCAGCTCAGTCGCATCAAGGCCAATGACCCGGTTTACCCCACCTTCGGCTGGCGCCTCAGCGGCAAGATCCGCTTTGCCCACGAAGGGCTTTCCTCGACCGCATCGTTCCTGCAATTCACACCGAGCGGAAAACTGGTGTTTCCGCTTGCCGGCGGCAGAGTGTTGATTCGCGGCGATCTTGGCTACACCGAAGTCACCGACGTGACGGAACTGCCTGCCTCCATTCGTTTCTTCGCGGGCGGCGATTCCAGTGTGCGAGGCTTCGCCTATGAATCCCTGGGCCCCACCGACGCCAACGGCGACGTAATTGGGGGCCGTCATCTGGCCACAGGTTCACTGGAATTTGATCACCCCATCACCCAACGCTGGCACCTGGCGGCCTTCACCGATGCCGGTAACGCCTTCAATACCATGAATGAATTCGAGCCCCGCCACAGTGCCGGGCTCGGTGTACGCTGGCGCTCCCCCCTGGGCCCCATTCGCCTGGACGTAGCGCGTGCCATTGATGAGCATCGCAACTGGCGGATCCACCTGTCCATGGGGCCAGACCTGTGATGTCACGAACCGTGCAGTTTTTACTCCGTTCTCTGCTGGTACTGCTACTGGTGCTCAGTACAACGGTATGGCTGTTACTGGGCACCAGCACCGGCAACCGTTGGCTACTGGAACAGGCAGGCCAATGGATTCCCGGCGAACTGACCGTGGATCACTGGGAGGGACACCTGCTCGACACGGTGGAGCTCGAAGGGGTCCACTATCACAATGGCACGCTGGACGTGCGTCTGGACCGTGGCAGTCTCGCCCTGCTCCCGCGCAGTCTGCCCCAGGGATGGCTGGATCTGGAGTATCTGACGCTTGGGTCGCTGCGGATCACAACCGGGGAGCCCGAACAGACGGACAAACCGGACCCTGTCACGCTGCCAGAAAAACTTACCCTGCCCTTCGGGCTGCGTATTGAAACCCTGGACGTTGCGCAGGTACGTGTTAACGACACCCCCCTGGTCAGTGACCTACACGGCCGCCGGCTGGTGGCCTGGCGGCGATTTCAGATCGCACACTTGAGCACCACCACCCTCGCCGACGCCCAGATCACTCTCAGTGGTCAAGGCTCACTGACCGGCCCCATCACGGTTGATGCCAATGCCGACTGGACACTGCCACTGCCGCCGTCAGATACCCTGACCGCCCGCCAGGCCACCGGCCAACTGCAAGTGAAAGGCGCCCTGGATGACTTGCACGTTGTCCATCAGCTGCAGCAGCCCGCCACCGTGCACAGCGAAGGCACCGTGCAATGGCAAGATGGCCAGCCCGTGCTGGCACTGGCCCATGAGTGGCCCACCCAGCCGCTACCACTGAACCAGACACCGCCACTGACCCTGACAGAGGGCACCCTGCACACTCGGGGCAATCTCGACACCCTGCAGCTTGATGCTCAGACCGGTCTGATCCGCGATGACCTGACCGTGAGCATCGACCTGAAAGGTGCTCGCATTCGTGATGGTCTGGCTCTGGACACCCTGACGCTCAAGCAAGGCAAGCAAACCTTGCAGGCCAAGGGGCAACTGCTCTACGGCCCGCTGCGCTGGGACCTGAAGATTCAGGGCAACCTTGATCCGGAAATCCTGTCCCCGGCGCTACCCGGTCAACTGGCGATCGATGGCAGCAGCCAGGGCCGATACGATAACGGCCAATGGCAGCTGTCCCCCAGCCACCTTCAGATCAGCGGGCAACTGCGACAGCAGCCTGTGACCCTGCAAGCCAACGTGCACAGCCAGCAACAGCGGCTGGCCCTGACCGCCACAACCCGCTTTGGCGACAACAGTGCCAATCTTCAAGGCAAGCTTCTGCCTGGCTGGCAGCTCGACAGCACACTGAAGCTGCAACGCCTCAGCCAGATACACCCGGACCTGGAAGGCCGCCTGTCCGGGCAGATCGCCCTGCGTGGCGAACTGGCGACCCCCAGAGTGAGTGGCCAGATAAACGGTCAGCAAACCGGCTGGCAACAATGGTCCGTCAGCACCCTCACCGCCCGCTTCAAAGACCTGGGACTCGGCACACAACCCCAGCAGCTGACCCTCAATGCCGATCAGATCCAGCAAGACGAGCAACGCCGACTGGACACGCTTGCCCTGTCCCTGACCGGCACCCGCCAACAGCACCAACTGACCGTCAGCGCCACACAGCAGAGCGTTACCCTGGCAACCCGGCTTGGCGGTACGCTGGACAGCTCACTGGGTTGGCAAGGCGACGTCACTCAAAGCCAGATCAGCCACGAGACCCTGGGACAATGGCAGCAACAACAAAGCAGCGCCCTGACCCTGTCAGCCGAGAGCCAGTCACTGGCGCCGTTCTGCCTTCGCCAGGACGACAGCGCCCTGTGTGTGCAAGGTAACCACCAGGCGGATAACCGCATACAGGCACACGGCTCAGTACAGGCGCTCCCCCTGTCACTACTGTCCCCCCTGACCGGTCCGGACTTCACTGTGGAAGGGCTTCTCGAGGCGACGGTCGCCATCGAGGGCAGCATCGACAACCCACGGGGTGAGCTGCACGCACAAACACAAGAGGCCCGCATCAGCATCAATGCGCAGGATGCCCCCCCTCCCCTGGACATCCATACCCTGTCAGTACACAGCCAGCTACAAAACCGGCAACTCGACAGTCAGCTGCAGCTGGCGTCGAGCCTGGGTCAGGCCAAAGCAACCTTGCACCACGGCCTGCAAGCTGATTCCCCTCTTGGCGGGAACGTTAACCTGACGCTCCACTCGCTGGGCATTATCGAGTTGTTTACCGCCGACCTGCGCGATATCGAGGGCACTCTCCGGGCCGATGTCGGCCTCGCCGGGACCCTGCGCGCACCGCACATGAATGGCCAGATTGAGCTCCAGAACGGGCAGGCGCTGGTGCCGGCACTGGGCACCGCCATCAGTGATGTCTCACTGGTGCTGTCGGGTTCCCCCGACGGAGACATCGCCGTCAATGGTCAGGCCACCATGGGAGACGGCAAGGCCACCTTGTCAGGCAGTATCCAACCACATCCCTGGCCCCTGTCGTTGTCCCTCACGGTTCGTGGCCAGAACCTGCTGGTGGCCAACCGACCCGATGCCCGCGTTCTTCTCAGCCCCGATCTGCAATTACAGGGCAACCTCGAAGGTCTGGCACTGACCGGAAGCCTGGTCATCCCGGAGGCAGACATCCGCCCGGTGGAACTGCCGGAGAATGCCATCACCGTCAGCCGTGACCAGGTGCTGGTGCATCAGCAAGGCGAAGACAACGGCAGCCTGCCCCTCTCTCTGAATGTCACCGTGACATTGGGCGACCAGGTGTACTTCAAGGGATTCGGTCTGGATGCCACTCTGGGCGGCACGCTGGCGATTGAACAGAAACCTCAACGCCCCCCTCAGCTGAACGGAGAGCTGGTCGTTCGCGAAGGCCGCTACCGGGCCTACGGCCAGAATCTGGCGATCAGTGATGGCCGGCTGATTTTCCAGGGCGCGCCGGATAACCCCGGGCTGGATATCCGCGCGATCCGCAAGGTGCCCAGCGAAGCGATCACCGTGGGAGTGCAATTGGGCGGCACCCTGCAAGAGCCGGAAGCCAGCCTGTTTTCGGATCCTGGCATGGAACAGAGCCAGATCATGTCCTACCTGCTCACCGGCCGGCCACTGGAAAGCGGCTCCAAAAGCGACGCCAGCCGCATTGCTCAGGCTCTGGCACTTTACGGACTGGAAAAAGGCAGCGGCGTCACAGAAAAGATTGGCGACAAGATCGGTGTGGATGACATCAGTGTTGGCAGCGACTGGGAAACCGACGATGCCTCCCTGATGCTGGGAAAACAGCTATCAGACCGGCTCTATCTAACCTATGCCATCGGCCTGTTTGATGCGGTGTCCACTGTCATGCTGCGCTACACCCTGACCCGCAGCCTGCACCTGGAGGCGCGCTCCAGCTCGGAGGCAAACAGCCTGGATATTATCTGGGAGAAGGAACTGCGCTAGAAGGGCAAGCTACCAGCTACCAGCTACCAGCTACCAGCTACCAGCTACCAATTGGACGGGCCTGGTTGGAATGGTTCCTTTTTCTGTTTGGCTTAATCCCCAGACTTTCCTCGTGATGCAGTGCAGCGCGGAGTGAATAGGGATTCGTGTAGCTCGGGCATCACCTCGTGTTGAAGCTTGTAGCTTGTAGCTCATAACTGATAGCTGATAACCGTCAGCATTAAGCCGGCAAGGCGTAGGTCCCGGTAACGTGGGCGACCATCTCATCGCTGCCTTCGCTGAACAGCTGCACTTCCAGCACCGCCGAACGGCGCCCCAGTCGCAGGATCACCGCCTCCGCTATCAGGTCTTTCTGCGCCGGGCGAGAGAGGAAGTTGATATTGAGATTCTGGGTCACCGCCATTTCCACCCGTCCCAATGCACCAAGTACCGCAGCATACATGGCAGCATCCGCCAGGCCCATCATGGTGGGACCGGAAAGGGTGCCACCGGGGCGCAGGGCGGAAGGCCGGAACGGGCTACGCACCCGCGCCCGACGATCCCCAATGGACTCCACTACCAGCCCTTCTTCCGAAGCCGCAGGCAGCCCTTCGTAAATCACCGCCTGCACCTGTTCCGCATTCAACATTCGAACTCTCCCATTGAGCAAAACCCCAAGCGTAGTCAAACCTGTTCAGCAAACCCAGCTCCGATTGCGACACACAACTGGTGACGGCAGCCCTTCTTTCATAGAATGGTGCCCTCTTGAAACCACCGAACAAAGACATCCTATGCGCACCTCCCAGTACCTGCTCGCCACCGTCAAGGAAACTCCCTCTGATGCCGTTGTCATCAGCCATCAGCTGATGCTGCGTGCCGGTCTGGTGCGCAAGCTGGCTTCCGGCCTTTACACCTGGCTTCCCAGCGGGCTGAGGGTGCTGCGCAAGGTGGAACAGATCGTCCGCGAGGAAATGGACAAGGCGGGTGCCCAGGAAGTGCTGATGCCCGTGGTGCAGCCCATGGACCTGTGGGAAGAGTCCGGGCGGGCGCCGGCCTACGGCCCCGAGCTGCTGCGCATCACCGACCGGCATGACAATCCTTTCTGCTTGGGCCCCACCCATGAGGAAGTGATTACCGACATGGTCCGCAACGAGATTCACAGCTACAAGCAGCTGCCGGCCAACTTCTATCAGATCCAGACCAAGTTCCGCGATGAGATTCGTCCCCGCTTCGGCATCATGCGCTCGCGGGAATTCATCATGAAAGACGCCTACTCTTTCCACACCGATATGGATTCCCTGGCTGAGACCTACCAGATCATGCACCAGGCCTACTGCGCCATTTTTGACCGTCTGGGTCTGGATTACCGTCCGGTAGAAGCCGACACCGGTGCCATCGGGGGGGCGGCCAGCCATGAATTCCATGTGCTGGCAGAGTCCGGCGAAGACGACATTGCGTTTTCCGACAGCTCCGATTTCGCCGCCAACGTGGAACTGGCCGAAGCTCTGGCCCCCGCCACCGAGCGGCCCGCCCCCGGCGCGGCCATGGAAAAGGTCGATACCCCCAACGCCAAGACCATTGACGACCTGGTACAGCAGTTTGATCTGGCCATCGAGAAGACCATCAAGACTCTGGTCGTCAAGGGCGCCGAAGAAGGTACCCTGGTGGCGCTACTGGTGCGTGGCGATCACGAACTGAACGATATCAAGGCAGAAAAGCTGGATGCTGTTGCCTCGCCGCTGGAATTCGCCAGCGAAGACGACATCCGCAAGGCCATCGGTGCAGGCCCTGGCTCCCTCGGTCCCGTCAACCTGCCCATCAAGGCGATTGCTGACCGCAGTGTCGCGGTAATGAGCGACTTCGGCGCCGGCGCCAACGAAGACGGCCAACATTTCTTCAACATCAACTGGGAACGCGACGTGGCGCTGCCGGAAGTGGCCGATCTGCGTAACGTGGTCGAAGGGGATCCCAGCCCGGATGGCAAAGGGTCACTGACCATCAAGCGCGGCATCGAAGTGGGCCACATCTTCCAGCTCGGCACCAAGTACTCGGAAGCTCTGGGCGCCAAAGTGCTCGACGAAAACGGCAAATCGGTCATCATGCCCATGGGCTGCTACGGCATCGGGGTCACCCGGGTAGTGGCAGCAGCCATCGAGCAGAACCACGACGACCGCGGCATCATCTGGCCGGAAGCCATCGCCCCGTTCCAGGTTGCCCTGGTGCCCGTGAACATCAAGAAGAGCCCCCGCGAACGTGAACTGGCCGAGCAGCTGTATCGCGAACTCAGCGCCGCCGGTATTGAGGTCCTGTTTGACGACCGCGAAAAAGAGCGTCTGGGCGTCAAGCTGGCCGACACCGAACTGCTCGGCATCCCCCACCGGATCGTCATCGCTGAACGCGGCATGGACAATGGCGTGCTGGAATACAAGGGCCGTGGGGATGCGGAGAATACCGATGTGGCAGCGGATGAGGTGGTTGCGTTCGTGAAGGCGAAGTTGGGGAAGTGAACAGTTAACAATGAATAGTGAACAGCGCGCGGGCTATGCCCGTGCTGTTTGCAACGCAAGAGGCCGCGTCCAACTGCTGGACGCGGCCTCTTGCGTTTGAAGGATAGAAGCGTCAGGTACGCTGTTAACTGTTAACTACAGTTTGACGCTGCGCTTGACCGCCATCACCTGACTCATCGTATTGTCGCCATGGGCCGTCAATTGCCATAGAGGCAGGCCTCGGTTATCGGTTTCCTGGGCTTTGCTGATGAGCCCCAGGGCGCGCAGGTGGATCTTGAGCTGGTTGAAGGAGTGGGCGGCGAGCACCACGTTGCGCACAGCATGGGCGCGGGGGAAATCCGTCTGCACGTCGGCAAGCGCCTTGCGCACGATGAAATCTTCGAGTGCCTTCTGCATGACAGGCTCAGAGGCAGGGTTCAGCATCAGTGGCGCCACACAGGAAAACGCCTGATCCCAGCTGATCCGGGTGGTGACCATGGCCAGTTTGCAATCACCACCTTCGTACACATTACAAGAGTAGTCCAGCGCCACCTGGTCGCCGCCCCGGGCCAACGTCTTGAGCGCCGGGCGAGATTGAGCCAGAGACTCTTCCCGTTCTTTTTCCAGCTCACTGATACGCGCTTTTAGCGACTCGGCTTCTGCCCCGCCGCCAAGTCCGGTCTGATCCGCTCGCACCCAGCCGGGTGTACGATGCTCACGCATCAGGTTGGGGATCACCTTGTGAGCCAGCTCAGCCAGATTCGCTTCGGTGGTCCAGCGGAAACTGGGGACTTTTTCTTCCAGCAGGCGGACGAAATCATCACGGCGCACCTGACCATCACGGGTCGCTTCACGCTGGTCCGCTTCCAGCATGTCCGGGTTGTCATGAATAAAAGCAACGATGGGCTTGCGCTTGGTGGCCGCAAAAATGTATTCACGGTGAATCTCACTCAGCCCCATCGGCGACAAGTGCCCATAACGACCGCCCACCACCAGAATGAAGTAATCGCTGGTCTCGATCAGTTTCTGGATCACCGGCAGCAGGGTATTACCATCGGCCGCCGCGCTGTCCAGCCCGGTCGGAATCATGCCGTGCTCGATCATGGGCAACATCAATGCCTGCCTGGCCCCCTGCATATCGGGGTAGGTGGCACTGATAAAGACCTGGTAGCGTTTTGAGGCACTCACCCTGTTATCCTGCGTCCTGATGTCTGTGGCTGGCACCCATCATTGGGCTTGCTGGTGGGCTATTAAAGCGCCACCGCCCCCGGATCACAAGTTTCCGGCCCAATACGGCAGGCCTGCACTGGAGCCAACATGGGCCTGTGTGTCAGTTCATGCTAGCCTGAGCCCAGCCATAAGGATAGCGGCAGGCGTATTGGCCCAGCATTCGCCGCTGGCAAGGCTATAATTGACCTTTCTCTGGACAGGAATGGAACGCCATGCAAACCATCGCCTTTTACAACCTGAAAGGGGGTGTGGGGAAAACCGCCTCGGCCGTGAACGTGGCCTGGCATGCCGCCCGCTGGAAACACCGCACCCTGCTTTGGGATCTGGACCCGCAAGGCGCCGCGAGCTTCTATCTGGGGGTAGATGATGGCGATGGCTACAAGGCTGGCAACCTGATCAAGGGCAAGCAGCCTATTGGCCGGCTCAAGCGGGAAACCCGCTGGGCCAACCTGGATGCCATCCCCGCCGACCTGTCCATGCGCAATGCGGATATCAAGCTCACCGAAAACGGTGGCGCCAAGACCCGGCTTAAACAGCTGATCGCCCCGCTGGGCGAAAGCTACGAGCTGGTAATCCTGGATTGCCCGCCGACACTCAGCCCGGTAGCCGAAAGCATCTTTGCGGCGGTGGACTACCTGTTCGTACCGGTAATCCCGACCCACCTGTCAGTGCGGGCCTTCCAGCAGGTACTCGACTGGATCGACAGCAAGAACTACAAGCACCTTACCGTCGTGCCCTTCTTCAACATGGTCGACCGCCACCGCGACCTGCACGTAGAGATGCTGGTCAAACGCCCGAAAGTCATGAAAGGCGGCCTCAAGACCTGGATCCCCTACTCCACCCATGTCGAACAAATGGGCGACCACCGCGCCCCGGTAGGCGAATTCGCCCCCTACACTCCCAGTGCCCAGGCATTCAGGGCCATGTGGTTTGAGATTGCGGGGAAACTGAAGCTTTAATTAATAATGAATAGTTAATAATTAATAACGTCGCGAGACGGGTTTTCGTGTTTTGAAACGCATGAGGCCGCGCCCAGTGTTTGGGCGCGGCCTCATCGCTTGGTATGACGACAGTCGCTGCTCGCGCAGCTATTAATTATTCATTGTTCACTATTAATTGCTTTCCCACGGGTTCGCCCGCGCCAATATCTCCCCCAGATCCAGCCCCCGCGGCAAGGTGCCATAGTTGCGGTCACCGTGTGACCCGAGGCGTGAGGCGATGAACGCTTCGGCGACGGCCTGGTTACCGGCGGCGACCAGTTGGCTGGCCTGCATGGTCAGGGACAAGCGGTCGACGATATCGCGGGCGCGGTACTCCGCCTGATCCATATCGGCGAATTCCTGCTTCACGCTGTTCACCGCCTTGTCCAGCCGGGCATCGCTGCCTGCGGTTTTGGCCAGTTCGGCAAACCAGGTTTCCAGCACCGCCGGGGTTTTGGCCAGGGCACGCAGCATATCCAGTGCCTGCACATTGCCGGAGCCTTCCCAGATGGCATTGATGGGCGCCTCCCGGTACAGCCGCGCCATGATGAAATCTTCGGTGACACCGTTACCCCCCAGGCATTCCATTGCCTCGTAGGCATGAAACGGGGTGCGCTTGCAGATCCAGTACTTGCCCGCGGGCAGCCCCAGACGCAGCAGCAGCTTTTCATGAGTATTCGACGGGTCCAGTGAGGACTGGTCCAGCGCTTCTCCCATGCGCATGGCAATGGCCAGCGACCCTTCCACTTCCAGTTGCAGATCGGCGAGCACATTGCGCATCAGCGGCTGGTCAATCAGTGTCTTGCCAAAGGCTGCCCGGCCCATGGCATGGTTCACCGCCTGGGCAACCGCCTGGCGCTGGCCCGACGCGGAGCCAATCATGCAATCGAAACGGGTCATCGCCACCATCTCGATGATGGCGGGCACGCCGCGCCCTTCTTCGCCGACCATCCAGCCCAGCGCCCCCCGCAACTCGATTTCCGAGGACGCATTGGAGACATTACCCATCTTGTTCTTGAGGCGCTGCACCTGGATGGGGTTCTTGCTGCCATCCGGGCGCCAGCGCGGCACCAGAAAACAGCTCAAGCCGTTGGCCGTCTGCCCCAACACCAGAAAGGCATCGCACATGGGCGCCGAGGTGAACCACTTGTGGCCCACCAGCTCATAGGCCTCACCCGGGCCTTCCGCCCCAATGGGCAAGGCATGGGTGGTGTTGGCGCGCACATCAGAGCCGCCCTGCTTCTCGGTCATGCCCATGCCGATGGTCAATGCCTGTTTTTCTGTGTGCGGCACATTACGCGGGTCATAGGCATTGTTGAGAATCTTGGGCAGCCATTCCTTCGCCAGTGATGGCGTCAGATGGATAGAAGGGACTGCCGCAAACGTCATGGTCAGTGGACAGCCATGGCCGGCCTCCGCCTGGGCTTGCAGGTAGCTTTGCGCCGCACGGGCCACATGGGCTCCGGGTTTGGGATCGCGCCACGGCGCAGAATGAATACCTGACTCAAGCCCCAGAGCCATCAGCCGATGGTAAGACTCGTGGTATTTCACGTAGTCCACCCGGTATCCCTGACGGTCATGGGAGAAAAACTGCGGCTTGTGCTCGTTGGCCAGAAAGCCCCATTCAATCACTTCCGCACTACCGGTTTTCGCCCCGTGGGCCGACAGGGCATCTTCCGCCCAACCGGCACCATGGCGCTGCACCGCCTCACGCAAGGCGGTATCGCTGTCATAGGCGTTGTAATCTTCCAGCGCCCGGGCCTGGTTAAAGACCTCATGGGTCTGGGCCAGAGGGTCTGCGTTCAGGTTAGCATGTTTGGCATTCATGGGTTCTCTCCCGAAGAACTGGACTGCGGCATGATCGGGTGCGCCGGGGACATGCCCACCGCACGGAGACAAAATTGGGTCAGGGATGCCGCCAGGTCAGACCGGGGCAAAGGTTCAGACAAGGGACCGACCAAGGCTTCGGCAATGGCTCCAACCATGGCCGCGGCGCTGATGGCCGTGTCCTGCGCCGGCAGCACACCGCTGTCCACCCCCTCTGCCAGGAACTGCTGGTAGAGCTCGGCATAACGACGACGGTAGAGCAGACGCTCCGCGTCGACTGCCGGATCTACCGGCTCGGCAATCAGGGACCAGGCCAGTCGGGGAGCCGACTCGGCACGGCTGACAAACACCCGCAACACGTGGCTGAGCCGCTGGGCAAACGGTCCATCGTGGTCCATGGCCTCAGCCACGGCAGCCACCTCCCGCTCGGTAGCACAGCGAAACACTTCCGCCGCCAGCACCGACTTGTTGTCAAAATAACGATACAGCGTACCCACGCCCACCTTCGCCTCGCCGGCAAGGGTCTGCATGGTCAGGTTGGCAAAGCCGCCGTCCCGTACCAACGACTCCGCGCAACGCAGTAAATGCGCGCGCTGCGCCGCCTTGCGGGCACGGACAGTATCGGTTTCCCGGTAAGCCATGATCGGAATCCACATTCACTTCTTTGAAGAAGTGAACCATTATTCCGCTCTTCAGGCAAGGCCGGTAGTCGGGCTGGGGATGAGTTGAACTTTAAACTGCTCTTCACAGCGCCCCCGCCACGACGCCAAGCCCCGTCATCCCCAGCACCATCCCCCACAACGGCACCTTGCCACTGCGCAGCAGCCAGAAGCCAGCCACCACCACCAGCAGATCCCAGAACCCCTGCACTGCAGACACAAACACCGGCTGATACAGGGCCGCCAGCAGCAACCCCACCACCGCCGCATTGATACCCGCTACGGCACCGGCCAGCGCCGGGCGAGAGGACAGCCATTGCCAGGCGTCCATCAAACCGAGCACCAACAGAAAGCCGGGGAGGAAAATAGCGAGGGTGGCAACCAGCGCCCCCAACCAGGGGCTCGACGGCAACAGCACCGCCCCCAGATACGACGCCAGGGAGAACATGGGCCCCGGCACCGCCTGAGCCGCCGCATAGCCGGTCAGGAACGCATCCGGGCTGAGCTGTGGCCCCACCAATTCCTGCAGCAACGGCAGCACCACATGCCCGCCACCAAACACCAGAGCCCCGGCCGTGAAGAAATCATTCCACAGTCCCAGTAACCGGCCGCCAGCCAACACGGCAACTCCCGCGAGCAACGCCAATATCAGCAACGGAAAGCGCCGAATCACAGGCTGACCTTCGGCTGGAGCAACGGTGCCCGGTCTTAACCAGCGCCAACCCAACCCGGCCGCAACGATCAACGCGACAATCTGCCCATAAAGTGACGACCCGATAATCAGCAACCCCGCTACCGCCACGGCCAGGACACGGGTCAGGCGGCCGGTGCAAAAACGCTTGCTCATGTTCCACACCGCATCGGCCACCACGATCACTGCCAACCATTTCAATCCAGTGATGGCCCCACCTTGCAACGCATCCGGTAACCGGTGGGCATAGATACCCAGCAAGGCCATCAGCACAAACGAGGGCAGCGTGAAGGCCACAAAGGCGGTAAAGGCCCCCGCCACACCGCCTCGCAGACGGCCAATCGCGAAGCCCAGCTGGCTGGATGCCGGGCCGGGGAGAAACTGGGTCAAGGCCAGCAAACGGGCGAACTCAGCGTCATCCAGCCATTTCAGCTCTTCCACGAAACGGCGGTGAAAATAGCCCACATGAGCGGCAGGCCCTCCAAAGCTGACCAGACCCAGGAGCAAAAACTGACGAAAGATATCTTTCATGACTGACTCAAAAATCCGTTAATTCAGCCCCGGAACCTAGCACATTCAGGCGTCTGGAAGATGTCAGGTTTCGCCCCCGACAGGTATACTCCCGCCATGCAATCCGATGCCCACTCCGTCCTCCAGCATGTGTTCGGCTATCACCAGTTCCGCGGTGAGCAGCAGGCCATCATCGACACCCTTGTGAACGGCGACGACGCCCTGGTACTGATGCCCACCGGCGGCGGTAAATCCCTCTGTTACCAGATTCCTGCCCTGGTGCGGCACGGCACCGGCGTGGTGATCAGCCCACTGATCGCCCTGATGCAAGATCAGGTGGACGCCCTCAAGGCGCTGGGCGTCAAGGCGGGGTTTCTCAACTCCACCCTGAATTTCGAGCAGGTAAGGGCATTGGAAGACGCCTTGCTCAATGGCGAGCTGGACATGCTCTACATTGCGCCAGAGCGCCTGATACAGCCACGCACCCTGTCGCTGTTGCAGCAGGCAGATATCGCCCTGTTCGCCATCGACGAAGCCCACTGTGTATCCCAGTGGGGGCACGACTTCCGTAACGACTATCTGCAACTGTCGCTACTGCACCGGGAATTCCCCACCGTGCCGCGTATTGCGCTCACCGCCACGGCAGACCAGCGCACCCGGACAGAGATCGCCGAGCGGCTGGACCTTAGCCAGGCGCGGCACTTTGTTTCCAGTTTCGACCGCCCCAACATCCAGTACCGCATTGAACGCAAGGACGGCGCCCGTAACCAGCTACTGCGCTTTATCCGCACGGAACACAGCAGCGATGCAGGCATTGTCTACTGCCTGTCGCGCAACAAGGTGGAAACCGTGGCCGACTGGCTGTGCCAGCAGGGTATCCGTGCCCTGCCCTACCATGCCGGGCTCGCTCCCCAGGTAAGAGAAACCCACCAGCAGCGATTCCTGCGCGAAGACGGTATCGTCATGGTAGCCACCATCGCCTTCGGCATGGGCATCGACAAACCGGATGTCCGCTTCGTCGCCCACCTGGATCTGCCCAAAAGCATCGAGTCCTACTATCAGGAAACGGGCCGGGCCGGCCGCGACGGTGAACCGGCCACTGCCTGGATGGCCTATGGGCTGGAAGATGCCATCAAACTCAAGCAGATGCTGGCCCAGAGCAGCGGTAGCGAGCAACACAAGCGCAACGAGAACCAGCGCCTTGAAGCCATGCTTGGGCTCTGTGAAGTAACACACTGCCGGCGCCAGGCCCTGCTGCATTATTTCGATGAAACCCTGGACGCCCCCTGCGGCAACTGTGACACCTGCCTGACCCCTCCGGAAACCTTTGATGCCAGCGTTGCCGCCCAGAAAGCCCTCAGCTGTGTCTTTCGGACCGGCCAGCGCTTTGGCGTCAGCCACCTGGTGGATGTGCTCACCGGCAATCGCAGCGACAAGGTTGCCAGTGCCGGTCATGACCATGTCTCCACCTGGAATATCGGCAGTGAATTCAGTGCCAGCCAGTGGAAAAGCATCTACCGCCAGCTGGTTGCCCGCGGCCTGCTCAGTGTGGATATGAACGGCTACGGTGCCCTTAAGCTCACCGAAACCTGCCGCCCTTATCTGCGTGGCGAACAGCCCTTGCACCTGCGCAAGGAGCTAGCCAGGGCAAAGAAAGCCACCACCCGCAAAAGCCAGGCCCATATCGCCGACGCCGACCGCACCCTGTGGGAAGCCCTGCGGGCCTGCCGCAAACGGTTGGCAGAGGAAGAAGGCGTACCGCCCTATGTGGTCTTCCACGATGCAACCCTGATGGACATGCTCGCCATCCGCCCACGCAACCGGCAGGAAATGGCCGCTGTCAGCGGCGTCGGGGATCGCAAGCTGGAACGCTATGGCGACGAATTCCTGGCGGTCCTCAACGACAGCGACGCCCCCACCGGGGTGGCTGAAACCGCCGGCCCGGACAGCAACGATATCCTCGCCCTGGCCCTGGCCAATATGCGCCCTGCCGACATTGCCCGCCAACAGGGTGTCAACGAGCAAACCGTTTACCGGGAGCTCAGCCAGTTGGTGGTCGGCAACCAACTCAGTCTGGAACAGGCCCTGGGTATCAGCGACGTGGAAATCGGCATCATTCAGGACGCCCTGCTCAGCCAGCCGAATCTTGCAGAAGACACCTTCAGCTACCGGCAACTGCGCGAATACCTGGCCGACGACTGGCCCACGGGCGTTTTGCACTGCGTCCGCCAGGCGATCCTCGCGGCCCAGTAACCCAACGTCAAAAGCCGGTTACCACAGGGGCCACAGCGCTCGCCAAGGCAGGCAACCACAGGGGCTCTGTGTCACGGTATGTATTGCGGCTCAGTTCTCTTCTTCGCCCTCGCGCTTGAACGAGCGAGAAAACTGCAGGATCAGGAAGTTGATGATCGACAACACCAGCGCGATTTCGTAGCGGCTATAGGCCACCGAGATGCCGATGGCGCCGGTGTTCCACAAACTCGCCGCCGTAGCGGTACCGCTGACATTGCCCCCGTTTTTCAGGATCGCACCACCACCGATAAAGCCCATCCCGGTGATCAGTCCATACATCACCCGCGCTTCCGCATCCGAGCCGGTATAGACCTGCATCCCGACCAGCATGTATCCACACGCCGCAATAGAGACCAACGGGAAGGTTCTCAGCCCCGCGCCCCGGGCCATTTGTTCACGGTTCCACGCCACTGGCAGCGCGAGAACAAAGGCGATACCCAGCTGATAAAGATGGGTTAATACCTGATTCCAATCCAGATCATTCATTCGCCACCTCCCTGCGACATGGACAATATCCTGCATTGCATAACCGCACTTATCAGTCACGCTCTGTAAGAAAAAGCTTACAACCGAGCAACAGAAACGCCATCGCTCCGGGGCTAGTTTAGAGCCTGAAGCTTAAAGAATAACCACAGGGGATCGAAAGATGGAACATGATGAGATGCTGGATATGGATTGGGTTCCGGAATCACTGGAGTCTATCTTTGAAGATAATCACGCCGACATTACTGGCGGCTGGGAGTCGGTCACCGACCATCAGGACAGCCACGCGGCCTAACCACTGTCACTGGTCGGAAACCGCTCGAACCGGGACCTCGAATCAGGTAGGCTTGCCGCCCTTTCCCCGTTGATTCGTCCCCCATGCATTTTTCTGATCTTGGGCTTTGTGAAGCCCTGCAAACTGCTGTTGCCGATCAGGGCTACAGCACTCCATCCCCCATTCAGGCGCAAGCGATCCCCGCTGTACTGGAAGGCCGCGATGTCATGGCAGCCGCCCAGACCGGTACCGGTAAAACCGCCGGCTTCACCCTGCCCCTGCTGGAACGTCTGCGTACCGGCAAGGCCGCCAGCCATAATCAGGTGCGAGCGCTGGTACTAACGCCAACCCGCGAACTGGCCGCCCAGGTGGCCGATAGTGTTGCCACCTACGGCAAACACTTGCCGCTGAAATCCACGGTGGTCTTCGGTGGGGTCAAGATCAACCCGCAAATGCAGCGCCTGCGTGGCGGCGTGGACATTCTGGTGGCAACCCCGGGTCGCCTGCTGGATCTGTACCAGCAAAATGCCGTGAAGTTCGATCATCTGGAAGTGCTGGTACTGGACGAAGCCGACCGCATGCTGGACATGGGTTTTATCCATGACATTCGCAAGATTCTCGCCCTGCTGCCCAAGCGTCGCCAGAACCTGATGTTCTCAGCGACGTTCTCACCGGACATTCGTGCGCTGGCCAAGGGGCTGGTGAATGATCCGGTGGAAGTGGATGTCAGCCCGCGCAACACCACCACCGAGCTGGTCACTCAATGGATTGCTCCGGTGGACAAGAAACGCAAGCCCGCCTTGCTGACGCACCTGATCCAGGAACACAACTGGTATCAGGTACTGGTCTTCAGCCGCACCAAGCATGGGGCCAACCGTCTGGCCAAGCAGCTGGAAGGCAGTGGCATCGAAGCGGCCGCGATCCATGGCAACAAGAGCCAGAATGCCCGCACCCGCGCGCTGGCGGACTTCAAGAGCGGCAAGATTCGCGCTCTGGTGGCCACGGATATCGCCGCCCGGGGCCTGGATATCGAGCAGTTGCCTCAAGTAGTCAACGTGGATCTGCCCAACGTCCCGGAAGACTATGTGCACCGCATTGGCCGCACCGGTCGCGCCGGCGCCACCGGTCAGGCCATTTCGCTGGTCAGCGCAGACGAATTCCAGCAGCTCACCGATATCGAACGGCTGACCCAGCAACAGCTGGAACGCAAGATTGTGGCCGGTTTCGAACCGGGCGAGCCGCTGCCTGCCGCACGCCCGCTGCAAGCACCCAAGCGAAAACGGCCCAAGAAGCCCAAGAAACCCGGGGTAGCTCAAGACCAGCGTCAGTCATCGTCAGGGAGTCAGGGCGATCAGAAAGCGGCCCGCCCTGCCGGCAATCGCCCGCCTCGTGGCAACAAGCCTGGCGGCGGAAATGGCCAGCAACGCCGCCGGCGCCGCCCTGGCGGCAACCGTGCACAGCCCAAGACCGGGTCATAACCTACCCCTGATCGCGGCTCCCACCGGGGGCCCCAAACGGTAAGAGCAGTCGCTCCACCGCGAATAAAGGGTTCTTCGCGGATTTGCGGGAAAAGCCAGGCTTGATCCTCCCACCTATCCGTAGGAGCGTCGCTGGCGGCACGATAGCCCAAACCCACAGAGGGCACAGAGACCACTGAGCAAAGACGCTCTTAAGCTCTGTACCCTCTATTGCTATTAACGGTTGTGGTTATCGCGCCGCCACCGAGCGTAGCGAAGGAACGCCCGCAGGGTGGCCCCCCAAAAAAAGAGAAGGCGCCCACGGCGCCTTCTCTGGATCAAGCTGGAGAGGAAACCCTTACCGCTGCATCAGCAACGACGCATAGTGCCCCATGTAGTTCTTCAGCTCGGCATTACCCAAATCACGCAGCACCTTGTTGTTGACGGAGTGGACCGCCTTGCGGCTTCCATCCACGCCCACGTTGAGGGCTTTCTGGGTAACGAAACCAATCTTCACGTGTTTGGTGTTCACCACAAAGACTTCATCGATGATCTTGTCTGCCAGCTCGCCCATCACACGGGTGACCAGCGCCACATCTTCGGCGCCACGACCTTCAGCACACAGATCACAGGCTTTGCGGAAATCCGCTGCAAAGGCGTCTTCGACGGGAAAAGCAATATAGGCCTGATTGCCGTTATCTTCGCCAGCCTGCCAGTACATGTCCTTCACGTTGGCCACAACAGGGGCAAATTCCTTGTTGGAGACTTTCTTGAAAATCTGGCGGGTCAGCATGCTGGAGGCCTTCCCTGCGGTAGACACAGCAAAATCGATCACCTTCTTCTGACCACCTGAGAGGTTGGCCATATTGGCAGGCTCCACCAGAAACAGGCTGATGACACGGTCAGTGAGGAAATCCACCATGTGGATGAATTTCTCGGCACTGTCCTTGTGGTCGTGCTCGATGGCATGAAGGAAGTCTTCGGTGCTGTTCACCAGCGCCGGGTTAGCGGGAATCGCTACCACGTTCTGCATGGGATAAGTCCTGGCCTGTTCAAAGAGCCCGCCATGATAGCTGTGCAGCAGGGCGATTTGAAACTGCCACAGGGGCCAAATTACAAGACCCGTACGTCAATCAGGTAATTCAGAGACATCTGACTCGGCCAGTGCTGCGGCGGTCTCCGCGGCCTGTATATCCACCGGAGGGGACGTCAGCATGGTCCCGTTCATGGCGCAGTCCGGCCCCAAAGTGACGGCATCGAAGGTGGCCGCCGCATCCTGGTTTGTCCAATCCAGACTGACAGGCCCGGGGCCGCAAATGCCGCCCAACAACGGTACCCGCACTTTCACCTGCATATCCTGAACCGTGAGCTGACCGGGGTGATCCACCTGTCCCTGCCACGGCAACCCCAGTGCCTTGAGGCTTTTGCACAGCGGATTAAGGCCACCAAAAGACACCGCGGTCACTTCAATCGCCCCATCGCCGGCCACATGGCCGTCGAACGTCGTATCGCAACTCACCGGAATACTGCCTTTCTTCATTGCCAGATCACCGCTGGCCGAAAATCCCCCTGCTGGCACCACCACCACGGGCGTTTCCGCCCACAAGGCACTCGCCAGCATTGCTACCCCCGCAGCAATCGCTGTCCTTATCATTATTATCCTTCCTTGAATCTATCGCTTGAGCGATGGTGTCACGACAGGGCGAGACTGCCAAGAGAGAGTATCGGCAGAAAGACAGCAGGCCTTGCCGGCCTGCTGAAGAAAATTCAGAAAAATCGATCAGGCGATCTGGTAACCGAGGGTGCCAAGCACGCCGAGAATCACACACCATTTGGCGGTGACATAGAAAGGCTTGTTGCGGCGCTTGACGGATTTAAGAAACTGCTTGTAGACCAGCACGCCCTTGCCCAATTTGTTACCCACGCCGGTATGTTCCGGGTCCAGGTTATCGATGAAGAACAAGCGATTGAAGAACCAGCCAAAGCCCCAGTAAATCTTCTCGACAAACTTGAGCTTCATGGGGCGGTCTACGTCCGTCATCAAAATGATGCGCGGAGTATCGGTGTTGTTCCAGGCGGAGTGGATATAGGTCTCGTCGAACACCACGCTGTCGCCATCGCGCCAGATATAGTCTGCTTCATTGATCGTCAGGCCACACCCTTCGTCGTTGGGGGTACTCAGCCCCATGGAATAACGCAGGGTGTAGGCGAACGGGTCGTGGTGGCGATTCAGCTTCTTGCCCGGCATCAGCACTGCAAACAGGGCGATATTCATGGACGGAATCTGATCCAGCAAAGCCATGGTCTTCGGCGCCAGCGCGTAGGCCGATGGCAGCTTGTTGTCGTACACCTTCAGATAAAAGCTGGTCCAGCGGCCATCCTTGTAAAAGCTGCTGGCAGGCAGGTCGTCCTTGGCGGTGATGTTGCCGCCGGTGTACAGGGCCAGCGCCTCATCACGGATAGTTTCCCAGTTATCCTCGATCAGCTGCAGTTCCGGGAAGTGAGCCTTGTCGACCTGGGGAGTGGTCGGCACCTTCGACAACAGGTAGGCCGGGATATTGAACGGCACCATAAAGGTGGAAAAGTCCGTCAACTGGCGCTTGAGCCCGAAGGGCTCCGCATTACGGATACGAATAAAAATGATACAGCCCACATAAATCAGCAGGGCGCTAATAATCACTGCCATGAATGAATCCTCGACAACATATCGCCCGCCTTCCGCGAGCCCTTTTACCGGGGCATTCTAAAGCAAAATCCGCTGCAAATCCGGACCTCCATCGCCCCAGCCCCACCTTTGCTCGGCCAATCCTGCCATCAGGCCCTATCTGCGATTGGCCTTGGCGACGCCACAGGGTACATTCTCAGGCTGTTACCCATAATCGAGATCCCGTTCATGCCACGGATTCAGGCCCTGTGTGCCCTGCTATTGCTGCTTCCTGCCCTGTCACTGGCCCAGGATGCCCCTCCCACCTTCAAGGACGTGCTGGACACCGGCGAGAAATCCGAAGCGGTCATCGCAGAAGCATTAGAGAACGAAAGCCTGCAACCGGGCGAAACCCCACTGTCTACCCTTCTGGCGATCATGGACGCCGGCAATCGCAACGACTGGGAAAGTGCCAGCCAGTACCTGGACATGCGCTACCTGCCTGCGGATATGGCCAATGCCGACCCGGCCGTGCTGATGGAGCAGCTGGCCATTGTCTGGGGGCAGCAGCGGGTCCTGGATCTCACTCGTCTGTCCAATGAGCCGCAAGGGCACCAGGAAGATGGCCTGCCCAGCTACCGCGACAAACTCGGCACCCTGACCCTGCCGGACGACACCCTGGCCCTGTACCTGCAGCGTATCCCGGAAAACGGTCGCCGAGTCTGGAAAATTTCCAACGCCACGGTGCAAGACATTCCCATGCTGTGGGAACAATTTGGCTATAACCCGGTGGTCATCAAGCTGGGAGACTTCCTGCCGGAATTCACCTTCCTGCATATGCAGAACTGGCAAGTTGCCGGCTTTTTGCTAATTCTGATCGGTGCCTGGCTGATTGCTGCGCTGCTCAGAAAGATCCTGCTGCAGCTACTGGAGCATTCCGAACGATATCGTGACACCTTGCACCGTTTTGTGGTGATGCCGCTGCGCTGGTTCGTGTTCTTCAAACTGCTACAAATGGGTGTGGGCGAGCTGGGGCTGTCGATACGTGCCCGCGTCTACCTGAATGAATCCGCTCTCGGCTATCTGGCAACGGTATTCCTGGTGCTGGGCATCATCGAGCTGCTCTCTGCCCTGTTTCTCAGCAATGCCAATAACCAGAAATACTGGTCCGGCATTATTCGACCGGTTCGCACCATTCTGAAAATGATCGCCATCGTGGTGATCTTCCTGCTGTGGTTGAGCGACTCGGGTTACGATATCACCACGGTTCTGACGGGCCTTGGCATTGGCTCCATTGCGGTGGCACTGGCGGCGCAGAAGACCCTGGAAAATGTCATCGGCGCCTTTACGCTCTATATCGCCAAACCCATTCAGCCCGGCGACTTCTGTGTCGTGGGCAGTACCGCCGGGGTGGTGGAAGAGATTGGCCTGCGCTCCACCCGGATACGCCGCATGGATCGTAGCGTGGTCTATGTTCCTAACTCGGTTCTGTCCAGTGCCAGCATCGAGAACATCAGCGAATCGGACTTCCGCCGCTACCAGCGAGACCTGCATATCCGTTTGGGGGCCAGCCCGGATCAACTACGTAACCTGCTCGCCGACTTGCGCAGGCTGATTTACAGCCATCCTCGACTGACCGAGCGCGCGGCCCGGGTACGCTTTGTGGAGATTCTGCGCGACAGTTACCGCCTGCAGATCAACTGCTACGTGGACAGCAGCGAATTCAGCCAGTTTCTGGCCGTCAGCGAAGATCTGAATCTGCGCATCCTGACCTTGCTGGAGCAACACGGGATGCAGCTGGCCGTGCCAGTCCAGCAATGGGTGCGAGGCGATGCCCCGCCCTCCCAACAGGACAACACCCTGCCGCCGGAAACACTTCAGGCCTTTCCCGACTTCGACAAGGAAGAAAAATCCGGTATGAAAGGCTCACTGGACTACCCTGAAAAAGGTCGACATGAATAGCCATAATCCAACCCTTGCCCCCCTTTCACTGCTCGCCGGGTTACTGCTACTCACTGCCTGCAGCTTTCGCCCCGGCAACGTGGATACGGACACCCTGCGCGCCGAGGCGAGACACCATCACGAAACACAACTGACCGTCAGCGCCACCGTGATCAGCGACAGCGACGCCCGCGACATTTTTGGCGTCGCACTGGGAAACCATGGCATCCAGGCGGTCTGGATCGAAGTGGATAACCGCACCGACCAACAGCTGTATTACCTGCCCGTCACCACCGATCAACAGTATTTTTCTCCTCTGGAAGTGGCCTGGAAAGTGAAAGGCAAGTTCAACAGCGAGGGAGAGCAAGCTATCGACCGGATGTTCGTGTCCCGTGCCATGCCTATCAATGTCCCTGAAGGTGAGCGTACCAGTGGCTTTGTTTTCACCAATCGTGACCTTGGGGTAAAGGTGATCAATGTGGACCTGCTGGGGGGCGGAAAAAGCTGGCAAACCTCTTTTCTGGTGGATGTGCCAGGCATCAAACTGGATGTTGAGAAAGTCAATTTCTCCGGCTTGTATGAAGCGCACGAATACCAGCAACTCGACCGTGAAGGCCTGCGCGAATGGTTAGCTGAGCAGCCCTGTTGTACCGTCAATGAAGACAGCAGCAACAGTGGCGACCCGGTGAACTTTGTCCTGGTCGGCAACAGTCAGCTATTGCTGAGTGCCATGGTTCAGCGTGGCTGGGACGTTACCGAGCGCATTCACGGCGGCTCCATCTGGAAAACCACCAAATCGTTCCTGCTGGGTTCCAGCTACCGCTACTCGCCAGTGAGTTCGCTCTATACGCTGGGCCGCCCACAGGATCTGGCCTTGCAGAAAGCCCGCGGCAACATTCACCAGCGTAACCACCTACGCCTGTGGCAGGCCCCTGTTCTGTGCGATGGCGAACCGGTGTGGCTTGGCCAGATCAGTCGGGACATTGGTGTGCGATTCACCTTCAAATCCCCAACCCTGACAACACACAAGATTGACCCGGATGTGGACGAAGCCCGGGATTACCTGCTCCAGGACATGATTTTCTCGCAACGCCTGGCCGAGTTCGGCTATGTCAGGAGCATGCCGCCCAAATCCATCGCGGAACCCGGCCACAATCTCACCGGAGACCCGTTTATCACCGACGGATTACGGCTGGTGATGTTCTTCCATAGTCCAATGACGCCCATGCACGAGGTAAAAGATCTGCGCTGGGAAATCGCGGACCGGGACCGCCGTGACTGGATAGAACAGACAAACGCCACTGAGCACTGACTTCCCCGCACCCACGGGGCATTGTCATAAAGACTTAATATGTATATACATTGACTATCTATTTGATAGCCAGCACAGTGTTTGCAAGTCACTGATAATCCAGCGACGATGCAGCCTGTTTCTCATGATGGTTTTCCATGTCCAAAGACAAGAGCAAGCCCAAGAAGAAAAACAGTCAACTCATCGTTCGCATTAACGACGAAGAGCGCCTGCGTTTTATCGAGCTCTGCGAAGAGCTGGACACCAGTGCGGCGCGGGAAGTCCGTCGTTTTATCCGTGACTTTATCAAGGCCGAGGAAACGAAATCTGGTCATTAGCCAGGTTCAGGCCGCTCAACTTGCGAATCATGGAGAGACATCATGTCCCAGAAGAAAAAGCTGAAAAAAGCCATCAAACAAAGCAAGGCCAAAATCAGCAAACACGAAAGCGTGCTGAAGAAACTGAAGAAGAAGCTCAAAAAGCTCTGATTCGGTCGACAAGAAGCGGTCCTCAGCCACCCGCTGGCTTGGGTCCGCGAGAAACAAAAAAGCCTCTTTTCAGAGGCTTTTTTGCATTCTAGCCAAGCCGCACAGGCAGCCTGGTACGGGAGGACTTACTTGCCAGCATCCAGCGCCTGGTAGTAATCCATCAGGATCTGAGCCACTTCCGGGCGAGAGAATTCCGGCGGCGGCGCAATGCCCTGCCCCAGCATCTCACGCACCTTGGTGCCAGACAGCAGAACAAAATCGTCCTTGGTGTGATCTGGCACATCACGCATCATCACAACGCGATCCAGCTTTTTGGAGTAAGCCGTGTGATCGGCTTCGAAGATCTTGATCTCCAGCGCGCCAGCCGGCACCTTCTCCTGGAAGATGGTTTGCGCATCAAATGCACCGTAGTAGTCACCCACACCGGCGTGGTCACGACCCACAATCAGATGGCTGCAGCCACAGTTCTGACGGAACACCGCGTGCAGTACCGCCTCACGAGGACCTGCGTAGAGCATGTCGAAACCATAGCCGGTGATCATCACGGTGTTGGGCGGGAAGTACACTTCCACCATTTTGCGGATGGAGGCATCACGCACGTCAGCCGGGATATCCCCCGCTTTCAGTTTGCCCAGCAGCATGTGAATCAGAATACCGTCCGCATTCAGTGCTTCCTGGGCCATGCGGCACAGTTCTTCGTGAGCACGGTGCATCGGGTTACGAGTCTGGAAGGCAACCACGTTGCTCCAGCCACGCTCGACAAACTCATTGCGGATAGAAACGGCAGTGCGGAAGGTATCCGGGAAATCATCGGCGAAGTAGGAGTAGTTCAACACCTGGATATCACCAGAAACGATGAAGTTCCCCGCGGCAAGGAAGTTGGCCACACCTGGATGCTGCTTGTCGGTGGTGGAAAACACCTGTTCGGCCACAGCTTCCAGTTCAGCATCGGAGGCTTCTTCGATGGCGGATACATCCATCACCGCAATCACCGGCTCGCCGTCCACGTTAGGATCGCGCAAGGCAATGCGCTTGGCGTCTTTGATGGCGCTCACGTCCTTCAGCATATTGACGATCGGCACCGGCCAGAACAGGCCATTGGCAGTAGTCAGGTTTTCCGCCACGGACAGCATATCCGCCTTGTTCATGTAGCCGGTCAGCGGGGTGAAATAGCCAGCCCCCATCATCACCGCATTCGCGGCAGCTGCCGAGCTAATCACCACCGAAGGCAGTGACTCCGCTTCCTTCTGCAAGGCAATGCGCGCAGCTTCATCGGCGACATACAGGGGGGTGAGTGCATCCGCGCCATGCGGCTTGACCAAAGCGACCATCATTTACTCCAAAGGCTTAATCAACGGGGTGTCCATATCGCGGCGCAGTATAACAAAGGATGGGGGCTGAGTGGCAGGCAGAAACTTGCCCCGGGAATCAGAGAGTTACCCTGCGGCACCATGACAACGCCTCCACAGGCAACAGTACCGGTAATTCCGCGAAGAACCAAAAAAATACCCGGCACAGGCCGGGTAAAACGAGGAATGTTGTCGGGAAAGCTATGGAGCTCGGCTCCAGCCGCTTTCCTTGTCGGCGCACACCCAATCCCTGGAAGCTTCGAGAGACCCGACAAACCGGTAATGAAAACTGCCCGTTGCATCATGGCTATCACGGGTACTGGCCAACGATGGCGCGATGGCACCCCCCTCACAGGCCCAGCGGCCACCTTTGAGTTGATTGCAATGCTTCACGTAGAGCCGGTGCTCGCAGACATTACGGTAACGCACCGCAAAACGGTCACCCTCCCAATGTGAGTCTTCCACCTGAAGACACCAGTCTGGGGCCGCCCAGCATCCATCCCGGTCCGCCTGCACCGCCACTGCCGCAGCGGACACCATGCCGAACAACCCCAGACCCGCCAGTAGTCCCCGCATTGCCATATGGCTACCCCCTCTTTCACAGCACACACCGTTGCTAGCGAAACAGCATGACCACCAGCCCCCGCTGGTGGCGACGCAGGGAGAGTAATTTGGCCACAGGACTGCCGCATCCCCCATATGGGGTAGGAAAAAGGGATAGGTCCCCTTAAACGAACTTGGGACGCGGCAAAAAGAACCGGAAATTGCCGGCATCGTACGGGAAAACATCATGAAATCGACGTAATACGCCGTAGATCAGGGTTGATGCCGCGAATTAAACAATACGGGGCACCGGGTAAAGATTGTATCTTCACCAGGCCACCCCTGCGCCTTAAACGATAGGAGGTTCACCGGCCAGGGTCGGACCTTTTTCGATGTCGGAGGTGAACACCTCCAGGGACTGGGCCACTTCGCTGACTTCCTCGAAGCGGGCAATGTGGTAGAGGGCTTCGCCTTCATTCACCAGCGGCAGGTTGTTGCGGCCCACCAGGATGCCGGCGGCGGGGGCGTGGATGGAGACATCATCGCCACCGAAGGGGCTGGAGATGCGACCGATGAGATCGCCTTTCTTGATCCAGGCACCCAGTGCCACCAGTGACAGGAAGACGCCATCGCGCTCGGCACGCACCCAGCTGGAGGAGCGGGCGATGTAGGGTTCGGCAGGCGGTTTGGTGCGGCGGATGCCGGTCATGCCCAGGTGCTGCATGATGTTGAGCACGCCTTTCACCCCGGCACGAATGCTGGCTTCGTCGAAGCGGAGCGCTTCACCGGCTTCGTAGGTGATGACCGGAATGCCCTGGGCTTCCGCCACTTCCCGAAGGGTCCCTTCCCCTAATACCGAGTTGATGACCACCGGCACACCGAAGGCGTTGGCCATGGCCGCGGTGTCATCGTTGGACAGGTCCGCTCGAATCTGCGGCAGGTTGGCGCGGTGAATGGCGCCGGTGTGCAGATCCACTGCGTGGGTGGCACGATCCAGCACCTGGCTCTTGAACTGCCAGGCCATACGTGCGCCCAGGCTACCGGTTTCAGAGCCCGGGAAGCACCGGTTCAGATCGCGACGGTCTGGCAGATAACGGGTCTTGTGAATAAAGCCGAATACATTCACCACCGGCACCGCCAGCAGGGTGCCATTGATGCTTTTCAGGGCAGAGTGGCGCAGCAAGCGGCGAATGATCTCCACCCCATTCAACTCGTCACCATGAATGGCAGCACTGACCATCAGTACCGGACCGGGCTTGCGGCCATGAACAACATGGATCGGCACGTTAAGCGGCGTCTGGGTGTAAAGTTGTGCCAGCGGCAATTCCACCTTGGCCCGAGTGCCAGGCTGCACGGTAATGCCATCAATTTCAAAAGGCGCGTTTTTCGGTTCTTTTGGATTTTTCATTCTTGACTGATTACCTTGGAGATCACCCACAGGGCAAGGCCAGCTTTGGCATTGTCACGTCTCAAGCATCCATCGCCATGCAAGCATGGCTCCTACAGCAGGCATTAGCCTTTTGCGCCTTTGGTCTGGGTGCGATAGGGACGCGCATCTTTTTCGATGAACTGAATGATCATACCCGCCACATCTTTGTTGGTAGCGGTTTCGATACCCTCCAGCCCCGGCGAGGAGTTCACTTCCATCACCACCGGGCCGTGGTTCGAGCGCAGGATATCCACCCCCGCCACATTCAGACCCATGATCTTGGCGGCACGCACCGCCGTGGCCCGCTCTTCCGGGGTTATGCGGATCAGGCTGGCACTGCCTCCGCGGTGCAGGTTGGAACGGAACTCACCCGGTGCCGCCTGGCGTTTCATCGCCGCGATCACCTTGCCGCCCACCACGAAACAGCGAATGTCGGCACCACCGGCTTCCTTGATGTATTCCTGCACCATNACCGAGACGTTCAAGCCCATANAGGCTTCGATCACTGACTCTGCCGCCTTGCGGGTTTCCGCCAGCACCACNCCAATGCCCTGGGTACCTTCCAGCATCTTGATCACCAACGGTGCTCCACGCACCATGTTNATCAGATCAGGAATATCATCCGGGGAGTGGGCAAAGCCGGTGATGGGCAANCCCACACCTTTGCGCGACAACAGCTGCANGGAACGCAGCTTGTCCCGGGAACGGGAGATAGCCACGGACTCATTCACCGGGAATACGCCCATCATCTCAAACTGGCGCAGCACCGCCGTACCGTATTGNGTAATGGACGCGCCGATACGGGGAATCACCGCATCAAACCCTTCCAGCACTTCGCCCTTGAAGTGAATTTCCGGTTTGTGCGCCACCATGCTCATGTAGCANCGCAAGGTNTCGATCACNTGCATTTCGTGACCNGCCGCCTCGCCGGCTTCCACCAGGCGGCGAGTGGAATAGAGTCGCTTGTTTCTCGAAAGAATCGCAATTTTCATGGCAGCACTTTGGTTAATAAACGTATTAAGTTAAGGAGATCAGTGAGACGCCAGACCGTTACGGCCTGTCCTTGTCACCNCCCAGCAGGAANGANTCTGTGGGCTCGACCCTGATTTCTGTCATCGCGGTACGGCCCAGTAACATGCGGAACTTCATGGTTTCCCGGTCCGTCAGGGTGATTTCGATGGGCCAACGGCGNCCACCNAGATCAATCTCGGTGAGAATCACCGGCCGCTCTTCCTTGTGACCACCGGAATCCGTCACCACCCGGCGGTCCAGTACCGGNGCTTCACACACCGTCACCTGGGGCTGATCCTGAATGGGATGCAGGGAAAANCGCACCCATTCNGTGTCGTCCCGCTTGAAGGATTCGACTTCAAACGCATGTATGGCCGAGGTTCGCGCCCCGGTGTCCACCTTCATCTTGATGGCATCAATGCCCAGTTCCGGCAGNCTGGCCCACTCGCGCCAGCCCACAGTGACTTTTCCCATCAGTCCCGTCCCAGCAATTCGATCTTGTAACCGTCCGGGTCTTCCACGAAGGCCAGCACCGTGGTGCCATGCTTCATGGGNCCGGGTTCACGGGTAATCTTGCCGCCCCGCTCGCGAATACGCTCACAAGCAGCGTACACGTCATCCACGGCCAGCGCGATATGGCCGTAACCGGTTCCCAGATCATAGCGGGACTGATCCCAGTTATGGGTGAGCTCCAGCACCGGGCCCTCGGCCTCCGGCTGGTAGCCGACAAAGACGTTGGTNAAACGGCCTTCCGGGTAATCCTTGCGGCGGATTTCGTGCATGCCCAGTACTTCGGTATAGAAAGCCACCGAGGCATCNACATCCCCCACACGCAGCATGGTATGCAGAATTCGCATGGTTCTTTGCTCCAGTTTGCGGTCCAGATTGCAGGCACCGGGAGCACCTACCCCATCAGGGGCGAATAGTGGTGTGGGCGGGGACAATTGACAATGAAAAACTCGTAAAGANCGCAATTTTCTCCGTCAGGGTCAGGCTGCACAGCCATGACCCTGACGGGGGGCGAATGGCAGGGATCAGGGCAGGAACAAGGAGCCCTGATCGTCCACCCAGCTTTGCGGGACCTTGCCCTCACGAATCCGCTGCGGGTGATCGCCAACGTCTACCCGGGCGACCTCCTGCCCACTGGCATAGTGAAAGACCGACACCTGGTCCGTGCCGCTCCAGGAAATATAGCAATGTTCGCCATCAGCGCTGGTGGTGACCCAGTAAGGCTTCTCCCCCACCCCGGTCTTGATGCGGTATTCAAACGTTTGCCGATCTACCAGGGCCACATAATCACTCATGGTTCCCGCCACACACAGCGTATCGCCGGCATCATTCATGGCAATGCCATGATGGGCCGAGTCGTTCAGGTACCGCTCAATGGGCATGTCCGGGACCAGATTGGGCAAGGTTGCCAGACGGGTAATACGATCGTCCTGCATGTCATATTCGATAAAGCCATGAAGGAAAGAGAGCTGGAAGTAGAAATAGCGCTCATCCGGGGTGTGGGCCATGGGCCGAACGGCTGGGCTGAGGTCCGGGTACCCCGCTTCCTCCAGCTTCACTTTCATGTCGATCTTTTTGAGGATTTCCAGCGTGTGAGCATCCACCACCTGAAAGACCCGTTCGCCCTTGAGCTTGATGGGGTCCCGGTCGAGCGGCAGGAACACATGACCAATGCTGGCATGATAAAGCCGCTCACCATCATCGGAATACACGTTCTCATGGGGCGAGTTTCCTGACGGGAACTGGCCCACCTCTTCGCCGGTCTGCACATCCAGAATATGCACCACCTTCCCCGTAGAAGCGGATACCGCCACCTGCTGGCCATCCGGTGAAATGGCCATGTGGTCAGAACGATACCCTTCCACTTCAAAACGCCACGCGATCTTGCCGCTGGCAATGTCCAGCGCTACCACGTCCGCAAAACTGGGGCGGGACACAATCAGCAGTCGACCATCGTTGCTGCTGTACATGTCATCCACAAACTGGTGATGCCCCTCACCAATAAAGGTCTTGATGGCCTGAAAGAACAGCAACTCCACCGGATTCAGGTAAATCTCCGCAATGCGTTTGTTCTTGTCAGGGATCCCGTTGATGCGACCAAGCCGCTCGTGGCTTGCCACATCAATCACATCGATGGTGCCTTCCCAGTTGTTCCCCACAAAGATCACGTCACGTTCGCCGCTGGCCGCACTGCCACCGTTGTCACCCTCATCGTCCCACCAGTTCCACCAGCTGGCCGACGCCGGCAAGGGAAATAAAAAGGCAACCATGACTATCAGTGTTAAGGCGCTGTGGCGGCGACAGTGCCGGAGTGAGGTGAGCAACATGTCCTTGTCTCCCTTTACGGTGTTGTTGTTGTGATTAGTGCACAACCGTAAACGTATTTGCCGGCAGGGTTCAAAAGGCAAGGGCCAGGAATGTGGGAGCGCCCGCAGCACAAGCGGGACAGGGATCACTAAAGCGACGAAAGTGCCAGTCCATAACTGGCACTTTCGTCTAAGACTTACGTCATCCAGGCCGCCGTCATGGCGGCCGGACAACCCGCCGGCTCAGGGCAGAAAGAGCGAGCCCTGGGCCTCGACCCAGGCGATCGGCACCCGCCCTTCACGAATCCGCTGGGGGTGGTCTCCCACATCGACCCGGGCCACTTCCTGCCCGCTGGCATAATGGAAAATGGACATCTGGTCGGTGCCACTCCAGGACACGTAGCAATGCTCGCCGTCGTCACTGGTGGTGACCCAGTAGGGCTTTTCACCAATACCGGTCTTGAGCGAGTACTCGAAGGTCTCCCGGTTTACCAGCGCCACATAGTCGCTCATGGTGCCGGCCACACACAGGGTGGTGTTGTCGGCGCTCAGCGCAATGCCGTGATGGGCAGAGTCGTTGACGTACACTTCCTGCGGCGTATCGGGGATCAGGTTGGGGAGCGACGCCACGCGGGTAATCCGGTCCTCTTCCATGTCGTACTCGATAAAGCCATGGAGAAATGACAGCTGGAAGTAGAAATACCGCTCGTCATGGGTATGGGCCATGGGCCGCACGGCCGGGCTCAGGTCGGCATACCCGGCCTCTTCCAGCTTGGTCTTGATATCCAGCTTGCGCAGGATCTCGAACGTCTCGGCGTCCACCACCTGAAATACCCGCTCGCCCTTGAGCTTTTTCAGCGGATCACGGTCCAGCGGGGTAAACACATGACCAATGCTGGCGTGGTAAATCCGTTTTCCATCCTCGGAATACACATTCTCATGGGGCGAATTCCCTGACGGAAACCGGCCGATCTCTTCCCCGGTCTGCACGTCGAGCACATGCACCACATTACCGGTGGAGGCCGACACGGCCACATGCTTGCCGTCCGGGGAGATGGCCATGTGATCGGAGCGATTGCCGTCGACCTCGAAGCGCCATTCGATCTCGCCACTGGCAATGTCCAGCGCCACCACATCGGCATAGCTGGGCCGGGAAACAATCAGCAGGCGACCATCGTTGGAGCTATACATGTCATCCACGTACTGGTGATGCCCCTCGCCAATAAATTGCTGAATGGCGATAAAGAACACCAGGTCCACCGGGTTCAGCACGATGGCNGCCTCGCGGGCCTGCTTGTCGGGAATCCCGTTGATCCGCCCCAGCCGCTCATGGGTGTCCCGNTCGACCACATCGATCATGCCTTCCCAGTTGTTACCCACAAAAATCACATCACGGGAGGTTGGCGNCGGGGGANCNGGNTCAGGTTCGGACGGGGTATTGGGGGTGGCCGTNNTGCCCGTGTCGGCAGGGGCCGNACTGTTCGGCGATGGCGCAGTACTGTCACTNTCNCCACCGCAACCGCTGATGACCAGAGCCAGAGTCGCAGCCAACAGAGCGCGACGATGCAAGGACGGCAGAAACATAACCGGATCTCCCCAGGGTCGAATGTTGTTATTGTCGATCCCCAGAGCCTAGTTGTGACCATGGNACAAATTAAAGGGCGTTTCCTTTGCGTTATGTAAATCGCAGGTTCANCANAANGANTCNCCAGAAACAAAAAACCGCCGCGGCCTCTNGGCCAGCGGCGGTTTCGCTCAGCGTTCGACGTTNGTCAATCAGCTCAGCTTGCGCCCGTTCTTGGCCGCAATGCGCAGACGCAGGGCGTTCAGCTTGATAAAGCCTTCCGCATCTTTCTGGTCATAGGCACCCGCATCGTCCTCGAACGTGGCGATGGAAGCATCGAACAGGCTGTCGTTGTCGGAGCGACGCCCCACCACGGTGGCATTGCCCTTGTAGAGCTTCATGCGTACTTCACCGTTGACGTGTTCCTGGGTCGCATCGATCAGNTTCTGCAGGGCCAGACGCTCCGGGCTCCACCAGTAACCGTTGTAGACCAGCTCGGCNTACTTCGGCATCACGGAATCTTTCAGGTGCGCGGATTCACGATCCAGGGTCAGAGACTCAATGGCACGGTGCGCCGGCAGCATAATGGTGCCACCGGGGGTTTCGTAGCAGCCGCGGGACTTCATNCCCACGTAGCGGTTTTCCACNANNTCCAGACGGCCAATNCCNTTGTCGCCACCCAGCTTGTTCAGNTTGGTCAGCACGTCGGCNGGGCTCAGACGCTCGCCNTCNATGGACACGATGTCGCCTTTCTCNAANCCCAGNGTAATGTAAGTNGNCTGNTCCGGNGCCGCTTCCGGGCTCACGCTCCAGCGCCACATGTCNTCTTCNGCTTCCCACCANGGGTCTTCCAGNTTGCCGCCCTCNTAGGAGATGTGCAGCAGGTTGGCATCCATGGANTACGGGGATTTCTTCTTCTTGCTGGAGAANTCCACCGGGATGTTGCGCTCTTCNCAGTANGCCATCAGNTTTTCGCGNGAGTTCAGATCCCACTCACGCCACGGNGCAATCACCTGNATGCCGGGGGCCAGNGCGTANGCNCCCAGCTCNAAACGCACCTGGTCATTNCCCTTGCCGGTCGCACCGTGGGANATGGCNTCNGCNCCGGTTTCCTNGGCNATTTCCACCANNCGCTTGGCNATNAGCGGNCGNGCNATAGAGGTCCCCAGCAGGTACTCACCTTCNTAGATGGTGTTGGCGCGGAACATGGGNNANACGTANTCACGNACGAANTCTTCGCGCAGGTCTTCAATGTAGATTTCCTTNACGCCCATGGCNTNTGCCTTGGCGCGGGCCGGCTCCACTTCNTCNCCCTGNCCGATATCGGCGGTAAAGGTNACNACCTCACAGTCNTAGGTATCCTGCAGCCATTTNACGATAACNGANGTATCCAGGCCNCCGGNATAAGCNAGNACNACCTTGTTGATCTTGGACATTGAAAGACTCCGCAAANGGGNGNNCGNCAGCGCANNNGCCGGCCACCCGNTGAATCGNGGNCGCNTATNGTANNNGCCCGCCCGTGCCGACGTCACCTGTCGCCACCGCCGGGATTCCGGTAGCATAGCGACTTCCCGGCCAGGCCCAGCGCCTGAGCCGGGGCTTTTTGTCTGTTGGAGTCATCATGAGCGATCAGCACCCCAGCCTGGCGCTGCGGTTTCGGGGGTTTCTGCCGGTAGTCATCGACGTGGAAACCGGGGGATTCAATGCCAGTACCGATGCCTTGCTGGAAATCGCCGCCGTCCTGATTGATATGGACGCCCAGGGCTACCTGCGCCCCTCTACCCGCATCCAGTTCCATGTGGACCCGTTCCCCGGCGCCAATATCGAGCAGGCCGCTTTGGACTTTACCGGGATCGACCCCCACAACCCGCTGCGCGGCGCGGTGAACGAAGAAACTGCCCTGAAAGGTGTGTTTGAACCGGTGCGCAAGGCAGTGAAAAAGCATGGTTGCAACCGCGCCGTGCTGGTCGGCCACAACAGCTTCTTTGATCTGGGCTTCATGAACGCCGCCGCCGAGCGCGCCGACATCAAGCGCAACCCGTTCCACCCCTTTTCCAGCTTCGATACGGCCGCGCTGGCCGGGCTGGTGTACGGCCAGACCGTTTTGGCCAAGGCCTGCGAAGCCGCCGGCATCCGTTTCAGCCAGCGTGAAGCCCACTCGGCCCTGTACGACGCTACCCGTACCGCAGAACTGTTCTGTTCCATGGTCAACCGCTTCCGCGATCTGGGCGGCTGGCCGCCCCCGCCCGCCGGCGAAATGCCGCCAACCCTGGCCAAGGCCCTGGATTGATTGGCGGCTTGCACGCTAACACGCTCCATGCATGCACGCTAAAACACCGCTAGCCTGACGCGAGAAGCCTGCAGCACAAAAAAAGGGCGCCATTTCTGGCGCCCTTTTTTCTTTGTGCTGAGGCGATTTACAGCTTGTCAGCGTTGCCTGACAGGTACTCGGCAACCCCTTCCGGAGAAGCGTTCATGCCGGAGTCACCTTTCTGCCAGCCCGCCGGGCACACTTCACCGTGCTCTTCGTGGAACTGCAGCGCGTCAACCAGGCGAATCAGCTCTTCCATGTTACGACCCAGCGGCAGGTCGTTAACGATCTGGCTGCGTACCACGCCATTCTTGTCGATCAGGAAGGCACCCCGGAACGCCATGCCACCTTCAGACTCCACGTCGTAGGACTGGGCAATGGTGTGGTTCATGTCAGCCGCCAGGGTGTATTTCACCGGCCCAATACCGCCTTCGTTGACCGGGGTGTTACGCCAGGCGTTGTGGGTGAAATGG
Organism: Alcanivoracaceae bacterium; assembly: GCA_002706085.1. GTDB lineage: Bacteria > Pseudomonadota > Gammaproteobacteria > Pseudomonadales > Alcanivoracaceae > Alcanivorax. The sequence goes on along the minus strand of PAJO01000023.1, from coordinate 91,620 downwards.
CTGTCGATGGACACACCAACAACTTCTACACCACGCTCCTTGAAGGCATCCATGCGGTGATCCAGAGCGATCAGCTCGGACGGGCATACAAAGGTGAAATCCAGCGGGTAAAAGAATACCAGGCCGTATTTGCCCTTGATGGCTTCGGACAGAGTGAACGAATCAACGATGCTGCCATCGCCCAGTACAGCGGGAACAGTAAAATCGGGTGCGGGCTTACCAACCAGTACGGCCATTTTGCTTCTCCAGTTATGTCAACGTGACGGGCAGCATCATGCCACCCAAGGCTGCGCCCTATCATCGGGATTCCCGGCCGTCATGCAACCGGCTTTCTCGCTGAGAGCGCTCAATTGTTCAAATTACCGCCGCTCAGCGACGGGTGCGGGCCCAGATAATACTGCCAGTGACCGCCAGAATGGCCAGCACCAACGCCGCCAGATCCATCAGCAACTGGCCGGCCAGACCCAAAATGCGGCCTGCGTGAAGGTCTTGAAGAAAGCGCTGCCAGTTGAGGGACTCCGGCACACTCTGGCGCAAAATTGCCTGCTCCAGATCCTGCGGCAGACGGCGGAGCGCCACTGCCTGCCATGGCCCAGAATACGGAGCACTGGTCAGTTGATTAACATCAAATCGCAGCAGCCCCTCCGGGCGCTTGAGTATCAGCCCGGCATCACTGCGGCCCAGCTGTTCATAGTCTGGCAGCCCATAGGCGGGCCCGATACGTTCCACCAGCTGGTAACCCTCGGCCACCAGCAATAACTCGTCCGCGCAGCCAGCCACGATCAGTGGCGGCACCTGCACCACCCCTTTCAAGGGGCCCTTGCAGTAAAACGCGTTCGTCTCGTTGATAAACAGGCGCTCTTCCAGCTGGGCATACCAGTTGCCTTCCAGCGAGACACCACGGAGCGAATCAGGTAATACCGCGCCATACCAGCGAGCCAGAGCAGGGGGTAACGGACGCGAGGCCCAGGACAACGATTCGATGTGATTGAGCAACACACCGGTCACAGACAACACCAGCACAGGAATGGCCACCGCCAGCCCCAGCCAACGATGCCAGCGCCGCCATTGGCGGGTCGGTTTTCGGGTCCCCATGGACATCCCCTGACAACAACGCAGATCGGTTAGGGCAGCTGCTGGTCCAACCACAAGGCAAGCCGTGCGGCCCGCTGCAACGCCCTGACAGACAAGGTGGCACCGGTAATATTATCGATATTGCGGTCCAGCTTGCCGCGATTCAGCTGTGCCTGATCAAACTGCCGGGTAAAAAACGGATGGCGAACTTCCCAGCCGCGGGACTCCCGATAGATCAGCACACTCAACTGGGCAATCTTACCGTCTTTGACGCTGATACCAAGGGTTATGGGATGGTCCTTGCCGATCACATTGATCACCCAGGCGGATTTTCCGTCAGCCCGCCAGTAACGCTGACGAAAGCCGGGATCTTCACCGGACAGGGCAAGGGCGGCCTTGCGCTGGGTTTCATCAAGCCACAGCATGGCCGGCGGTGGCACCGTCACAAACTGTTGGGCCATATAGTCCGGCACGGACAGATAGACATCTTCCGCCCCTGCCGGAGAAAACAGACACAACAGCAGGGCAAACCCTGCTGTGTGTTTCATCAGCCGATTACGCAAGGATCAGAAGCTCCAGCCAATGCCGAGGCTGATGTTGTCGTCAGCATCGTTGTCCTTGCCGTCGGTGTCGTAGTGCACATCGGTGTAGTCCGCTTTCAACACGACCCGTGGCATGATCCAGTAGTTCACGCCAGCGGTGCTGTCGGTACGCTCGGTGTTTTCCAGATCCGCCCCACCATCATTCCAGTCCAGCTCGGTGTGACGGGCAAATACGCCGAATTTTTCAGTCAGCTTGTAGGAAATTTCACCCATCAAACCGCTTTGCTCCTCGGCCGCTTCAACCCCGATGGCATCATCAAATTCCCACTGGGCATGTTGAACGGTAAAGGTGGCTGCACCCAGGGTATATCGGGCGTGTGCCTCAATCAGTACCCCTGCCACGGAATCAAACCCGGGCTCGGCCTGGAAAACGTCCTGCTGGTACTGAACGGTAGCAGCCACATCCAGGCCTGGCAGGCCGGCATAACGTACACGGCCGGTTACCGCGCCCTTGTTGCCATTCGCCTCAGCGACCTTCTGGCGACCACTGCGAATCTTGTTGGGCGCGCCACCGGTGGTGAACATATTCAGCCCGGAGTGCCCGGCGATATCATAAGTCAAGCCCGCGCCCAGATCCTGTGAAAACATGGCACCCGCTTCCCACCAGGTGGCCGGGATAATTTTGCTTTCCAGATTGTTGCGCTCAACGCCGTAGAACGTATCCGGCTCGTGAGTTTCGTTCAGAATCCCCACCGGTACCAGGAATTGCCCCAGTGTCAGCTTGGTATTGGCCGTCGTATCAATCTGGATATAAGCCTGTTCCAGCTCCACTTCACCGGGTTTACCCTCACCGGCCAAGCTGTGCTCCAGCTCGAATTCGGAGAAGAAACGTACCTTGTCGCTGTAATCGTAGCCAAAGAAGAGTACGAAACGGTGTGCATCGATCTGGTCGTCTTTGTCCCGCTCCAGATAATTGTTGTAATGGATCTCGCCGTAACCCCCAATGCTCAGCTTGTCGAGCGGGCTGGCTGAAGAACCATTCTCTTTCAGCGACTCAACTTCCTGGGCAAGAATATCAATCTGCTTTTGCAGGTCTTCAACGGATTGTGCAGCAAACGCAGGCACAGAAGTGGCGGCGACAGCCATCGCCAGCATGGAACGCTTCAACATGAATTTCTCCCTTCCTGATAGGTAATGCCAATCAAAGCGAAAGGGAATTTATATGGATGGGAAATAAAATTGAAACGTATTCTTGATACGATTTTTGTAGCGAAACATAAAAAAACCCGGTTCAACCGGGTTTTTTTATGCTGAATAAAATTCGACGAAAAATGTTAAATTTTCACGAATAAAATTCAGAATTCCGTTCAGAATTTAGCCGAATGCTATTCGGCGCCTTCTCCGTCTACTACTGCGCCATCAACCATCTCTTTGAGCTGACCGGAACGGTACATATCCATGATGATGTCGCAGCCACCGACCAGCTCGCCCTGCACCCACAGCTGAGGGTAGGTCGGCCAGTTGGCATACTCTTTCAGGGTCTGGCGAATTTCCGGTGCCTCAAGAATGTTCACATAGGCAAACGGCTTGCCCACGGCAGTCATGGCTTCCACCACCTGGGCAGAAAAACCGCACTGGGGAAATTGCGGGGTACCCTTCATGTAGAGGATTACCGGGTTCTTGCCGATCTGGTCTTTGATGACCTCTAACACATCCATTACTTCACCTGTATTCGTTGAAAGCCGTTGCCTGCGCCAGGTCTGGCGCCGTGTGAAGGCATTGTATCACTCTTGCCCCCCATAGCCGCCACCACCGGGGGAGGCGATAAGCAACCGGTCGCCGGTTTTTGCCTGTCCCTCATACTTGGGGGGCAAAGACTGATTATTCAAGCGGTTTTCCCCGGCCAGACCGGGCTGACCGCCAGCCAACCCCCAGGGGGCCCGCAGGCGTCGCTCAGTAAGCAGGGTAAAGCTGGCCGGCCCCAAGAACTCCAGCTCTCTGACAACGCCCGCCCCCCCGGCAAAGCGCCCAGCGCCGCCGCTGCCGCGACGCACAGCGTAACGCCGCACCCTCAACGGGTAATGGCTCTCGAGGCTTTCGATGGGAGTATTGAGGGTGTTGGTCATGTGACTATGCACCGCTGACAGCCCAGGGCCTGCGGCATGCGCTCCGGTGCCACCGGCCATGGTTTCGTAATAATCCCAACCTTGTTCACCGGCCGCCCCCATGGCCACATTATTCATGGTGCCCTGACTGGCCGCCGGTATCGCCTGCGGAGCGGCCTGGGCCAGCGCCCCCAGCACGACATCCACCACTCGCGAGCTGGTTTCCACATTGCCCGCCGCCACGGCGGCCGGGCGCCGGGCATTCAGCAAAGAGCCTTCCGGAGCCGACAGTGTAATGGGTCGGAACAACCCGTCACAGGCGGGCACATCGTTATCCATCAGACAGCGAAAACAGTAGTACGCGGCGGCGGCGGCCACGGATAACGGGCAGTTGATGTTGCACGCCACTTGATCGTCCGTACCTGCAAAATCGAGCGCCGCATTCTCCCCCTGAATGGTGAGCGACACGGCAATGCGAATGTCCTGTTGGCCCTGACCATCATCGTCCATCCAGTCTTCAAACCGGTACACCCCATCCGGCAGTTCCGCTATGCGCGCCCGCGACCGACGCTCGCCGTAGGCATTGAGTGCATCGAAGGACTGGGCCAGAGACGCGCCCCCCGCTCCGGCCAGTTCAGCGAGACGCCGGGCGCCCGCCTCACAGGCACTGGCCTGAGCGGCAAAGTCGGCAAACCGGGCATTCCCTACCGGCAGCGCGCCCGCCTCATCCAGGCCTGCCAATCGCCGACATAACGACACCTGCCATTGCCCCTGCTGTTTGAGCAAGGTGGGCGCGATCACAATGCCTTCCTGTTCAAGGTGGGTCGACACCGGCATGGAACCGGGGCTATGCGCCCCAATATTGGCGTGGTGGGCACGGGTCACGGCAAAGCCCAGCAAGGCCTCCTCCACCAACACCGGCGACACGACCGTCACATCCGGTAAATGCGTGCCCCCCAGATACGGGTCATTCACCACCAGCAGATCCCCTGACCGCCAGTCTCGCCCCCGCACCAGATCTGCCATGGCATAGGCCATGGACCCCAGATGCACGGGGATATGGGCCGCCTGGGCACACAGACGCCCCTCGGCATCAAAAATGGCACAGGAGAAATCGAGCCGGTCCTTGATATTGGGCGACAGGGCACTCAGCCGCAGCACCGCCCCCATTTCGTCACAGATCCCGGACAGGCGATTGGCGAAGATGCTGAGCTGGATAGGATTCATAAAGGCAATGAACAGTGAACAGTTAATAGTTAACAGCTAAAAAACCGTGCCGAATCGGGCCGGCCACAGCCTACCCTCATTCGCTGTTCACTGTTAACTATTAACTGTTCACTAAAATGTGCGCTATTATCGGGGGTTCCCGGCAGCTAATAGCTGCCGTTTTTTGTTTCGGTCGCCCCGAAACAGACGAATTTGCGTTAATGAGTCAGGGTAATGAGTCATCAATATTTGATTCCCACCTACGCACGGCAGCCTGTGGCGTTTGTGCGCGGTGAAGGGGTGTGGCTGTTCGATGAGAACGGTGACAAGTACATGGATGCCATCTCCGGCATCGGGGTCTGCAACCTGGGACACTGCCACCCGGCGGTGAGCCGAACGCTGGCCGAGCAGGCCGGGCAGTTGATGCACACCTCCAATCTGTACCGTATTCCCGCCCAGGAATCCCTGGCTCAGCGTCTGTGTGAGCTGAGCGGCATGCAGAGCGTGTTTTTCTCCAATTCCGGGGCGGAAGCCAACGAGGCCGCCATCAAGATTGCGCGCCTGTATGGCAACCGCAAAGGCATTACCAAGCCAGTGGTAGCCGTGATGGAAGGCAGCTTCCATGGCCGTACCATGGCCACCTTGTCGGCTACCGCCAATGCCAAGGTGCAGGAGGGCTTCGGTCCGTTGGTAGAAGGCTTTGTCCGGGTGCCGTTCAATGATCCGGATGCGGTTGCAGCGCTGGCCGGCAACCCGGATGTGGTGGCGGTACTGGTTGAGCCGGTGCAGGGTGAGGGTGGCATCAATATCCCGGATGCTGGCTACCTCACCGCTTTGCGTCAGCTCTGTGACCAGAATGACTGGCTACTGATGCTGGACGAAATCCAGACCGGCAACGGTCGGACCGGGCATTACTTTGCCTGTATGGGCGAAGATGTGGTGCCGGATGTTCTGACCACAGCCAAGGGGCTGGGCAACGGCTTCCCCATCGGCGCCTGTCTGGTCGCTGGCAAGGCTGAAGGCGTATTTGGTCCGGGCAACCACGGCAGTACCTATGGCGGCAACCCGCTGGGCTGCGCCGCGGCCCTGACGGTGGTCAACACCCTCACCGACGATGTGGTCGACAGCGTCAACGACAAGGGCGCCTGGCTCAAGCAGGCCTTCGAGACCTCACTGGCAGATCTGGCCATGGTGACGGGCGTTCGCCAGAAGGGCCTGATGCTGGCCATCCAGCTCGATCGGCCCTGCGCGGAGCTGGTTAACCTGGCGCGTGAAGCCGGCCTGCTGATCAATGTGACCGCCGGCTCCGTGGTCCGGTTGCTGCCGCCCCTGGTGATCAACCAACAAGAGATGCAAACCCTGGTGGACGGCCTGAGCGCCGTAATTCGCCATTTTGCCGCTGCCCAGGAGGTCGCATGACTCGCCACTTCCTGACCCTCAACGACCTGACCTCCGACGAACTGGGTTACCTGATCCAGCGCGCCATTGAGCTGAAAACCATGCAGCGCAACGGCCAGCGTCACGAACCGCTGCAGGGCAAGACCCTGGGCATGATCTTCGAGAAGTCTTCCACCCGCACCCGGGTGTCGTTCGAAGTGGCCATGACCCAGTTCGGCGGCGCCAGCATTTTCCTGTCGCCCCGTGATACCCAGCTGGGCCGCGGCGAGCCGATCGAAGACTCTGCCCGGGTACTGTCACGCATGGTCGATGCGGTGATGATCCGCACCTTTGATCATGCCACGGTGGAAACCTTTGCCGCGCATTCTGCGGTGCCGGTCATCAATGCGCTGACCGACGATTTCCACCCTTGTCAGCTGCTGGCCGACATGCAGACCTTCGTGGAGCATCGCGGCAGCATTCAGGGCAAGAAAGTGGTCTGGGTCGGTGACGGCAACAACATGTGTGCCAGTTATATCAATGCGGCCAACCGCTTCGACTTTGAACTGGTGATCAGCAGCCCATCAGGATTTACCCCCAGCGAAACACTGATGAGCCGTTACCCGGAACGGGTCAGCCTGCAGGCGGATGTACGCGAAGCGGTGAAGGGGGCCCATCTGGTGGTGACCGACGTGTGGGCCTCCATGGGACAGGAAGACGAGCAGGAAAGCCGTCTGAATGCGTTTGAAGGCTATCAGGTGACCCCGGAACTGATGGACCTGGCCGATGCCGACGCCCTGTTCATGCACTGCCTGCCTGCCCACCGCGGCGAGGAAGTCAGCCACGAGATGATGGACGACCCCCGTGCCGTGGTCTGGGATGAAGCCGAAAACCGTCTGCATGCCCAGAAGGCGCTGCTGGAATTCCTGCTGACCGGGCAGCATTGAGCCAACCCTCTGCATAACCTGCATGGCGGGAACATGCCGCCCGGCAGGCTGATGAAGCGTGGAGCCCACGACCATGAACAAGGCGTTGCTGAGTATTGAAAACCTGGCCTGTGGTTACCATCAACAGGCCGTGGTGAAAGATCTCAGTCTGTCACTGGCGGCAGGCGAAATTGCCTGTCTGTTGGGCCCCAGCGGTTGCGGCAAGACCACTACGCTACGTGCCATTGCTGGCCTGGAACCCGTCACCGATGGCAGCATTCGTATCGGTGAGCGCACCGTTTCCAGCCGCCAGCAACAACTGCCCCCGGAACAGCGCGGGCTCGGCATGGTCTTTCAGGAACATGCCCTGTTTCCCCATCTCACCGTTGCCGACAACGTCGCCTTCGGTCTTCGCAAGCTGCCCACCGGACAGCGGGATCAACGGGTCAAGGAGTGCCTGGCTCGGGTTCGACTGGCCGGCATGGAAGCGCGCTACCCCCACGAATTATCTGGCGGGCAACAACAGCGGGTAGCACTGGCCAGAGCACTGGCCCCTCGCCCGGCCCTGCTGTTGCTCGACGAACCCTTTGCCAGCTTGGATCTGGATTTGCGTCGCCAGCTGGCGCGAGAGCTGGGGGACATTCTGCGCGAGGAAAACGTCACAGCCCTGATGGTCACTCACGACCAGGAGGAAGCGTTTGCGCTTGCCGACAAGGTCGGCGTCATGAACCACGGCGAGCTGGAACAATGGGATACCCCGTATAATATCTACCACGCTCCTGCGACCCGGTTTGTAGCCGAGTTTGCCGGCTACGGTGCCTTCCTCCGTGGCGAAGTCACCACTGCCCACAGCGTACTCACCAGTCTCGGCGAAGTCTCTGGCCGGCGTCAGGATACCCTGACACCTGGCACCGCCGTGGACGTCTTGCTTCGTCCCGAAGACCTGGTCGCCGACGAAACGGCCACCCTCGCCCTGCCGGTGACCCGACGCCAATTCACCGGCGCCACCATCCTCTACCACCTGCGCATCAGCGCCAATGAGACCCTGCTCTGCCAGACCGATAGCCACATCAACGTGCTGGAAGGCGATGCCCTGCATGTCAGGCTTGGGACCAAGCATTTGGTCACTTTTTTAGTTAACAGTGAATAGTTAACAGTGAACAGCTCGCGAGTTCGCGATGCTCTGAATTTGAAATGCATGAGGCCGCGCCCAGAGTCAGGACGCGGCCTCATGCATTTCAAACCCAACCCCGTGTTATTCCGCGGGTTTTCGCTGTTAACTATTCACTGTTAACTGTTAACTGCTCTTCAAGCCACCTGACTCTGATCCCGCCCACCACTCTTGGCCTTGTACAGGCCTTCATCGGCACGGTTGATGAGGGCGTCGATGGTGTCGGTGTCACGGTAGGCGGCGACGCCGACGGACAAGCTGACAGCGGCAGGGCCACCTTCAGCGCCGAAGCTCTCTTCGCGCCAACGCTTGCGCAGTCGCTCCGCCACACGCACCGCACCCAACTCATCGCTTTGCGGCAGGATCAACAGGAACTCTTCTCCTCCCAGCCGGCCGAAATAATCACCGTCGCGCATCCCTGCCATAGCCACCTGCGAAAACCGTCGCAGCACTCTGTCGCCCCATTCATGACCAAAGCGGTCGTTGATCTGTTTGAAATGATCCAGATCCACATAGCAGACCGCGAAGGGCAGCTTCTTGCGCACCGCGAGGGCGCGCTGGCGCTCCAGAATCTCCAGCAGATGCCGGCGATTGAACAACCCGGTCAGGTCATCTCGAATCGCCATCTCGCGCACTTGCTCCACCGCTTTGGCCAGCTCCCGGTTCTTATCTTCCAGGGTATCGCGCAGACGGTTAATACCGCCCCCGGTAATCGCAAAACTGATAGCAATCATGGAAAACACCAGCCACTGCAAAGCCTCGACGGAAAAGCTCAGCTGAATCCAGCGATCATTCAACGCCAGCCAGAGCATGATCGCGTAAGCCCCGCTTCCCAGTAGCGCCACCCCCACCATAGTCCTTCCTGACAAACGGAACGACACCAGCAGCAACCCGGCAAAGTAGAGCGTCACCGCACTAAGACGAAACTCATCCACATAGTAGCCACTGACCATGAACACCAGGGTGAAGTGCAGAATAAGAAACAGGGACAGGGACGGCTCACGCAGTTTCAAGGTCCAGCCAGAGACCAGCAAGACCTGATACGCCAACAACGACCCCCACACCCCGGCCAGCAATGCCAACCCGGTTTCCACACTGATCTGGAGATAGCCTTGACGGAAGTACAGCACGCATAACAGTGTATGCATGGCCATGATGGCAATAGCGGAGCGACCATGGCGCTTGAGAAGACGACGTTCATTCAGGGTAAACCGCTTTGCCTGGCGAAGGTCCTGATTCATGGCGCCTCCTCCAAAATCATGCGGTCACGGCCGGATTCCTTGGCACGATACAGAGCCTGATCCGCCCGGCGCACCACCTCTGCAGGCGACTCCTGATTGGCCAGCATGGCCAGGCCTGCCGAGGCGGTCACGGCCAACCCCGGGGCGTCGTCAAAGCGTTGACTGCGCATCCCCATCAGGATCCCTTCCAGCAGGTTGACGGCCTCAGCCTGGTCGCTGACCGGCAATACCAGCATGAACTCCTCGCCCCCCAGGCGGGCCGCGAAATCCTGGCCTCCCAGATGACGTTGAACCACTTCCGCAAAGCGCACCAGCACTTCATCACCGCAGCTATGCCCATACTGATCATTGATACGTTTGAAATGATCCAGATCCACGTACGCGACAGCCAGAGAAAACGCCCCTCGCGACGCCTGTCCGCACGCCTTGGAAAGCAGTTCCATGGCATGACGACGACGATAGAAACCAGTCAGTTCGTCCTTTACAGCCATTTCATGAATACGTTCGACCACCTCAGATAATTGCTGATTCCGCTTGCCCAGCAGGCTGCGGATGGCGGAAATTTCCGATGCCAGCAGGGTCACCGCCGCCACCATGGCCGAGAACAGGCCCCACTGCATCCACTCACCACGCAGATCAACCACTTCTGGCCAGTACAGACCCACCACCCCGAGAATCGCTGCGTAACTCAGCACACAGTACAGTGCCAAAGCAACAAACTGGCGTAGCGACGCCTGCAATACGCCCAGTTGCACCACCGCGAAGAAAATCATCATTACACACAGGCGGGCCTGATCGACCACCAGTGCGGTTACCAGCAGGCCAGTTGTCGACCACACCATCAAGGGGAAGATCATCGAAGGTTCGGAAAGACGACGGTTCAGGCCCAGCAGCATGAACGCCATGAACAGCAAGTGGCCACCCCAGATAATGCCGAACAGCGGGTAAAAGACCGCATCACCACCGCGGAAAAAATCCAGCTGCAGCGTGATCCAGCACAGCAGCGTATGGGCACCGCCTCCCGCCAGGATGGCAAACAATACCCGGCGCACTCGCTGGCCCTGCATGGCTGCAGGATGAAGGGTCAAAGCATGATCCATTAAGGATTCCCAAAGAGTGTGGCCTCCCACCCGCACCACACTGATATGACGATTTAGTATTAATTATGCGTCAATACTAATGCTAAATGCCTATTGGTTCACAGTTTGACCGTCTACCAATTCGCACCGCCCGTCGCCAGCGGCCAGTAAACATCTGATTTACTTGAGGAAGCAGAGCTGCAAAGCGCGAGCGGCGATCCGGCCGCGAGGCCCTCGCCGGCCCTTCATTCGCGGTGGAAGCACCGCTCCCACAGTTTGTGGTGGCTTGCAGTAGGGAAGTGTCCGCTGGGAGAGATTGCATGCAAACGAAGGGGCGACTCGTGCCTGCATCCGGATTTGCCAGCCTGCAGACCGGCCACAGGCAGCAGGCAATAGAGTGGGAGCGGTCGTTCGACCGCGATTGCCTCACCAGGCTCTTCACTCGCGGTGGTGCCACCGTTCCCACACTTTGTGCTGGCTAGCAGTGGGGACCTGCCCGCTGTGGGAGATTGCTTGCAAGCGGAGAGGGAAAACGGAAGCGCAAGAGACTCCGAAAAGTTACTGACCCGCGTCCCGGCAGACCCGTGCCACGGCATCTCGCCAACCTTGATAACGACGCTCCCGGTCAGACTCTTCCAGTGCTGGCGCAAACTCGCGCTCACACTGCCAGCGCGACGCAACCGCTTCCAGCGAGTCGTACAAGCCAACCCCCAGACCGGCCAGATAGGCAGCGCCGAGCGCCGTGGTTTCGGTCACCTGCGGGCGATCCACACAGACACCCAGCACATCAGACAAGGTCTGGCTCAGCCAGTTGTTCACCACCATGCCCCCATCCACTCGCAAGGTCGTGGGACGGGTACCGCAGTCCGCCGCCATGGCATCGAGCAAATCCCGTGACTGGTAACACACCGCTTCAAGGCCCGCGGTGACCACTTCGGCAATGCCTGTATCCCGGGTCAGTCCCAGCAACGCACCACGCGCATGCGGGTCCCACCAGGGCGCCCCCAGGCCGGTAAATGCCGGCACCAGGTACACCCCGCCAGCGGAACCGGCACGACGCGCCAGGGCTTCCGTCTCACTGGCATCGCGAATCAGGTTAAGCCCATCACGCAACCACTGGATCGCCGCCCCCGCGACAAAGATAGAGCCCTCAAGGGCATACGTTGTCTTGCCGTTGACCCGGTAGCCAACGGTGGTCAGCAAGCGGTTTTCCGAAACCACCGCATCTCCGGTGTTCATGACCATGAAACAGCCCGTGCCATAGGTGCTTTTCACCATCCCAGGCTCGAAACAGGCCTGGCCAACCAGTGCCGCTTGCTGGTCCCCGGCAATGCCTGCCACCGGTACCGCCGCACCCAGCAACTCCGGGCAAGTCAGCCCAAACTCACCGGCGCTGTCCCGCACCTCTGGCAACACTGAAGCGGGCACCTGAAACAGCGCCAGCAACTCCTCGTCCCAGCACTGGCGATGGATATCAAACAGCAGGGTCCGCGACGCATTGGTGGCATCGGTCGCGTGCACCTTGCCGCGGGTCAGCTGCCATAACAACCAGCAATCGATGGTGCCAAAGGCCAGCTCCCCTGCCTCGGCCCGTTGCCGTGCACCCGGCACATTGTCCAGCAACCAGGCCAGCTTGGTGGCCGAAAAGTACGGGTCCAGCAACAAACCGGTGCGCTCACGCACGACCCCCTCATGCCCCTCATCACGCAAGGCCTCACAGGTGGATGCGGTGCGCCGGTCCTGCCAGACGATCGCCCGGGCCAACGGGTCGCCCGTGGCACGGTCCCACAGGACGGTGGTTTCGCGCTGATTGGTAATACCGATGGCCGCCAGCTGCTGCGCCTCCACATGCGCGTTGCGCAGTGCCTCACGACACAGCGTCAAGGTATCGTTCCAGATTTCCTTGGCGTCGTGCTCCACCCAGCCATCTGACGGGAAGTGCTGGCGAAATTCCTTCTGTGCCTGCCCCAGGGCATGGCCATCGGCATTGAAGACAATGGCACGGGTGCTAGTGGTGCCCTGATCAATGGAGAGGATGTATGACATGCGGCGAACACCTTGTTGTTTTGAGAACCTCTGAATAATGTCTTGCGTGCTCATCCATGATCGACAGAGACGCAAAAGCCGCGGCATTTTACCTGCCGGCAGACCAACAGATTACGCGATTTCGGACAGGTTTATGGACAAAGCCGGACTTCAGCCCATACGTACCAGAACGTGCTGTTCCTGCTGGGTACGCGGAAGCTCCACGGTAAATCGGGCGCCACCCGCCGGGCTCTCTTCGACGCGAATAACCCCACCATGCCAGTCCACGATACGCTTCACGATAGACAGCCCCAGTCCGTAACCGCCACTGGCCCGATGACGACTTTTATCCAGCCGGGCAAACGGCTTGAAAACCCGCTCGCGCTCATGCTCGGGAATGCCGGGGCCGTCATCATCCACATGGATCACCACCTGCCCGTCGGATTCCGACACCCGCATAACGATGGAGGAACCGGCATACCGCAGCGCATTCGTGACCAGGTTTTGCAGCACACGATGCAGGTAGCGTTCCTCGGCTTCCACATCCAGCCGGGGGTTGGCACATTCGACCGTAATGGTGGTATCCCCCCGAATCGTCTCCAGCTCTTCTCGCAGTTGCTCACACAGCTCTGCCACTACCACCGGTTTGAACTCGATGTTCGGGGTGCCCTGCTCGAGGCGGGCATAGGTGAGAATCTCATCGATCAGCTGATCAAGCTGTTCGATGTCATGATCCATGGCGTTGAGTTTTTCCCGACGCATGTCGGCGGACTCGATATCAGCCAGCATCTCCAATCCAAAACGCAGCCGTGCCACCGGGGTGCGCAACTCGTGACTCACGGCCCGGGTCATTTCTCGCTGTGATTCGATCAGCCTGCGAATGTGCGCGGTCATGCCGTTAAACGTCGCCGCCACCTGCCCGATGGCATCGTTGCCCTCGATATTGGCGTACGCGCCCAGGTCTCCGGTACCCAACTGGCTTACTGCCCGGTCCAGCTGCTTGAGACGTCGCTGTAACGGACTGACCTGCAGATAGGTCGCAAATGCCACCGCCAGCAAACTCAGCGCCCCGGCAATCAGCAACAACTCAATCGGAAATTGATCAAACAGGCTCAGAGGCCCCAGCATCAACAACATGCCGGTCTGCGCTACCGGAGCAAAAATCCGGATACTGGAATCACGGCGGGTACTGTCATCCAGGGCAATCACCACCTCGCGGCGGTTGAGCCTCTGCTCCTGCTCATCGTCGAGGCTGACACTGTCGCGGCTTACCAGACTCAGGCTATAGCCAAAGTGCTGTTGCAGCCTCGCCAGCGCTGGCTGCCATTCGGCTTCCGGAAAGTGAGACAGGTGATTGAGGATCAGCACTGCCGTGGCCCGCGCCTGCTGCTCGGAGACCTTGGTCATGCGGGTAGTGATATAGGCATCTTCACCGGGCAGCTGGAACAGAATGTCCGCATAGCCCTCGCTGTCGTTGAGCCGCATGACCACCAGACCATCGCTCAGATGCAGATCCTCGCGATAACCCAGTTGCAGTTCCTGTGCATTTTTCAGGGTGATCTCGGCATTGAACAGCTTGCTGAGCACCTGGCTCCAGCGTTCCCGCTCCTGGGACTCATAGCGCTGATACCCCTCTGCCATCAGGTAGAAGGTGCCGCGAGCCATGGCTTCCCGGTACAGGTCCGAGCGGTAGTGGTTTACCAGTTCTACAGAGGCATAGGTGATGGCACCGATAAAACACAGTGCCAGCAACAAGCCCCCGTAGAGCCGCAGGAAAATACTATTCAAACGTCACCCGCGTGCGGCAGACAGATCAGGCCGCGCCGATTTCCTTGACGAACAGATACCCCTTGGAGCGCACGGTCTTGATACGCTTGGGGTTTTCCGGGTCATCCCCGACCTTGGGTCGAATCCGCGAAATGCGCACATCGATGGAACGGTCCTGGCCGTCGTATTGAATGCCGCGCAGTTTTTCGAAAATGGTTTCGCGAGACAACACCGTGCCGGCGTTGGACGCCAACAACCACAGCAGGTCGTATTCCGCGCTGGTCAGATCCACAGATTCCCCTGCCAGGGTGACTTCCCGGGCGGAGTTGTCGATCACCAGGACACCGAATTCCAACCGTGCCGGAGAGTTATCGCGTTCGCTGTCAGTTTCCACCCGGCGCAGCAGGGCACGAATCCGTGCCAGCAGTACCCGCGGCTTCACCGGCTTGGCCACATAATCGTCCGCCCCCATTTCCAGGCCCAGCACCTGGTCCATGTCGTCGGTTCGGGCCGTCAGCATAAGAATCGGGTTCTTGTACGCGCTGCGGACTTCCCGGCACACGGTCAATCCGTCTGCTCCCGGCAACATAAGATCGAGAACCACCAGATCCGGCTGCTCGGCACGAATCCGGCGAATGGCCTCTTCCCCGTCACTGACGACGGTCACATCGAGTCCATTGGCTTGAAGATATTCACAGGTCAGATCGGCGAGACGCTCATCGTCTTCCACGATCATGATGGCTGGCGGGTTATCCTGAACCGTTGTCATCCCGTCCTTATCCTTTTAGGTATCCTGTCATTATTGTCGTTTTGTGCAGTGCCCAACCCGGCAACTGTTACAAACGTATCCCTACCGCATGTTTATACGCATCCGCATTCCCCACGGCAACCTGCAGGAAGGTTGTAAGGCGCCTCAGGCCCCGATTTCGGGGTGGCTTTTCCGTTGACAAACACAATATCTAGTGTTCCCCCGCACGGAAAAAGTGCGCCGGCAATGCACCCACATTGCTCCACAACTTATCCACAAAATTTCCCCAGGCGAAATGCTTGCAAAACCGCGATGCCAACTATAACTTGTACTGGACTCGAGCGCCGACCCCAATATGTTGGGTTTTTGTTAAACGGTCACGAGTTTTCAATCTGTCCGTAATCAACATGAAAAATGCCAGCGCGATCAGCCGCTTAGAGCATTTCAACCACTCAGGGACAACGGCAGACTCATGGAAGGGACACAAGATATAGTGGTTAACAGGCAATTCAGCCCACACCACCCGCAACAATGCGTTTTTTGCGCCATGATCCAGTGTCATGGCGCTTTGCGTGGTTAGCCCCACGCACTCTGCTGACATCAGCAGCAAGACCACACAACAGACAGAACAGCACCACAACGAGTACAACGGAGAGGGCACCATGCAAACGGATATGAGCCAGAACCCACAGGGCGCCGCCGCCCAGGCCGGTGACAGCACCGAACAGGACCAGAACATTGCCAGCACGGCACCGGGCCAGCTGCGCGTCATCAAGCGCAACGGCAAGGTTGTCAGCTACGATGATGACAAGATCACCGTGGCCATCAGCAAGGCATTTCTGGCCGTAGAAGGCGGTACCGCTGCCGCCTCTTCCCGTATCCATGACGTGGTTGCTCGTCTGACCGAGCAGGTCAGCGCGACCTTCAAGCGTCGTATGCCCTCCGGCGGCACCATCCATATTGAAGAGATTCAGGATCAGGTAGAACTGGCGCTAATGCGTAACGGCGAGCACAAGGTTGCCCGCGACTACGTACTCTACCGTGAGCGCCAGGCCACCAAGCGTGCCGAACAAGCCGCGACCCAACTGCCCGAGCCGACCCACAAGGTCGACATGAACGTCACCATGGAAGACGGCAGCAAGGCGCCACTGGACATGGCGCGTCTTGAGCACCTGATCCGCTCCGCCTGTGACGGTCTTGCCGATGTCAACGCAGACAAGATCATCACCGAAACCGTGAAGAACCTGTACGACGGCGTCTCCATCAACGACGTGAACACCTCCATGGTGATCACCGCGCGCACCATGATCGAAGTGGAGCCCAACTACTCCCAGGTCACCGCCCGCCTGCTGATGGACAAGATCCGCGCCGAGGCCCTTCAGTTCCTGGGCGTGGCCGAGCGTGCCAGCCACGAAGAAATGAACACCCTTTACGGTGCCGCCCTGCAGGCGTACATCAGCCGGGGCATTGAGCTTGAGCTGCTCTCTCCGCAGCTCGGTGAGTACGACCTGGAAAAACTGGGCGCGGCCATTAATGGCGACCGTGACCTGCAGTTCTCCTACCTGGGTCTGCAGACCCTGTACGACCGTTACTTCATTCACCATAACGACACCCGCATCGAGCTACCGCAGTGCTTCTTCATGCGTGTCGCCATGGGCCTGGCCGTCGAAGAAGACAACCGTGAAGAGCGCGCCATCGAGTTCTACAACCTGTTGTCCAGCTTCGACTACATGAGCTCTACCCCGACCCTGTTCAACAGCGGCACCCTGCGTCCGCAGCTGTCCAGCTGCTACCTGACCACCGTGCCGGATGATCTGCACGGCATCTACGGTGCTATCCAGGACAATGCCATGCTGTCCAAGTTTGCCGGCGGCCTGGGTAACGACTGGACCCCGGTGCGCGCGCTTGGTTCTTACATCAAAGGCACCAATGGCAAATCCCAGGGCGTGGTGCCATTCCTGAAAGTCGTCAACGACACCGCCGTGGCCGTGAACCAGGGTGGCAAGCGCAAAGGCGCCGTGTGTGCCTACCTGGAAACCTGGCACATGGACATCGAGGAATTCCTCGAGCTGCGCAAGAACACCGGTGACGACCGCCGTCGTACCCACGACATGAACAGCGCCAACTGGATTCCGGACCTGTTCATGAAGCGCGTGCTCAACGAGCAGGACTGGACCCTGTTCAGCCCCAACGACACCCCGGACCTGCACGACCTGTACGGCGAAGCTTTCGAGAAGGCCTACCTGGCGTACGAAGAGCAGACCCGCAGCGGCGAACTGAAGCACTTCAAGCGCATCCCGGCCATCAACCTGTGGCGCAAGATGCTGTCCATGCTGTTCGAAACCGGCCACCCGTGGTTCACCTTCAAGGATCCGTGCAACCTGCGTAGCCCGCAGCAGCACGTGGGCGTGGTGCACTCCTCCAACCTGTGCACCGAGATCACCCTGAACACCAACAAGGATGAAATCGCCGTCTGCAACCTGGGTTCCGTGAACCTGGCACAGCACGTGGACGAAAACGGCCTGGATACCGAGAAGCTGCAGCGCACCATCAACACCGCTGTGCGCATGCTCGATAACGTGGTGGACATCAATTACTACAGCGTGCCCCAGGCGAAGAACTCCAACTTCAAACACCGCCCGGTTGGCCTGGGCATCATGGGTTTCCAGGATGCCCTGTACAAGCAAGGCATCAGCTACGCCTCCAGCGACGCCGTCCAGTTTGCCGACAACTCCATGGAAGCCGTGAGCTACTACGCCATTCAGGCTTCCGCCAAACTGGCGGAAGAGCGCGGCGCCTACGAGACGTTCGATGGTTCCCTGTGGAGCCAGGGCATCCTGCCCATCGATTCCATCGACATTCTGGTGAAACAGCGTGGCGAGGAATACTGCAAAGTCGACCGTAGCCAGACTCTGGACTGGAACAGCGTTCGCGAGATGGCCAAAAAAGGCATGCGTAACTCCAACGTGATGGCGATCGCGCCGACCGCGACCATTGCCAACATTACCGGGGTGTCGCAGTCCATTGAGCCCACCTATCAGAACCTGTACGTGAAATCGAACCTGTCCGGCGAGTTCACCGTGGTGAACCCGTATCTGGTGAACGCTCTCAAAGAGCGCGGCCTGTGGGACAACGTGATGGTCAACGACCTGAAGTACTACGATGGCTCAGCACAGCCCATCGAGCGTATTCCGGCCGACCTCAAGGAACAGTTCCGTACCGCGTTCGAGGTAGAGCCGCGCTGGTTGGTGGAAGCCGCCAGCCGTCGCCAGAAATGGATCGACCAGGCCCAGTCCCTGAACCTGTACATCGCCGAAGCCAACGGCAAAAAACTGGATGTCACGTACAAGATGGCGTGGCTGGTAGGCCTGAAAACCACTTACTACCTGCGCGCCATCGGTGCCACCCAGGCAGAAAAATCCACCATCAACGATGGCAAGCTGAACCGCGTCTCCTCCAAAGTGGAAGAGCCCGCCGCAGAGTTCGGCCAGGCCGCGGATGTGCCGCAAGCCTGCTCCATCGATGACCCGGATTGTGAGGCTTGTCAGTAACAGTAGCCTGCTAGGTCTTGGGGAACCCCAAGGCCTGCGCTACCGGAAAGGGTCGGACGTCTGAGGTCGGACGTCTGACGACAAAAGATAAAAGCGTCCGACGTCAGACTTCTGACGTCCGACCGGCAGAAGAATACGCAAGCGGTGATCACCACCACCAACCTTGTAAGAACGGAATGGAGAGAGACACATGCTGAGCTGGGACGAATTCAATGCGCAAGAGACGCCTGCCGCCAAGCCGCAACCAAAGCCCGCAACGCCGCCGCAATCTGAGACGGTTTCTGACCAAGCGGCATCTGCACCTCAAGCACCGGCACCGGGAAGTACAGCGGATGCTGGAGATTCAGGAAGCGATGAGCTGCGAGGACGAACCGACAACGCCGTAACCGACGCCGTCGAACGCGCCCAGGCCGCCGTGGCCAAAATGGACGTAGCCGAAGGCGTTGCCGAACTGGAAGGCACTGCCGGTCGTGTGGAAGTGGACGACAAGCGCATGATCAACTGCCGCGCCGACCTCAACCAGCTGGTACCGTTCAAATACGACTGGGCCTGGCAGAAATACCTGGATGGCTGCGCCAACCACTGGATGCCCCAGGAAGTGAACATGAACGCCGACCTGGCGCTGTGGAAAAAGCCTGACGGACTGACCGAAGACGAGCGCCGCATCGTCAAGCGTAACCTGGGTTTCTTCTCCACCGCCGACTCCCTGGTTGCCAACAACCTGGTGCTGGCCATCTACCGCCTGATCACCAACCCGGAGTGTCGTCAGTACATCCTGCGTCAATCCTTTGAAGAAGCGATCCACACCCACGCCTACCAGTACTGCATCGAGTCCCTGGGCATGGATGAAGGTGAGATCTTCAACATGTACCGCGAGATTCCTGCCGTGGCCAAGAAGGCCCAGTGGGGAATCCAGTACACCCGCGACCTGTCCGATCCGGAGTTCAAGACCGGCACCGTGGAAACCGACAAGGCACTGCTGGAAAACCTGATCGCGTTCTACTGCGTACTGGAAGGCATCTTCTTCTACTGTGGCTTCACCCAGATCCTCTCCATGGGCCGCCGCAACAAGATGACCGGTGTCGCCGAGCAGTTCCAGTACATTCTGCGTGACGAATCCATGCACGTGAACTTCGGCGTAGACGTCATCAACCAGATCAAACTGGAAAACCCGCACCTGTGGGACCAGGCCATGCGCGACAAAGCCACCCAGATGATCCTGGAAGGCACCGAGCTGGAAATCCAGTACGCCCGCGACACCATGCCACGCGGTGTACTCGGCATGAACGCCGCCATGATGGAAGAGTACCTGCAGTTCATCGCCAACCGCCGTCTCGCCCAGCTGGGCCTGCCGGAGCAGTTCAAAGGCGTGAACAACCCATTCCCGTGGATGAGCGAAATCATGGACCTGCGTAAAGAGAAGAACTTCTTCGAAACGCGGGTGACCGAATACCAAGTCGGCGGTGCGCTTAGCTGGGATTAAGCAAGAAAACAAAGGGCGCCTTGGCGCCCTTTTTTGTTTTTACACATCATGTTTCACGCAATAGGCTACACGCAATAAAACCAAAACCGTGAAAGCGCTTTACCACAGAGACCCCAGAGTTCACTGAGGAAATACCAAAGGGAAGTTGTGATCTCGCAAACCTCACAGCACCGCAGCTGGAACAACATTTGAGGTTGAAGTGCGAACCTCGCCGAAGGAGCGTCGCTAGTAGTACGACCCCGGAACACAAAGCGCAGATCGTCACAGCAACGGGCCTTACCTACGATCTGCAGATTGATGACAATGTCGATTTTTCCTCGCCCATCGTCGACCTTTCTGGCTGGCGACGTAACTACTATGAAATCGAGCACTCTTCGTTGGGCAGTGGCACCCGCTATTTCCGTGTCAGAAAACACCAGGACGACGGCCAGCTCAGCATCTGGGCACAAACAGATTTTGTCGTGCCGTAATAAGGAGACTTGGGCGGAGAATTGGGAGAAATTGTTGTCTGGTGGGTGGTTCAGCTTGCTGAACGAAGATTATGGCAGCACGACTTGATCAAATGGCGCCTTCGTTCAGCAAGCTGAACTTCCCACAAAGACCGTAGGAGAGCCAACTTGTTGGCCGAATGAAGCGGTGGCCATTCTGCAGACGCAGGGCAAACCTGACAGCCCTTCGGCCAACAAATTGACTCTCCTACAGATCGCTTACAGGAAGCATCTGTCACGTTGCGGTAAGCGGGGAAGAGTCGGGAACGCAACGGGAATCGCTGTCCCACAAGCAAGCGGTTTCCAACCCGACAACCTTCCACAACAGCATCGACAACGTCAACCACCACAGGAGACAAGTCTGACCAAGGGACTTGGCATGTTGATGGTCTTTGGCGACCAGTCGAACAGCCTCAAGCAGGACATTACCCCCTATCAGGTAAACCTGCCGTCCGTTGAACGTCAGTAGCAAAAAAAAAACAGGCCGCAGAATGCGGCCCACTTTTTATGACGCCATCCCTGCCGCCTCCCGGAGAACTACCTCAGTCGGAACTCACACAGCCAGCGGTGGCAATCTTGGCTGGGTCGTTGGTGAGCACCACTTCCAGCTCATTGCCGAGTTGAACTTCGGTGGCAGTCAGAGTGGTGCCGTCCACACCCAGCATGAAGCCCGCCCAGTAGAGGCGCTGTTCGGTACCATTTTCTTCGTAAGCCGCGCTGGATGGTGAGTAGTCCACCGAGCGGATGTTGTACTGAGAGAGGTTATACAGCAGGCGAGGAATGCCGTTGACGCCGTTATTGTCCATGTCGAACGGATAGTCAGTACACAGTGAGCCTTTGAAAATGCTGCCGCTGCCACCCTGTTCCACAAGTGTCAGCGTAGCGGGCAACTGCATGGCCAGCTCATCAAGGTAGCTTTGGTGTGATTCAATGATGGGCGTGATGTGTGCCCAGACGCTGACACCATCGCTGGCGCTGGCATCCTGCGTCAGGCGCCAGCTATTTATAGGTTCGCCGGGGTGCTGGTAGATGATCAGCTTGTCGATACCGTTGTACAGCACTTCATAAGCGGGGTTGAAGGTCGGATGCTTGCTGGTGTTGTCAGTCCAGGAAAAGCTGGGGTCGGTCGGATCGATGGAATAGACGCCACCGACATCAATCACGCCGGTCGCGCCGTTGATGGTGAGCGTGAGCTCATCGCCCACAGCCCAGCCATTGCGGTTACCTGCCTTGCTGTAATTCACCTTGGTGGTGTAGCTGCCATCCATTGCTTTCAACGCCGCAGGCACCTGACCCTCCGTCTCCACAAAGGGGCTGTACTGACCGTAGAACTGGAAACCGGGAGAGCCGAACAGGCCTTTGGCGATATTCAGTTCGTTAAGGCTTGCCGTCAGGGTATTGCTCAAGGCATAGGACAGGCCTGTGGCCGCATCAAGCCAGATAGCTTCTGCCTGGTTGCCATTGAGATAAACCGGATTGCTCAGCACTGTGCCATTAGGCAGCTTGAGTTTGTTGCCAGCTTGAATTTCGAAAGTGGACAGAGCGCCATCAGCAATGCCGGAGCCGGGCACGATTTCTTCGTACTTAAAGGTGTGGCTGCCGACAAAGGCAGCGGGTACGCTGGCAGGTTCGCTATCCAGCTCGCCGGTGCCCGCATTCAGCTCCTCCAATTCGGCCTGCAAATGCGCCATGGCGGCGCTTTCATCCACCAGTGTCAGGCTCAATAGCGTGCTGACCTCGCTCTCAAAATCCGCAACATCTTGATCAAAATTCAGCCCTGCCGGGTTGGCGCTGGCGGGAATAACGATGCCGTTAGCCGGGTTCTGGTCGTCGTCCAGGGTCTGCAACAGGCGAGCAATATTGATCACCTTGCGATTGGTGATATCGGTGCTTCCAGCCAGGTCCAGCGGCGTCAGCACGGCCTTGGCGGGCAGCGGCCCGAAGCTGATGCTACCGATAGCGAAGGTGACCGCTTCACCGTCGATGAAGTGATATTCACCGTTGGCGTTGGTCTTGCCACTGTAACTGGGCGTTTGGTAGGCAACGCCGGCCACTGCGGAGTCGATCAGTTGTCCGGTTTTCGCGGAGTCGTTGTTGCTGCTGCCTCCCCCGCCACCGCCACCGCCACCGCAAGCAGCAAGAAGAAGTGCGGATGAAATCGCCATTGGAAGCGTTGCTCTGTTCATGATTGCCCCTGTTAGTAGTCGTCGCTTCCGTAGAGTGGGAACAACGCGAAACACACGCCACCCCGCGAACAAGGGGGTGGCATGCACTCAACTGGCAACGGCGCTCGAAAGAGACACCTCCAGCACCACTCGCCAGCGACCAGATGCGTTGTCGTGGTGGCAGTTTCCGCCCTGATTGCGGGCACGGCTCACCATGATGTCCAAGCTCCTGACAGCACCCGAGGTGCGGTCAGAAGAAAGCCCCTCATTCTCCACCACCAGCTTTATCTGCCCCCCTCACGATTGAGCGATACCTCCTGCGTAGATGTGCGGGAATGCTTCAACAGCAAGCTTGGAGCAACCTAGGGGACACACAGAGCGCAGGCTGCACGACTTGATCAAATGCCGCATTCGTTCAGCAAGCTGAACTTCCCACAAAGACCGTAGGAGAGCCAACGTGTTGGCCGAATGCAGCGGTGGCCATTCTGTAGAGACCGTGCAAGTCTGGCAGCTCTTCGGCCAACAAGTTGACTCTCCTACAGATCACCTGCAGGCCGGCTCCTGCGGAGGAGCAGTGGAGAACAGGGACACGCAGCAGCCCCGCTCTGTGGGAGCGCGCCTGCACGCGATTGGGGCAGAAAAGTTGCCCGGCCCAGGCCGCCACAGTGCCGGTTTGTGCCGTTCGTAAAAAGTGTACGACCATCCATCACAAACGCTCAAAGTTTAATCAAATACCCCCAATTGCCGTTTGTTTTACGCCTGCATCATTGGCAACATGGAGTTGAGTTCTGCAGCTGGGAACTCCAAAACCATCAGGAGGCTTCGCATGAGCGATTACGAAAAAGACGAGTACCTGAAAGAAGAGTACCTGCAAGAAGCCGAGGATCTGCTGGAAACCATTGAGCAGGTGGAAGAGACCCTGACCGTGATGTCAAAGGTCGTGGGTCAGTTGAAAGAACAGGTGGCCTCTCACCTGGACACAGACACCATTGAAATGAGTGCCGAAGAATTTCTGGAGCAATGCGAAAACCTGGAAGGGACCTGGCACTGATACTGATCTCCCGCTAACGGGACATCACGGCGCGGGACACCCCCGCCCCTGACAAGGGCCGCACCGACGGCCCTCTTGAATCGCGACTTGCGACACCGTCGCCGACTCACTGCCTGCCTACTGCGCAGACAGTGCCGGATCTTCCACCCCATCCGGGTAGCGGCGTACCCCACCGATCCAGGTGCCTCTCACCTGAATATCTCTCCACTGCGCGATATTGTCCCGGGGATCCCGATCCAGCCACACCAGATCGGCCAGCATCCCTGCCCGCAGCTGACCGACCCGGTCCTGCACCCCCAGCTGTCGCGCTGCATCGACGGTCACCGCCTGCAAGGCCCGCTCAACATTCACCGACTGCCCCGCCCCCAGCGTTGCCCCCGACGAGGTCTCGCGGTGCACCGCATTCCAGACCATCAGCAACGGCTGATACGGCACGATGGGGGAATCTGCATGCAAGGTAAAACGCAATCCCAACTGCTCAGCCTCTGCCAGCGGGCTGATCCGTCGCGCCCGCTCCGGACCAAGGAAGATGTCGCGGTGGCGGTCCCCCCAGTAATAGACATGGGCATTGAAAAACGAGGGGATGACCTCCAGCGCCTTCATGCGCTCCAGCTGAGCCGTTGTGCTGGTCTGCGCATGAATCAACACCGGTTGTTTGCGGATCGTCGGGCACTGCTGTCGGGCAGCGGCCACGGCGTCAAGCGCCAGCGTTATTGCCGCATCGCCATTGGCATGAATCGCCACCTGACGATCCTGGCAATGAAAACGTGTTACCTGTTCAGTCAGATCAGCACCCGACAGGGTCGGAAAGCCCAGGTAATCCGGCGGATAATCCTCCGGGACGGTGTAATAGGGCTCGCTGAGAAAACCGGTATAACCCTGCAGGGAACCATCGGCCACCAGTTTGACCGGCCCAAGGTGGATGCGGTCGCTGCCAGGCAGAGTCAGTGCACCGGACCCGCGCAAGGTTTCCGCTTCAGCATCGGGCCAGAGACTCAAACGCAAGGGAATGACCCCCAGCCGCAACGCCGGTTTCAGCGCCCGCAGGCTCGCCGGATCCGCAAGCCCATTCTGGGCAAAGGTAATACCACGGGCCAGGTACTGGTGTGATGCCCGGTTCAGTACGCGCAAGCCGTCCATACCGGACAACGCCAGCATCGACGCACGCACCGGTGAAAAGGCCGTTTCTGCCAGCAGGCCATTCAGACGTCCATCTGCGTCGCGACCGTAAAACCCGCCCTGCGGGTCCTGCACCTCTTCCGGGATCGACATGGCCGCAAGCCCGGCACTGTTTAACACCCCAAGATGCCCGGAAATGTGCATGACCATCACCGGCCGGCTATCGCTGACGGTATCCAGTTCATCCCGGGTGGGGTAACGCTGCTCACCGATAGTGGTGTCATCAAAACCGTAGGCCAACAGTGGCCCCTCTGGCCGGCGCTGGGCCAACAATCGCAAACGCTCCAGCAAGGTATCGATGCTGTACAGGTCACCAATGGGTGGACTATTGGCATCTACCGCCACCGCTGACAGCCCCTCGCCCGGAAAATGACCGTGAGCATCGATAAAACCGGGCATCAGGGTGCCGCCTTCCAGATCAATCACCTGCACATCACGACTGACCTGCTGACGCAGCACGTTCACCTCGCCCAACGCGACAATCTCGCCACGCTTGACCAGCATGGCTGATGCCTCTGGCTGTGCCGGGTCCATGGTGACCACAGTGCCGTTAAAAAATAGCTGCGCGGGGGGCGCCGGCGGGTTGAACCAGCGGTAAACACCCGCCAGCCCAACCAACACCACCGCCAGCACGGCACCCAGAACCCAGAGCCAGATCTTCATGGGCAATTGTTACTCCGACCAGACAAGGTTGATGCGCAGACTGTGCACCGCCTGTGCGGCGTGCACAACCCGGCACACACATTCCCATCACATTTGTTAATGAAACGGATCAAGCAACTGCATACCGATGAGCATGTCGACGCGCTATAGTGAACCTCGCAACGATCTTGATGCATCCAATTGGTGCGCAATTTATGCACCAAATAAAGGAAAAGGCGGCATTATCCTTGCATTAACCGCGTTGACACTTGATTGCCACCCTATGTGGAGCCCGCAACGGCCAGGGAGCCGGACGGGTACAACCGGAGACAGAGAAACATGAAAGCATCAGATTTGTTCGTCCGTGCCCTGGAAGCCGAAGGCGTAGAACACGTGTTCGCCATCCCCGGCGAGGAAAACCTGGACCTGCTGGAATCCCTGCGCGGCTCGAAGATCAAACTGGTGATTACCCGTCACGAACAGGCTGCCGGCTTTATGGCCTCCACCTATGGCCGACTGACCGGCAAGGCTGGCGTATGTATGTCGACCCTCGGCCCCGGCGCCACCAACTTCGTGACCGCCGCCGCCTATGCCCAGCTGGGCGCCATGCCCATGGTGATGATCACCGGGCAAAAGCCGATCAAGAGCAGCAAGCAGGGCCAGTTCCAGATCATCGATGTGGTCGACATGATGCGCCCGCTGACCAAGTTCACCAAGCAGGTGGTCAGCGGTGATTCCATCCCCACCCGTATCCGCGAAGCGTTTCGCCTGGCCCAGGAAGAACGTCCCGGCGCCACCCATCTGGAACTGCCGGAAGACATCGCCCGCGAGCACTCCACCATGCCGGTCACCGAACCCAGCATGACTCGCCGCCCGATTGCCGAGGACAAGGCGATCTGCAAGGCCATCGAAGCCATCCAGGGCGCACGCAAGCCCCTGCTGCTGGCCGGCGCCGGCGCCAACCGCAAGCTCACCAGCAAGATGCTGCGGCAATTCGTGGAGAAACTGGGGATTCCGGTGATTACCACCCAGATGGGCAAAGGCGTGGTCGATGAAACCGGCCCGCACTTCCTGGGCAACACCGCCCTGTCCTCCGGTGACTTTGTCCATCGTGCCATCGACCAGGCCGACCTGATCATCAACGTCGGTCACGACGTGGTAGAAAAGCCGCCGTTTTTCATGCGCCCCGGTGGTGCCGAAGTGGTTCACATCAACTTCAATTCTGCCCAGGTCGACCCGGTGTACTTCCCGCAGATTGAAGTGATCGGCGACATCGCCAACAGCTTGTGGCAATTGAAAGAGCGTCTGGAGCCGCAGGAGCACTGGAGTTTTGCCGATTTCCATCGCATTCGTGATGCGCTGCAACACCACATCCGTGAAGGCATCGTCGACGACAGCTTCCCGATTCGCCCGCAACGCCTGGTCGATGAAATCCGCAAGATCATGCCGGAAGACGGCATCCTGACCCTCGACAACGGCATGTACAAAATCTGGTTTGCGCGCAACTACCCCGCCACCAAACCCAACACCGTGCTGCTCGATAACGCCCTCGCCACCATGGGGGCCGGTCTGCCTTCCGGCATGGCCGCCAAAATGGTCTACCCGGACCGCCGCGTGATGGCCATCGTCGGCGACGGGGGGTTCATGATGAACAGCCAGGAGCTGGAAACCGCGGTGCGCATGAAACTCGATATCGTCATTCTGATTCTGCGCGACGACGGCTACGGCATGATCAAGTGGAAACAAAGCGACATGGATTTCCAGGACTTTGGGCTCGACTTCCAGAACCCGGATTTCGTGGAGTACGCCCGCTCTTACGGTGCCAATGGCCACCGCGTGGAATCCACCGACGGCCTCGCCCCCTTGATCGAGCAGTGTTATCAGGCTGGCGGCGTACACGTGATTGATTGCCCGGTGGACTACCGCGACAACAACCGCATTCTCAACCAGGAAATTCGTGAGTTGAGCGGAAAGCTCTGATCTTCATCCCGGACGGCTTAAGCAGCCTGCGCCGTCCGGGGTTTGATTGTAGCGTCGCACGTCCGACGTCCGACGCTTTAAAAGATAGCCAAACACCTCATGGCCCCACCAACGCCATCAAGGAACAAACATGCTAAAAGACGCTTACCCCTACTATCTGGCCAACGAGGCCGTGTTCGCCAACCAGGATCTGGAAGTCACCGACAAATACAGCGGTGATGTTGCCACCCGCGTGGCCATGGCTGATGCCGCCACCATTGATCAAGCCATTGAGGCGGCCGACAAGGCCAGTGCCGCCATGGCCGCACTGGCGCCCTACGAGCGGCAGGAAATCCTCTATCACTGTGTGAAACGTTTTCAGGAACGGTTTGACGAACTGGCCGAAGCCCTGTGCATCGAAGCGGGCAAACCCATCAAGGATGCCCGTGGTGAAGTGACTCGCCTGATCGACACCTTCCGCGTCGCCGCTGAAGAAGCCGTACGCATCGAAGGGGAAGTGCTGAACCTGGAAATTTCCGCCCGCGCCAAAGGCTACCGGGGCATGGTGAAACGGGTCCCCATTGGTCCCTGTTCCTTTATTTCACCGTTCAACTTTCCCCTGAACCTGGCGGCCCACAAGGTTGCCCCGGCCATCGCTGCCGGCTGCCCCTTTGTACTCAAGCCAGCCAGCCGAACCCCCATTGGCGCCATCATCATCGGCGAAGTGCTGGCGGAGACCGCGCTGCCCAAGGGCGCCTTCTCGGTACTGCCCTGCCACCGCGACGGCGCCGACCTGTTCACCACCGACGATCGTTTCAAATTGCTGAGCTTCACCGGTAGCCCGGATGTGGGCTGGGACCTGAAAGCCCGTGCCGGCAAGAAACCAGTGATTCTGGAACTTGGCGGTAACGCCGCCGTGGTAGTCGATGAAGATGCCGACCTCAACGACGCGGTCGAGCGCATTGTGTTTGGCGCTTTCTATCAGTCAGGCCAGAGCTGCATCGGCGTACAGCGCATCATGATCCACGACAAGGTCTACGACGCCCTGAAATCGAAACTGGTGGAAAAGACCGCGTCCCTGAAAATGGGCGACCCGAAGGACGAGGACACCTTTATTGGCCCGGTGATTTCCGAAGGCGAAGCGAGCCGGCTGGAAAACTGGATCAATGAAGCCGTGGACGCCGGCGCCACCCTGCTCACCGGCGGCAAGCGCAATGGCGCCATGCTGGAAGCCACCCTGCTGGAAGATGCCCCGGCCGGCACCCACATTGTAGAAGAAGAAGCCTTTGGCCCGGTTGCCGTGATCAGCCGCTTCAGCGATTTCGACGCCGCCCTGCAAGCCATCAACGACTCCAAGTTCGGGCTGCAGGCGGGCATCTTCACGCGTGATCTATACAAGGCCCAGAAAGCCTGGGATGTGTTGGAAGTAGGAGGCGTGGTGATCGGTGACGTTCCGAGCTGGCGGGTCGACAACATGCCCTATGGCGGCGTGAAGGACTCCGGGCTGGGCCGCGAGGGGATCCGCTGGGCCATCAACGACATGACCGAAGAGCGGCTACTGGTGATTCGTACACCGCAGTAAGCCATACGAACCTGGCGAGGCTGAGCCACTGGCAAAGCCTCGCCCCCAGCCTGTCTCGATCCATCAGCCCTACCTGTCATGAAAGACCATTCACTCCCCTGGACCAACCGGTCACCCGAAAATGAATGCCGTTCATCCACTTTTCACCGCTTACAATCAAATAACTATTTCTTCTAAGCGCGGCTCCCCTATTGTAAGCATTCTCTTACAAAGAGTGACAGAAATCACAATCTAACAAGGTACTGGTTCCGGCTTTCATGTGTCGGAAATTGGAGGGATCGATGAAACATCAGCTTAAACTGGCCGCCATTGCCGCCACCTTGGTAACCGCCCCCCTGGCATCCCAGGCAGCCACTGAAACCGATACTTTCGACGTCAAACTGAACGTGATCGGTTCTTGCGAAATCAATTCGGCAACCGATATGGACTTTGGCTCCCTGACCCAGGCCGAAGTGAATGCGGGTGGCGAGAGTGCGACTTCATCCATCGGTGTCACTTGCTCCACTGGCACGACTTACACCATCGCGCTTTCTGGCGATAACAGCAGCCGCGAGATGACCTCGGCCAATAATTCCTCGGTGGACTACCAACTCTTCCAGCCCGACGGCACCACAGCCTGGGATTCCACCACAACGGTTGGCGGCACCGGCGATGGCAACCAGCAGGATTACACCGTCAACGGCAACATTCCAGCCCAGACCATGACGCTGGACACCGGCGATGATGCAGCTTACGCCAGCAGCACCGGTGTCGACCTGAGCGACACTGTGACAGTAACCCTGACGTTCTAAACGGCCCTGCCGTTATGTTAACCCCGGGTTGGCGTGCCAACCCGGCCAGCGGCGGGCACAAGGCTGTTGCTCAGTGAAGGTAAAGCCGTTTCTCAAAACGTGGCGGGGCAAGGGGAGTCGAGCAGACACCCTTGTTGTCACCACATTACTTTCCGCATTGCTACTGCTACTCTCATCAACCACTTGGGCAACCGACACTAACGCCACTCAACTCACTGCTTCAGCGCCTCGTTCCTCCAACATCGTGTCACTGGACAGCCACTACTCCCAAACCGATATTCACCGTCTGCGGGCACAGGCACGGGGGCAAACCGATGCCGCCTATATCGCTTACCCGCAACTGATTCTCAATGGGCAGCCCACGCCAAGCATGCTGCCCATACAAGTGTATGGCGAGGAAATCGCTGTCGACACCGACGCTCTCAAGGCCCAAGGCATTAACTTGCCTGGCGACGGCGATGAAAAATGGCAAACCCTGTCTGATCTTGGGGTCGCCGGCCGTTATGACAATAATGCCCAGCAGATCAACCTGCTGGTCCCCGCCGAATGGCTCCCCCATCAGTCACTCAGTGTGGGTTACTTCCCCAAGGCCATACCAGCTCAGCGGGACCAGGGCGCGCTGCTTAACTACGACAGTTACAGCACCTGGCTGGATAATGGCGGGCAAACGACCTCCGCCAGCCATGAGCTGCGCCTGTTTGATGACTGGGGCACTGCCAGCACCAGTGGCGTCGTGCGCTGGAACAATACCCAGGAAGACGACGGTCACTATATTCGTCTGGACAGTTACTGGCGCTTCACCAACCCGGAACGCATGCTCACCTGGATGGCAGGAGATACCATTAGCGGCGCACTGACATGGACGCCCTCGATCCGTATGGGCGGCCTTCAATTATCGCGAAACTTTACCTCGCGCCCGGACCTCATCACCTTTCCCTTACCGCAAATTAGCGGGTCAGCCACGCTGCCTTCTGCACTGGAGGTCTTTGTCAACGACCTGCGACTCACTGATCAGGCTATCCAGCCGGGCCCTTTTTCCATCGAGACGTCACCCCGAATCACAGGACTGGGTGAAGCACAGGTGGTAACCACCGACACCCTAGGCCGACAGGTGACGCAAACGGTGCCTTTTTATGTCAGCCCAAAACTGCTGCGCGAGGGATTTTGGGACTACTCCACCACCCTGGGCACAGCGCGGCGCTTCTACGGCCAGCGCTCCAATGCGTATGATGGCGACCCGGTCGGAACAGGCGTGGCCCGCTACGGCGTGAATGAAAGGCTCACCATTGAAGGAACCAGCAGCCTCAGTGATGGGCTGATCAATCTGGGCGCAGGGGTAGTGTTTCGACCTGGCATGCTAGGGGTATCCAATCTGGCACTGGCCCATGGTCAGGATGGGGGAGACAAAGGCTCACAGTGGGTCATCGGGCATGAATTTCGCACACCCGGTTATGGCGTTAGCGCCCAATACACCCAGCGAACACAGCGCTACCGTGACTTGGGCAATACACTGGATGTTGGCCCCAGTCTGCAAAGCAGCCTGCAGATCAACGGCAGCCTCAACCTCGGCGCCCAGGGCAATGTCAGTGCCAGCTATCTGGACACCCGGCGCTTTGATAGCGAAGGCACTCGCTTTTTCGTGCTGGGCCACAACCGCACACTCTGGAATCAGATTTCCCTCACCCTCAGCGTCAATCAAAATCTGGACGACAGCGACGATAGAACCTGGCTTGCAGGCTTTATCTATCGAATACGCCCCAGCGGAACAAGACCCATACAAGCCGGCATCCGCTTCGATCATAACGAGCAGGAGAATGAAACCGATACCCTGGTGACGCTCCGCCAGCAGGTCGACGAGTTCTGGGATCTCGGCTGGGATCTTGCCTACAGTCCAAACAGTGATGGCACTCGTCAGGCGAGAGGGCGCTGGTGGACCCCCTATGCCGACCTGCAGGCCGGCGTGTACGGCCAGGGCAATAAACTGGACACCTTTGCCAGCGCCAGCGGCTCGCTGATCACCAACTATGAGGATGTGTTTGCTGCCAACCGGATGAACAACAGCTTTGCCATTGTCGATACCAATGGTTTTGCCAATTTGCCTGTCCGGCGGTCCAACCGGGTGATTGGTCACACAAACCACAAAGGCCGCTTGCTGATACCCGACATGGTCGCCTGGCAGGAAAACACCCTTGAAGTTGACGTCGCTGATCTGCCGATGGATGCCCAACTGAACGAACGAAAACTGACATTGAAACCTGCAGAACTGACCGGGATCACCGCACACTTTGATGTGCAGCAAAGCAACAGCGCCATCATGGTCGTGCATGATGAAAACGGCAACGCTATCCCGCCAGGCGGACGCGTTCTTCTCCCCGATGCCGAAGTCACTGTTGTCGGCTTCGATGGCGAAATTTTCCTGCAAGATCTATCAGCAGGAGAAAATGAAATCGGTATCATTAGCAACGGCAGTCTTTGCACCGTCATCTTTGACTTTACCCCTGAGCCGGGTGTGATTCCCGGCATAGGGCCCTACCCTTGTCTGTCGCCATCTGAACGTGACTAGAGGAGCGTTACCATGACACAACGACAGGGCCTTGTGCTGATGTCCTGCCTTATCAGCCTCAGCAGTACCCTCTTTGCAGGCCAGCTCACCGTGGCGCCACTTACCATGAGCATGACCCCTACACAGGCCAACGCTACCTACAAGTTGACCAATGGTTCCAGTGAGGAAGGCTTCTACCAGTTACAACTCTTCGCCTGGGAGCAAGTGGATGGCGAGACGCAGTTACTCAAACAGGATGACCTGATTGTTACGCCTCCAGTGACATTGATTCCCGGTAACGGAGAGCAGACCGTCCGTGTCATTCGGCGACGCCCGACCCCTTCCGAGACAGAAAAAAGCTACCGCTTGATTATCAGCGAAGTACCCGATACAGAAAGCAGACAGGGGGCCAACCTCAAGGTTCTACTGCGCATGTCCCTGCCTGTTTTTGTGGGAGGGAACGAAAAGGCATTTTCCCTCAGTGTCAGCCAACAGGGGAATGCCCTGCATATTCATAACACCGGCAATGCCCACGCCCGCATCGCAGACGTTTACTGGCTGGACCACGACAGCAATACGCATCTTGTGAAACAAGGCCTTGTTGGCTATGCACTTCCCAACAGCGAGCTGCGCATTCCCTTGCAAACACCTTCTTCACTCAACGCCAGCTACCTGAGCGCAAGCATTAATGGAAAGCCTGCCACCTATAAGGTGGAGGGTGCGCCCAAATGACACGCTGTAGCCTGGCTTTCATCCTCCTGCTGATCGCCCCCCTGGAAGCCACAGCACTTCAATGTCAGATAAGTCAGGCGCCGGACATGAATTTTGGTGCACCGGACCCCTTTGCCGGGGGCAATATCACCTCCTCCACCGTTCTCGACTGGACGTGCTCCAGAAGTGCTTTTGAGAACAACACCTTTCCAGACAATAACCTGTTTGGCTATCGCTTCACTATGTGTGTTTATCTGGCCAGTGATACCAACGGTGGCTTCCTGCCCCGCACCATGACATCAGGAACCGGCTCCCCGGCCATTCCGTTCAATATCTACTCGTCACCCGCAGGCGCCATGGTGGTTCAACCCCAACAGAACGCCATCGCGGTACCCGTGGATTTATCCGGCATTTTCAATTTCCAGGATGAAGGCACCGTCAACCTGTTTGGCATTATCAATGGCCCGCTACCCGGCAACGTGGCATCCGGCGTCCACACGACCAGCATGGCAAATTCACAGGTTACCGGGGTCGGCAGCAATCAAAATTGCGTTGCATCCGGTACGCTTCTGACCACCTATATACTGGATGCGACTATCGATGTCCCCGATCAGTGCCAGGTGACTGCCAGCGATATGGATTTTGGCGAACAAAGCACACCTCTGGCGCAAACCAATGCGGAATCGTTTATTGATGTGCGCTGCACCAACACGACCCAATTCACGGTCGGCCTGAGCAACGGCCTTCATGCAGTTGGAACCTGGCGCAGATTAAGCGACGGCAACGGGCATTTTATTGATTACAACCTGTACGGGGACCCCAGCCGCAATAATGTATGGGGAAATGATAGCGCCAGCCGAAAAAGTGGCTCCGGACTCGGCACAGGTGCCAGCATCATGATGCCGGTTTACGGGCAAATCCCGGCGGATCCCACGGCCATCGAAGGCATCTATACCGATACCATCACGGTGGACGTCGAGTTCTGATCCGCTGCAGCCCAGGGCACGAGCTGAACCTGCCTCCCCGGAATAAGCGCGCGCGCAGTTATGCGTAATTGCACCAAGGCGTTACAAAAATAGCGCGAATCGACCACATTTTTTCTCCCCCCGCCGACCTACCATCAGTGGCATCCGTTATCACCCGTCACTGTGGACGTGCACCATGAGCTCCTCCCTAGGCATGTTGTCAGGCGCCATTTCCAGCCTGCTGACTCCCCAGACCGAGACCCCGCCCGCGTGGTACCAACCTGCCGTGGATGTGAACTGGCAAATACAACTTCAGGGACCGCCTAACACCGGCTACCCTGCCGACCTGTATATTCTCGATCTGTTTGATACGCCTCAGGCAGTGATCAATGATCTGCAAGCCAGTGGCCGCAAGGTCATCTGTTACTTTTCGGCTGGCAGCTTCGAAGACTGGCGGGACGATGCCGACCGTTTCCTCGCCACAGACAAGGGCCGCCGTCTGGGTAACTGGCCCGGCGAACGCTGGCTGGATACCCGCTCAGCCAATGTGCGCGACATCATGGCAGACCGCATCGCCCTGGCGGCCGAGCGCGGCTGCGACGGGGTAGACCCGGATAACGTGGACGGCTACAGCAATCGCACCGGCTTTGCGCTGACCTACCAGAGCCAACTGGATTACAACCGTTTTCTGTTTGATCGAGCCCACGCCGAGGGGCTGGCCGTGTCCTTGAAGAATGACCTCGGCCAGGTGCAAGAACTGCTCCCCCACGTGGATTTCGCGGTCAACGAATCCTGTCACCAGTGGCAGGAATGCCACCTGCTGACGCCCTTCATCGAGGCGGGTAAACCAGTACTGCATATCGACTATCTGTATCTGGATAGCGGTGCCCGTGCCGGGCATTGTGAAGAAATGGGCGCGTTGCAGTTCCGTTCCCTGACCTTACCTTTGGTCCTGGACGACAGCTTCCGTTTCACCTGCAACGACTGACACACCCCGAAGCTTCAACTGCTGGTACACTGGGTATTCTGAAGAAGGATATCCAGAAACATGCAGGATGCTCTCACGCTGATTGTTGTACTGCTGGGCTCTGCGGTTGCCGCCGTAGTGCTATTCCGGCGGCTACACATGCCCCCCATTCTCGCTTATCTGATGTGCGGCCTTGCCGCAGGCCCCTTCGGCTTTGGTTGGATCCAGGATCTGGAAAACATCCAGCATCTCGCAGAATTCGGCATTGTCTTCCTGCTGTTTACCTTGGGGTTGGAGTTTTCCATCCCGCAATTACTGACACTACGGCGAGTCGTTTTCGGCGCGGGGCCCCTGCAGGTACTGCTGACCGGAGGAGCCGTTTTCCTGGTGATGCAGTGCCTTGGATTCTCTTCGATCACCTCCATTATCACAGGCTGCGCGCTAGCCCTTTCTTCCACTGCCATCGTGATACGGGAAATCATTGGTCGCGGCGCCGTCAACACCAGCTATGGTCGCTCCGCTACCGGGATCCTGCTCTTCCAGGATCTGGCGGCAGTTATCATGTTGGTCATGCTGCCGATCTTTGCCCAAGGCGACAGTGAACAATTGGGGCAAATGGTCGGTGTAACCCTGGGAAAATCGCTACTGCTGTTCGCCGGGATCTTTGTTGCCGGCAAGTGGGTGCTGCCACGCCTGCTGGAAGAAACCGGCCGCACCCGCTCGGACGAAGTCTTTGTCATGACGGCCTTACTGTTGGCACTGGTGGCCGCCTGGGTGACTCACTGGATGGGATTGTCCATGGCGCTGGGTGCTTTTCTGGCTGGCATGATGCTCGGCGAGAGTCATTTCCGTCACCAGATCGAAGCGGACCTTCGTCCCTTTCGGGACCTCTTGCTGGGGTTGTTCTTTATCAGTGTAGGCATGCTGGTAGACCCGGATCTCTTTGCAGATCAATGGCACTGGATCCTGCTCGCCGCAGCCACCATCATGTTGTTCAAGGCTGCGACAGTGACGGTTCTACTGAAACTCCTGGGGGAAAGAACCGACAACGCACTGCGTAGTGGTCTTATCTTGTCCCAGTGCGGGGAGTTCGGTTTTGTACTGGTGGCACTGGCGGTATCGCACCAGATCATGACACCGGGCAAGGCAGGCTTGCTGGTGTCCATCACCGTACTCACCATGGCGGTCACCCCCGCGCTGATCCAGAAAAGTGGACGACTCACCCGCAGCATCCTCAGCCCATGGATGCAAGTTCCCAAAGAACACCCGCTTCCCCCCGAAGTATCTGGCCATGTCATTTTGTGTGGCTACGGCCGCGTCGGCCAGAATCTGATGCGTTACCTGACTCGCTTTCATCATCAGGCAATTGCCGTCGATATGGATCTGGTGCGGTTACAAGAGGCCAGCGCTGCAGGAGAACGCATCCTGTTCGGCGACGCCAGCCGCAAGGACATTCTGGAAAAAGCGGGCATACACCGTGCCCGGCTGCTGGTCGTGACCTTCGACAATGCCAGACTGGCCGAACGAATTACCCTCACTGCCCGCGACATTAATCCGGATATCCAGGTGTTGGTCAGAACCCGTGACGACACCCATCTGGACGCATTGACCGAAGCCGGTGCTGCAGAAGTGGTACCTGAAGTGCTGGAAGCATCCTTGATGCTGGTAGCTCACGCGCTGATGATGCTGGACGTACCGTTCGATCGGGTGCTGGCCACGTTGAGAAAAACCCGTCGCGACCGATATCGGATGCTGCAAGGCTACTACCATGGCGACAGTTTTCCGACAGCAGATAGCGCCGGCAACCCCTACCGTCTGCTTCATGCCGTCACTCTGACCGAACAGGCTCGCAGCATTGGCAGAAGCATCGGGGAGTGTCCGTTGAAAGACGTGGAAATCCGGGCCATCAAGCGCGATGGGCAAACCCGCGAAAACCCGGCAGGGGATGTTATCTTGCTCAAGGATGACACCGTGATTCTTTACGGCGCACTGGATGCGGTAGAGGCAGCCGAGAGCAAATTGCTACTCGGCTGACTCCAGAGGGGAACGCAACACCCCCTGTTCAAGCTAGCGGATCTGGTGAAGCACCCGCAGATTGCCGGACACCTGATTGGCCGGTAGATAACCGATCAGCTCCGGGTTGTTTTCCAGCATGACTTTCATGGCAGAAACGCCAGACACACTGC
Organism: Alcanivoracaceae bacterium; assembly: GCA_002706085.1. GTDB lineage: Bacteria > Pseudomonadota > Gammaproteobacteria > Pseudomonadales > Alcanivoracaceae > Alcanivorax. The sequence continues at coordinate 54,097 of PAJO01000023.1, read as the reverse complement.
GCGGCGGGACACCGCGGCCGGTGAAGATCATCCGCGCCCAGTAAGACTTCATCTGTGCCGGTGTCTTGCCAACCGTATCCTGATAGAAACGGTCACGCAGCTTGTCCTGCTCAGGCAGATCCAGAGGCTTCACATACACCCCATCGACCTTGCCGCCGCCTTCCAGATAAACCTGCCGGATCTGGTTCTGACTGATGGAAGTAATCGGTGAGTCCTTGTCGACGACCACAACAATATCCGCCATCACTACCATTGGCAGAAACAGGATAAGGGAAGCCAGCCATTGTAATTTTTTCATGATGTCGCCCCCTTAAAACACAGCATCAACAGTGATGCGATAAACCGTAGGATCATCGCGTTCAATGGCTCCCGCCGACGTGCTGGTCGTAAACATACCGTTCACGTTGCTGCCGGTTTCCAGGAGCTTGTCGTTGCTCATGTCGTAGAACTGCTGGGCTTCGAGCTTCACATCCACACCCGGGGCAATATCGTAACGCAGCCCCAGGGTCCAGCTCTTGGAGCGAACCATATTGGCCTGAGTCAGTGAGGCATTGACCGGATTACCACTGCTGAACACGGCGGAGTTGTCGTGGGAATTGGTGGCCCCCCAGGTCACATGCGGCATCCACTTGCCAAACCGGTAACCGGAGGTCACGTACCCGCCCCAGCGCTCCGGGAACCAGGCATGCGGCACCAGTGATGAGCGTTCCGCCATAAACACCAGCGAACCATTGTCGTACTGCACGCCAACACTATTGCCATGGATCGGCACGCCATCCAGCGAGGCAGAGGCCAGCCCACCGGCAGACAAATCTGCACTCAATTCCGAATGGCTGTAGCTCAACCAGGTAGAAAAATCGTTCCAGCGCGAACGAAGATTGATCCCGGTGTAGTTGCGCCCTTCATACACCACCGTGAACGGCAAGGTGTTATCCGGGACATCCAGGCTACCGTAGAAGGCGCTCAAATCATGGGAAATGTTGCCGGTTCGGAAACTCCAGGTGAGATCCATGCCATCCATGGTATCGAACGGCACAATGTCATACACCTCGCTGGGCAGTGCCGCCCAGTGATAGGCATAACCTACATTCAGATACTGGGAATGCATTGAGTTGGGCAGCATCAAGCGGCCACCACGCCAATGCAGGGACGGCGTAATGGCGTAATCGATATAGGCCCACTGAGCTTCAGCATCGTAGTTGTCACGACCCCGTGCCAGAATCTGCATTACCGCCTTGGTGCGCTCATTGATCTCGGCATTGATCTGCACCCCCACCCGGGACAACTCCCGATGGGAAATATCGTCAGTGGTCCGTTCACGATAGAAAAAGGGTTCCCCCGCGCTGGGGTTTGCCAGCGGACCGGGGCCACCCGGCCCCTGATTCTGGTGAACGTTATGGCGGGTTACCCCGTAGGTGATAAACCCGTTAATGCTAATGCGGTCGGACACCGAACTCGCGGCAGATGACGCGGAGCTTTCTTCCAGCGAGGCCAGCCGCCTGTCCAGTTCTTCCATGGTGAGTGCCTGGTCCGCACACACCGCCCCCGATGCCGTGAGCGCCAGGGCCCCCAGCCAATATCGCCTGTTTCTCATTATTTCCCTCTTTTTATTGTAGTGCGGTCCCTGATTTTTCCTGTCAGGCCGATTCCAGTTGGAACCCCTGTCTGGGAAAATGCACGTGAACCGTTTCGACAGCTAAATTATTGATTGCCAGCACCCATTCGGATTCAGTGACCGCAACCAGAATGCCTCTTGTGGGCACCTGGGCATAATCATCCGGCGCCACAATCACTTCACGCCCCAATAACGGATCCTCTTTGCCTTCAAGCGTTTCAGGTTCTGCCTGACGCGCCATACTGAGTGCCGCTTCACCCGTGATTTCAACACTGACTCCGTGGCCAAATGCGCGTATCCGCTGCATCCATTGCTCTACCGCAGGGTAATCTTTGACCAGCGAACTTTCCGCCACATCGGTCAAAAACCATAGCCCGTGGTAGGCACTGAAATCCGCGATACAGGGCTCATCTGCGAACAACCATTGGCGACGGGCCAGCCGCGCTTCCATATCGGCCAGATGCTCACGCACCCGGCGCCGGGCCTCCCCCAGCCCCATACGCGGCACTGAAGACGTGCGACCAATCTGTATCCTGTCACGGAAGAACCGAAACAGAGACAGCAAGGAAAAACTTCGAAACAGTTTGATGTTCAGCTTGAGGCTGGTGGAGGAAAGAATACAGGCCAGAAACAGGGTCAGATCGGCCTCTTTCACAAACGCCCGAATCTCGTCATCCACCCCTTCCAGGCTGAGCAGAGGACGCCCTGAGAGCATCGCGATCTGCTGGGTAATGGTGCGGGTGTCACAAAACACATCCGCCCCTATCTGTGCCACGGGTATCTTGCGGTAGCCTCCCGCCAGCGGCGCCAGCAAGGGACGCGGCGGCATTTCGCTGGTGATTACCGAACACCACTGCAAGCCGGTGTAGCCGAGCATGGCGCGAATTTTTTCCGAAAACGGTGACAACGGATAATGATGCAATACCAGTTCAGACATGATGCCCCCCAAAGACTGATCCCAGCGTGGGCCTCTGACTGAAAACCGTCAATGTCCCCCACTATCAGTAATTGACCTGAACGGTCATCACTGCCAGAGATCCACCCGTTGCCCTGGCGGAAGGAACAACACTTGCTGCTCCGTCACCTCAAAGGCCTCGTACCAGGCATCCACATTCCTCACCACACCGTTTACCCGAAACTCATTGGGGCTATGGGGATTGGTGAGTACCAGCTGGCGAAGGTGTTCATCCTTGTACAGCGCACGCCATAGCTGGGCATAGCCCAGAAAAAAACGCTGACGCGCGGTGAAGCCATCTTTCTTCTGATCCACTTCCGGATGATCCACCAGCATTTTTTCCAGGGCAGCATAAGCCACGGAAATGCCCCCCAGGTCACCAATATTTTCCCCCAGTGTCAGGCGCCCATTCACCGTCAGATCTGGCAGCGGTCGATACTGGTTGTACTGCTCGACAAGACGATTGGCACGAGCCTCAAACTGTTGTCTCGACGGAGCACTCCACCAGTTATCCAACTGCCCCATACCGTTATAGCGGCTACCCTGATCGTCGAAGCCATGACTGATTTCATGACCGATCACCATACCAATGGCGCCGTAATTCACGGCCGGGTCTGCGGCAGGATCAAAAAACGGTGGTTGCAGAATCGCCGCCGGAAACACAATCTCGTTATGGCTGGCAGAGTAATAGGCGTTAATGGTCTGCGGGGTCATACCCCACTCCCAATCACGAGCCGGCTCATCCAGCTTGCTGATCGCATCGGTCATCTGCCATTCGCGAATCCGCTGAATATTGCCCACAAGGTCCGCCGGATCAATGCGGATACCGCTCAGGTCATGCCAGCGGTCGGGGTAACCGATATGCGAAGTGAACGCTCCCAGTTTGGCAAATGCCTGCTCACGGGTAGCCTGATCCATCCAGGGGTTTTCCCGGATCCGCTCGCTGAAGGCTTCCCGCAGGTGAGCCACCATGGATTCCATCGCGACCTTGCTGTCTGCAGGAAAATAACGCTCCACATAGAGCTTGCCCAACGGCTCCCCCAGGTAATGACTGAGGAACTGCAATGCCTGCCGATCCAGTGAGCGGGGCTTGCTGATCCCCGCCAGAGTGCGCTGGTGAAAATCAAAATGCGCTTCACGCCAGGCGTCTCCCAAATACTGGGCAAACCCGTCCAGGTAATGAAACTGCATCCAGGCCCTCACCGTCTCCAATGAGGCAGAGGCAAATAACTGCGCGCCGTCTCTGACCGCCGTATCGTTAGAGACAATCATCGACGAAGGCTCTGGAATATCCGCCGCGGCCAACAACGCCAACCAGTCGATCTGCGGCGCATAGGCTTGCAGCTCGGCCGGTGTCATCCGATGGGTATTCCGGATCACGTCACGACTCTGGGCGGGTGTCCAGTGCACCCTGGCAAGCGCGGTTTCAAAATCCAGCACGGCACGCGCCGTGTCTGTTGACGCCCCTGCTCCTGCACGCCCCAGAGTCGCGGCGACATAGTCCACGTACGCATCGCGCAGCGCCGGATAAGGCGCCTCATCACTCAAGTAGTAATCGCGGCTGGGCAAGCCTGTGCCTGACTGGGACAGAAACAGCCGGTAGCCGGACGGGTCATCCGGATCCAACAGAATGGAAAAATCGGCCACCGCAGGAAACCCCGGCCGGGCCATTAAGGGTAACAGAGCAGCATGATTCGCCGCGTCAGCAATCATCGCGAGCCCCTCTTTGAGCCCCGTCAGCCCCTGAGTTTCACGCTGTTCCAGATCCATGAAACTGGCATGCAAATCGGCCAACTGCTGTTCGCTGCTGCCTGGCGCCCGCCTCTCGGCAGGAAGATCTTCGATGATCTGCTGCAGCTGCTGTTCGGTACGCAGACTAAGAGAAATAAAGGAATCCATCCGCGGCACCCCTTCCGGAATCACCGCGCTCTCCAGCCAGCCGTCATTCACATAACGAAAGAAATCATCGCCGGGCTGAATCAGCGGGTTGATAAATCGGGTTTCCACCCCCCATGCCCCCAGCGACGCTGTCTTGGGGGCTTTATCCTGCCCTGTGTCCTGGCAACCCAACCCGACCAGCGCCAAAACCGCCGTGATCGTTACCTGCTTCCACATCCTTGCCCCCAATTCGGTCCAGCTATCCATGTCTGCAGGACGATTAAAGGCCAGCAGCGGTCAATTTGCTAGCGTGTTAACAGACAAACGGTGACCTGATGCCTAACCAGCGTCATTGGCGTGCATTTCATGACAGTGGATAATGTCATTGTCTACCGCCATCCCCCATGGAAGTCGCATGAAACTGGTCTCCTCACCCCCTCAAGATTACCGCTCCGAAGAGGCCAGCCTAACCCCGCAACAACTCCAGGCCTACAACAGGCTGGTCGGTACACTCTATGCCTGCCTGCATGACAGCCAGGGCTTCCAGCCTTTTTTTGATGCCTTCCAGGCGCATTTCAACGCTCTGCAAGGGGGGATCCTCGGCGTCAGCGACAACCCGCAGAGGCTGGTATACGGCTGGACGTTTGGCTACCCGGAAGGCTTCGAGCAGTGGTATATCAACAGCGACCTGCCGGAGCGAGACGAAGCCCTGACACGTTTTCGCCACCTGCCGCCCAGGCAGTTCGATTCCTTCCTGCGCGGCGACGAAAGCAAGACCATTCTCGACATGCTCAATCCGGAAAGCCGGGCCTGGGCAGAAGCCGTAGGCATGGGCGACAGCGCCGGAATGCTGGTCACCCGTCAGGCAGACACCAATGTGGTCTTCATGGCTAACCGCCACAAGGATTTCGGCCCCTACAGCGAGCTGGAAATCCTGCAGATGAACCTGCTGGCCCCGCATATCGAAAATGCCATTACCCTGCACTTCAAGCTCTACCAATCAAGCAGCGATAACGAAAGTCTGGCCATGGCGCTGGACCATGTGAATAAACCCATGATCGTGTTCAATGCGTTGGCCACCATCGCCCAGGCCAATCAGGCCGCCCGTACCCTTATCGACAACAGCCAAAGCCTGCAAATCAGTGCCAGTCACCGACTGACCAGCAGCGATGACAAGCTCAGCCGGCAGCTGGCCGATGCCATCACCACCAATCTGGTCAATGCCAATCAGGGGCGAGCCGACACGCAAACCCTGTTTGTTGAAAATCGTGACGAACGCATTGCCATCTGCCTCACCCCGCTGCAGTCCGAACGCGCTGAGCACAATGGCTTGCTGGCCGAGCTGTTCAACTACCGCATCGACATGACACCGGACCTCGGCAAACTCCAGTCCCTGTTCCTGTGTACCCCTGCTGAGGCCGCCATTGCCGCCGAACTGGTACACGGCCTCGGCGCCACGGAAATCGCGGACAAAAATGGCATATCCGTTCACACCGCACGCCAGCACATCAAGAACCTGTTGAGTAAAAACGGCTATAGAAAACAAACAGAGCTGGTGGCAATGCTGGTAAAAACGCTTTCATAACAATTAGTTAATAATATTGACCGACAGCTGACTCTTTTTTCTTGCAGGTCTTCCATTCAGCCTCTATCTTTGTGAACAACCATTCACAATGGTAGCCGAGAGGTGCCGAATGAAACACCCTGAACCTGTCGAAGTCAGCGGCAAGGACCGCACGCCTAGCTGGCAACCCCTGAATGACTTCGCTACCCAGAAACAGAAAGATAGCGGGCTCAAAGCCTGGATTGCCGTTGTAGAAGGCTGCATCCGTGCGATTGAACGCACCGCCTGGCAAGGCCGCGGACTCGCCGATCAGGCCATCACCGCGTGCAAGGCATTCGGCCGTGGCGCCCAGGCCGTCAACGAGGAAATGCAGCTGTTGGCCGATGAAGCCCGCCGCTGGCCGATGCGCCTCAAGCGACTGACCGTCACCGGCTGGATGCTGACACGTGTGGTAGCAAGCTATCGCCTGTGGGGCACTCGTTCCGCCTTTCTGCCTGCCAGCATGCGAGACAGTGCCCTGCAGGCCCTGCATCAGCGTAACGCTCGCCGTTTCTGCGAAACCTCCCTGGAGCAAGGTGGCGCCTTTCTGAAAATCGGCCAGCTGCTGTCCAGCCGTCCCGACCTGCTGCCGCAAGCCTGGATCGATGAACTGGCGGTACTGCAGGACCAGGCCTCCCCCCTGCCCTACGAGACAGTCCGTCAGGTGCTGGAGGAAGAATTCGGCAAACCGGTAGAACAACTATTTGCCCACTTTGATCGTGATCCGCTGGCCGCCGCCAGCATCGGGCAGGTCCATCGTGCCCGTCTGCTGGATGGCCAGGAGGTCGCCGTCAAGGTACAGCGCCCCGGCCTGGACGAGCTGGTGGAGCTGGACATGACCCTGCTGAAAGTCTTCATGGACGCGGTGAAGTCGGCCCTTCCGCCCATGGATATGGACACCATCGTCTGCGAGATTCAACGCACAGTACGCGAAGAACTGGACTATCACCGCGAAGCGCGGGTGATGCAGCAAATCCGCCAGCAACTGGAAACGGTAGAAGGGATCACCACGCCCTCCCTGATCCCCGGCCTGAGTTCCCGGCGAGTGCTGACCACCGGGTTTGTCCAGGGCAGCAAACTGACCACAGTGCTTGATCGCCTGCATGGCAAGCACCCCGAGCGCACCAGCCGTATGCTTGGCAACCTGCTCAATGCCTGGTTTGCCCAGGTACTGCACGGAGGCCTGTTCCACGCCGACCCGCACCCGGGCAACATTCTGGTCAACGAGCATGACGAACTGGTACTGCTGGACTTTGGCTGCGCACAGGCGCTGACTGATGACGCCCGTCGCGGTTACTTCCGGGTGTTGCAGGCTTGCGTCGTGGATGACCGCCAGGTGATTGGCGACACCCTGTCGCAACTGGGATTCCACACCCGCAGCGGCAATCCCGACACCCTGCTGGCCTTTGTGGCGGCGATTCTGGATCAAGTCCGTGACAGCATCATCAATCCGTCCCCACAACAGGGATGGCCCAGTGCCGAGCAAGTCATGGAACAGGTCACGGCCCTGCTCGCCCGTCTGGAGCATGACCCCGTGGAAAAGATGCCCGGCGACTTCATCATGCTGGCACGGGTCTTTGGCACCCTGGGAGGACTGTTCCTTCACTACCAGCCTACCGTGGATATCCCTGCCATCATGCTGGGCTACCTGACCCGGCCTCTGGATCCGCCCCGCCTGGCCGCTTGACGTCACAGCGGTGAGCTATCCGCGCTTACCGCTTCATTAAGGAGCCTCTGAATAACTCCTTGCGTGCTCAGCGTGGCCTGGAGCGTTCAGCTGTTGTGTCTTGTCTCGATGGTCAGGGTTGTTCCCTTTCCGAGAGGCAAGGCGCAGCAGATGGGCGCTCCAGGCCGCGCCCTCCGGGTCTCCCAGGCTAACCCACACTCGTTGTTGCACTTTCTCGACAGGCAACCAGCATGCCTTCAAAAGTGCGCCTAGATTGTGGGCCAGCCTGAAAGACTGAGCATGCAAGGAGTTATTCAGAGGCTCCTTAAACTGTTTACATGGAGGGGACGATCACTCAATCGCGATGCGTCCCCTCCACGTTTACGACCTCCCGGTTCCCTCTCCTCCCGGTCCGCTTCCCCTTCATCTATGTTGCACCCCTCTTACCGATGCAAAGAAACACTCACCAACACTGACAATAACGCTACAGCCCCACGCCGCCCCAAAGTTGTACAAACGTACTAATAATTCATAAGACAAGAATGCGGTCCGCACAGACGGGCCCACCAAAGGGGTTAGCCATGCTACAACTCAGCCAGACCTCCACGAGGTCATTCCTGTATCTGTTGCTTCTGGCCACTACCGCAAGCGGCCTGCTTGCCGGCTGCGGCGGTGATGGCAGCAGCAACACACCTGCCGTCAGCAATAACAGCGAACAACCTCGAGACCCGTCTTCCGACACACCCGACGACGGAGAGGAAGACGACGATCCCGCCCCAGTCGAGCCCACCCCGCTGAACCGCTACGGTTTCGCCAACGGTTGTTACACGCTGCAAAGCCAGGGCAACTTCCTGCAGGCAGACAACGACGCTCAGCGCTACCAGACCACACGCGACGCCAGCGAGGCGACGGCGTTCTACATGAAACCAACCGCGCTGGGGAGCTACCTGCTGCTCTCCGACTATCAGCGAGACAGCGGCGACAGCGGACAAAAACAACTGCTGGGCATCAGCGACCCTGCCGGGGAGCTCCTTGATCAGAGCGGCAATTTCGTCGGCGAACTGAGTTACCTGGTCTCCGGTCTCGGCGACACCTTGAATCTGGTACTGGATCCGGTCGCCCCCCTGGGCGGCCTGTTGCGCGAACTGGGGGAAACCCTGGGCGGGATCGGCGGCGGACTGGGGGATATCACGGTTCAACCCCGCCTAGGGATCGTCAATCAGGCCAGCGATCTGAGCGTGTGGAACCTGAATCCCGGTGGCGAGGCGCAATTCACCCTCGCGTCCCAGGTCACCGGTCTGTTACTGACCGCCACCGATGACGGCCTTACCCTGACCTCCCCCGGCCTGGAAGCGGAAAACACCCGCTTTACCCTGCACGCCGCTGACGGCTGCGCCAGCTACCCCGAAGCCAGCCTCAGCGCCAGTGTGGATGCCGCAGGGCCCGCTATTTACCTGAAAGACGTTGCGCGTTTCCAGCAGGCCGAGGGCATTGATGACGACGACCTGTTTGGCTACGTGGACGCCCACAGCCATATCTCTGCCTATGAATTTATCGGTGGCCGTATCAATTACGGGGACCCTTTCCACAAGTTCGGGGTGGATCACGCGCTGCATGATTGCGCCGAGAACCATGGTCCCCAGGGCCTCACCGGGGTACTGGAGCAAGTGACCAGCACCCCCGGCCCCCACGAAACCCGTGGCTGGCCGGATTTTCCCTACTGGCCAAGAAGCAACTCCCTGCAGCACCACCAGAGCTACTACAAGTGGATTGAACGTGCCCACCTGTCGGGCTTGAAAGTGCTGGTCAATCACCTGGTGCACAACGAGATTCTCTGTCAGCTCAACCCGCAAAAGCAGAATGACTGCGACACCATGGCGGCCATCGAAATGCAGGCCACGCTGATGCATGACATGCAGGACTATATTGATGCCCAGAACGGCGGCCCCGGTGAAGGCTGGTTCCGTATTGTCACCAGCCCCAGCCAGGCCCGCGAGGTCATTGAAGACGGCAAGATGGCCGTCATCCTCGGGGTCGAGGCCTCCAAGGCACTTAACTGTGGAGAGTTTCTGGGGGTCGCGGAGTGCTCCCGGGACGAGATCGTGACTCGGCTGGATCGACTCTATGCCATGGATGTGCGCAGCCTGTTCCCGGTGCACAAGTTTGATAACGCCTTCGGCGGCCACCTGCCAGACCTGTCCAGCGGCATTGGTATCGGCGCCATTCTCTACGGCGGCAACCTGCTGGAAACCGGCCATACCATTGAGTTCGAAGACTGCCCGGATCACCACCACAGTGATAACGAAAACCCGCTGGCCGATGCCCTGCAGCCACTGGGCATCCTCGACCAGCTGCTGTTCCAGATTGACTATATCGGCGACCGTTTCCCCGCCACCCCTGAAGGGCTGGCGGAATACGACCCGCGTCGTGGCACCGACCACCTGTGCAACACCCGCGGCCTCACCGACCTGGGCTTCTTCCTGATTGAGGAGCTGACCCAGCGCGGGATGATGATTGAAACCGATCACATCAGTCGCAAGGCCGCCACCGAAATCCTTGATCTCACAGCACCGCGCGGTTATCCGGTCATCAACAGTCATGGCGGCTGGGGTGGCACCGAAGCGTTGCGCGATCGTGTTGCCAACCAGGGAGGGGTTACCGCCTCCTTCGGCAGCGTCCGCGGCGATTGGGTGGACCAGCTCACCCGCGATGGCAACCGCCCCCGCCCGGCCAGTTACAAGGTCGGCCCCTTTGGCGGTGCCGCCTTTGCGTCAGACGTCAACGGCATTGCCAATTTGGCCGGTAACCCCGGCACGCCCGATCAGGAAAATACGCTTTACCCGTTCACCTCCGTGGACGGCCGCGTGGTGTTCGACAAACAACTCACCGGTGACCACGCCTTCAGCCTGTACGAAGGCCGGGGCGTGGCGCACTACGGGCTATACCCGGACCAGATTGCCGACATGGTGGCCAACAGCGACCGGTCTCAGGAGCAGGTGGACGATGCTGTGAACCAGTTATTCACCTCGGCGGAAGCCTACATACGGATGTGGGAACGACTGGAGCAGGCCGTTCGCTAACGGACACCTGCTGATTTCATAATGAGGGGAATCCATCATGAAAAAGACACTATGGCGTTTGCTGGCGATGACAATGCTGGCAAGCACGTTGGCACTGGCAGGTTGCGGGGGCAGCGACAGCAGCAGCCCGACACCCAATAATACCCCCACCGGCAATACCGGCGATGACGGAGGAAACGGTGACGGTGGTGATAATGGCGACGACAACGGCGGGGGTGATGACGGCGAGACCCCGCCCGACACGGTCGGTCGTACCTTTATCATCAGCCCCGGCGACAATGCCACCGAGGACATGGTCAACGCCATGGTACAGCTGCGCCCTAAAGATACCCTGCAATTCGAGTGCGGGTACTTCGAACTCGACCAGGGGTTGCTGATTCAAGCCACCGAAGACGTGCTGATCAAGGGCTGCGGCAAGGACGAGACCATCCTGTCATTCAAGGACAGCGTCAACGTCACCGGGCTGGAAGCGTTGAACATTCGCGGCATTACCGTAGAAGACCTGACCATCCTCGACTCCCCCGGCGATGCCTTTAAATTGAAGAGCGTCAAATGGGGCACCCTGCGGAATGTGCGGGCCATCTGGTCCGGTGGTGGCGAGCCCATCACCGCTGATAATTATGAGGAAAGAATCCACGTTTCCTGTACCCATCCCCCCTTCAATGAAGGCGACCCCACCCCGGACTATGTGCCAAGCTCCGCCAGCGGCCGCTACGGCATCTACCCGGTGGAATCAGAAAACATTCTGGTCGAAGGCAGCGAATCCATCGGTGCCAGTGACGCCGGGATTTATGTCGGTCAGACCAACACCGCCATCATCCGTGACAGCCGTGCCGCCTATAACGTCATGGGATTTGAAATCGAAAATGTTCAGGGCGGGGAATACGACAACAACCTGGCGGAATGTAATACCGGCGCCTTCCTGATCTATGACCTGGAGAACATCACCCGTTACGGGGATACCTCGGTGATGATCAATAACGTGGCACGTAACAACAACACCTATAACTTTGCCCACAGTGGGCTGGTATCGGTTGTTCCCCGGGGAACCGGTTTTATTACTCTGGGTTACGACAATATCGAGGTGCTCAACAACACGTTCGAAGATCACAGCACCGCCGCCGTAATTTACGTCAGTTATGAGTTGATCGACGGCAAGGACAATACCGCAGACCGGAAACTGGATCCGTATACCGAAGGCTTGCACATTCACGATAACGTGATGAAAAACTCTGGCTACGACCTGCCTCCACCGGATCTGGAAAAAGTCGCCAATGGCGAGGTCGAAAGCGTTCTGCCTTTCCTCATCGGACTGAAAAACCTGCCCACCCTGAACGACCCGACGCAATTACTGGGCAGCCTCACCAATGTGCTTAACCTGGGTAAAGGGGCACACATTGTCTGGGATGGCCTGCGCGATGAACTGGATGAAGACTGCCCTTATCCGGTAGACAGCAATGGCGATCCGGTGCCGATGTGGGACAGCGGCAAACCGGTCCACACCAACGAGCACCCGAACCCCAGCTGTCACTACAACGCCTACAAGTTCGACGAAAACAAGCAACGTATCCAGCCGGAATGGGGCTCCTGCATTCACAGCAACGAGCTGTCTGAAGACAGCGCCCCTTACCTTAACTTCCACGGCACCGACGGCCTGGAACTGGTACTGGCCATTGCCGACCAGGATATGTCGATCCTGTCCCCTGCCGGTCTGCTGGACGTACTGGAAGGGTTGCTCAATATGCCGTCGGATACCCGACTGTCTGACCATGACTGTCAGGCCCGTTTTGGCAAGACACTGGCTTCGCTACCGCGGGTTGACATTCCGCCCTTCGAGCCCAGCGGCGAGTTCGATCCGGCACCCTCCGATGAAGTGGTCGATTTCTATTGTTCCGCCGACGTGGCAGAAGGTGAAATCAACCGCGAGGCGCTGAACTACAACTGCCCGACACTGGACCAGTACAACCTGTTTGCCGATCCGCAAGACCCGCGCAGCTTGCCAAACGAAAGCGGCCAGCCCTTTGTCCTGAACAGCAAACTGTTCTCCGACTACGCCACCAAATACCGGGTTGTTTTTGTCCCACCCGGTGAGCAAGCGGTGTATCGCGACGGCCAGCAAGGCAACAACCTCAACGGGGGCATTCACTTCCCGGACGGCACCGTCATCGCCAAGACCTTTGCCTTTACCGATGAAAGCAATGGCACCGAGGTGCCGGTGGAAACCCGCCTGCTGATCAAACGCAAAAACAGCCAGGGCAGCGCGGTATGGACCGGTCTGCCCTATATCTGGGAAGAGGTGGATGGCAAACAGGTTGCCCGGCTGGCCATGAATGGCGGAACCGCATCGGCATCCTGGCACTACCGAGATGCGGATTCCGGCACCCTGCTCACCGGCAGCACCGCCAGCTATAGCATTCCCAACGCCAACCAGTGCATCACCTGTCACGGCAATGATGACCAACCTGCCGGCAGCGCCCCGATCGGTCCCAAGCCTCGAAACCTGAATCGCGCTTATCAGCCTGAGTCGGCGTTCATGGGCAACAGCGGCCAAGGGGGATTCCCGCAGATCAATCAGCTCAAACAATGGCAGGATCTGGGCATATTGAGCGGCGTACCGGCCCTGACCATCAGCAATGGCGTTGCCACCAATATCGAGCATCTGCCGCGCTGGAATGTCCCGGGTGACAGCGGTGAGACCGCCCACTCAGCGGCGGATATCGAGAGCCGGGTCCGAGCCTATCTGGAGGTGAATTGCCAGCACTGCCATAACGACAAGGGCGCCGCCTCCAATACCGGTTACTACCTGGATCACTTCCGTGATGTAAATGCCAGCTACGGCGTATGCAAGAAACCCACTGCCACCGGCGGCGGTTCCTGTGGACGTCAGCATGTACTGGTGCCCGGTGATGCTGGTGCCTCCATCGTCTCCTGCCGGGTCGCGGCAGAGAACGACCCGCAACGGATGATGCCCCCCATCGCCCGCAGCGTGACGCACAGCGAAGCCAGCGTTCTGCTGGATCAGTGGATCAATAACGTGGTCGATGGTAGCTACACCAACGCCAATGGCTGCAGCAACTAAACGTCCGTTACCCGTCCCCCTCCGCCTCCCGTTCGCGGGAGGCAACCTTCCCTCCCCGCTTGCGGGGAGGTTTTTCAGTACCCGCCCAGCAAGGTAATCAATGCGGCTTGGCGACGGGTTCCTGTCTTCTGCAACAGCGACTTGATCTGGCTCCTGACGGTTTCACGGGAACTGCGGCGAATCGCAGCAATGTCATTGGCGCTTTTTCCTTGCAGCAAATAACTCGCGACATCGGTTTCTGCCGGGGTAAAACGGTATTGTTGAGCGGCCAGGGCAAGCGGATCAGTGCCGGCAACCAAAGCGCTGCAGGACACCAGCCGCAACCAACGTTGCTTGCCGTCCAGAAAACTCACCTGAAAAATGCAGGGCCGCCCGCCAATTTGTAACTCCAGCCCCTGCGGCTGATCCGGGGCATCTCTCAGCGCTCTGACAGCTCGCTTGAACCGCAGGCCATTTCCTGTACCCGCCAGCCCCAAACGATGTCCTTGCAAATCCAGGCACAGCTGCTGCTCCGCGGCCTGGTTGGCGTACTCCACCCGCCCACCAGGCTCACACACGATAACCGCCCCGGAAAAACTATCGAGTAGTGCCTCCAGCATGCCGGAGTGCTGGCTGACAGAAGGATGGTGATGATATTGAGATGATGCGACCGCTTGCATGCCCTTTCCCTTCTCGTTGATGTCATTCAATGAGACGGACAGGACCTTCGAATACGACACACTTACTTGAGGACAGTGTGCGTTACCGGGACAAACAGCCCTGACGATAAGGAGGCAGTAAGACAGGCAAAGTGTTTTTCTGATCGAAGGGGCTACGCCCCCTAATCCTGATCAACCCTGTTTGGTCTGGTCCTTTGCTCGCAACGCTTTCAACGGTGCTGAGAGTTTGCCCGGGTGCCGGGGATGCACAGAGGCGTAGGTAGAAAAGATCGTTGCCAGATCTGCATCCAGATCATCACCGGGCTCCACCACCAACGGAAAATCAATTTCCTTTTTTCGGTAATCGGCCGTCGCAACGATAATGGGTACACCCGCCTGATGAGCGATACGATGAAACCCGGTTTTCCATTGTGTTGCACCACCGCGCGTGCCTTCCGGGGCCACAATCATGAACAGCTGCTCGGCGCCGTTGAACTGGGCGACAGTCTGCTCGACCACGCCCCCGGCCTTGTTGCGATCAATGGGCAGGGCTCCCATCCAGCGTAACAAGGAACCCAGCGGTCCCTTGAAGGCACTGTCCTTGATCATCACATGCGCATCCAGGCCCAGTTGCATCATGGCGGCCAGGGTCACAATGCCATCCCAGTTGGACGTGTGCGGCCCGCCAATAATCACCGCCTTGGGCAAGGCCGGTAACGGACTGACCACCTTCCAGCCAATCAGCTTTAGGAAACCGCGCGCGCACGCCCGGGAAAATGCATTACCGCGACGCGGATAATCGCTGGTGGCCATAAACAGGATCCTCGACAAAAGTGCCGCGATCATACGCAGGGCGCCGATGACTCTCATTGACCTTGAAGACCAACGTGCGTCACAGTGGACAGGCGGTGCCCATGGCCTATGACAAAGATTGAAAAACCCCATTCGCCACACATTTCATGTGGACGCCATAAGCGCGTAGTATGAGGGTATTCATAACGCAGGGTCCTGGTGTCATTGTGTTATGGGCCCTGCGGTCCCGCTTTACGCCGTGACACCACGGCGGCGAGCCCATTCTCGACCCAGGAGGTGTGCAGTGACACGGATTGGCCAGGACACCCTGAACAGCAAGTCATCGCTGACAGCCAACGGCAAGACCTACCATTATTTCGACCTCAACGCGGTCGCCGACAAGGGCTGGGGTGATCTCAGCAAGCTTCCCTTCTCGCTCAAAGTGCTACTGGAAAACCTGCTGCGCTATGAAGATGGCGAGAGCGTCACCGTGAATGACGTGGAAGCGGTCGTGCGCTGGCTGGACAACAAGCGTTCCGACAACGAAATCAACTACCGCCCGGCCCGGGTCCTGATGCAGGACTTCACCGGCGTTCCCGGTGTAGTCGATCTTGCCGCCATGCGCGATGCCATCAGCAAGGCCGGTGGCGATCCCACCCGCATCAACCCCCTGTCACCGGTGGACCTGGTCATTGATCACTCGGTCATGGTGGACAAATTCGGCAACCCGCAGGCCTTTGCTGAAAATGTGGATATCGAGTACCAGCGCAACCGTGAACGTTATCAGTTCCTGCGCTGGGGCCAGAAAGCCTTCAATAATTTCCGGGTGGTGCCACCGGGCACCGGCATCTGCCACCAGGTCAACCTGGAATACCTGGCCAAGGGTGTCTGGTCCGAGCCGGCCCAGGATGGCAACACCTATGCCTACCCGGATACCCTGGTGGGCACCGACTCCCATACCACCATGATCAACGGCCTCGGCGTATTGGGCTGGGGTGTGGGCGGTATCGAGGCCGAAGCCGCCATGCTCGGCCAGCCCATCGCCATGCTGATCCCCGAGGTCATCGGCTTCAAGATCAGCGGCAAGCTGCGCGAGGGCATCACCGCCACCGATCTGGTACTCACGGTCACCGAGATGCTGCGCCGCCGCGGGGTAGTCGGCAAGTTTGTGGAATTCTTTGGTGACGGCCTCGCCGACCTGACCCTGGCCGACCGCGCCACCATCGCCAACATGGCCCCCGAGTATGGCGCCACCTGCGGTTTCTTCCCCATCGACGAGCGCACCACCGAATACATGGAACTGTCCGGCCGCGACCCCGACACCATCGCGTTGGTCGAGGCCTACTGCAAGGCGCAAGGGCTGTGGCGCTCCAGCGACGATCCGGACCCGGAATTTACCGATGTGCTGGAACTGGATCTGGGCGATGTGGTGCCCAGCCTGGCCGGCCCGAAACGTCCCCAGGACCGGGTTCCCCTCACGTCCGTCAAACGCACCTTCATTGACGTAGTGACCGAGACCCTCAAGCTCAACGACGATGAAATCAGCAAGCTGGAAGGGGAAGGCGGTCAAACCGCCGTGGGCAACCACGAGCCCAGCGGTGGTGACGTTCCCGTCACCATCGACGGCCAGAAACACCACCTCAGCCACGGCGATGTAGTAATTGCGGCCATTACCTCCTGCACCAACACCTCCAACCCCAGCGTCATGCTGGCGGCCGGTCTGGTGGCGAAAAAAGCCGCCGAAAAAGGTCTCAACCGCAAGCCCTGGGTGAAGACCTCACTGGCCCCCGGCTCCAAGGTGGTGACCGACTATCTGGACGTCACCGGCCTGCAGAAACCCCTCAACGACATCGGTTTCGATCTGGTCGGCTACGGCTGCACCACCTGCATCGGCAACTCCGGCCCCCTGCCGGACGCCATCGACAAAGCCATTGCCGACGGCGATCTGGTGGTGGCCTCAGTGCTGTCCGGCAACCGTAACTTCGAAGGCCGGGTCCACCAGAGCGTGCGCACCAACTGGCTGGCCTCACCGCCGCTGGTGGTGGCCTACGCCCTGGCCGGCACAGTGAAAATCGATTTGGACAAAGACCCTATTGGCAAGGATAACGATGGCAACCCGGTCTACCTAAAGGACATCTGGCCCAGCTCCGATGAGATTCAGGCGGAGCTGGTCAAGATCAACAACGACATGTTCCGCAGCCAGTACGCCAGTGTCTTTGACGGTGACGAGACCTGGCAGAGCCTGCCAATCCCGGATTCCCAGACCTATGACTGGGACAGCCAATCCACCTATATCCAGAACCCGCCTTTCTTTGACGGGCTTACCGCCGAAATCGATGATGTGACCCCGGTGAAAGACGCCCGGATTCTCGCCTTGCTTGGCGATTCCATTACCACCGACCACATCTCTCCTGCCGGCGCCATCAAGGCCGATTCCCCCGCTGGCCATTATCTGCAGGGCCACGATGTGGAACCCATCGACTTCAACTCCTACGGTTCGCGCCGGGGGAATCACGAAGTGATGATGCGCGGCACCTTCGCCAATATCCGTATCCGCAACGAGATGACCCCGGATATCGAAGGCGGCTTTACCAAACACCTGCCCCAGGGCGAGGAAATTTCCATCTACGGTGCCGCCATGCGTTACCAGAAGGATGGCGTCCCTACGGTGGTGGTCGCCGGCAAGGAATACGGCACCGGCTCCAGCCGCGACTGGGCGGCCAAGGGCACCAACCTGCTCGGGGTGAAAGCGGTGATTGCCGAAAGCTTCGAGCGTATTCACCGCTCCAACCTGATCGGCATGGGGGTGTTGCCACTGCAGTTCCCGGAAGGCACCGACCGCAAGACCCTGAACCTGGACGGCAGTGAAATCGTCGATATTCCGGAGTTGGGCAACGGCCTGAAAGCAGGGGAAACTGTAAAGGTGGTGTTCCGCCGTGATGGCAAGGAACAGACCGTGGAGGCGCTCTCCCGGCTCGATACCGCCGCGGAAGTGGAGTACTACAAACACGGCGGCATTTTGCACTATGTGCTGCGTCAGATGATGAAAGGGTAACCCGACCCTCTACTGTGGCAGTGGTCACTTGGCGATGGGAGCGGCAGCTCCACCCCGATGGTTAGCCACCGGGGGCAGCCCCGCTCCCGCAATCACCACCGGGCTTTCCCTTCCCCGGTCGGTTTTTGCTATGCTCGTTGTGCTTCACGATGAGTTTGGGGGAACTCCGTGCGTACTGAACTGCTGATTCTTTGTTGCGCCCTGGCACTGCCAGCGGCGGCGCAATCGTTTGACGACAGCGACCTGCTCACCGCCGAGCAGCGCGATGCACGCCTGCGCGAACAACAAGAGCTGGAAGCCCGGGAACAGGACCTTCTGCAACAGAAGGAAACCACCCAGGAACTGCTGGAGCAGCAGGACGCCTACCTGGAAGCACTGAAAGCCCAGATCGATGCCATGAAGCAGCCCTCACAAGAATCACAACAACACAGGACACCACCCTGATGCTGCAATGGTTACGCCGCCTGTTTCAGGGCCCGGCGAAAGACGCGACGCCTCAGCAGGCACCCCGCCCCGAAGACGATGCACCGTCAGTGGAAACGCCGCAATCTGAGATGCCAGCCCCGCCGCCTGCCGACCCGATGGCCCCGTTTCTGCCGTTCCAGATCCGGCCGCTGGAAGTGGCCGACCTGAACCGTCTGCTCGGCGTCTTCCGCGATGCCATACAAGTGGGCAGTGCTGGCGAATACGATCAGCAGCAACGTGATGCCTGGAGTCGTGGCCAGAACTACGACAGCCTGATCTCATTGCTGAGTGAAGGGGAAACCGTGGTGGCGCAGTGGGATGATGAACTGGTGGGTTTTGCCCAGCGCATTGCCGACAACATCAATATGGTTTACGTGCACCCGGATTCCGCCCGGGTGGGCATTGCTACCCTGCTCTACCAGCATCTGGAAGACAGCGCCCGGGTCGAAGGCATCCCCAGCCTGACCACCCACGCCAGCCTGACCGCCCTGGAGTTCTTTCGCTTCATGGGTTTCGACAGTGAAGGAGAGGAACAGGCAGAACGGAGTGGCGTCAGCTTGCAGCGTCACTTTATGCGCAAATCATTGGGTACGTTTTAGTAAATACCCCATTTACCCATCAAAAAAACTGATCAAACCCGCCAAGCCGATGCCGTGGGTTCGGCCTCCCCGTGCCACTAGAATGTTCTCATCGGCAGCGCAGAATGCGCGGCCTACCCAACACCATTTGCGCTCATTCTGAACACCCGGGGTCACGGATTGACCCCACACTTCCCCCCTTAAGGCCGTCCCCCCCGACGGCCATTTTTTTTGGTTCATCGCGGATTTCCAGGAAAGCTGGCAGGTCCAGAATTGGCTGAAAGGGGTTTTGGTTTTGATGTGGGAGTTTGCTTGCAAACGAAGTCACTCTCGGCTCAGACAAGGCATTTCGCGTGCAAGCACGCTCCCACAGGGGAGCATGGGCCGGAAGCCGTCATCCGGGCCTTTTAAAAAGGGGCTTCGCGGATTGGGGGTAAGCTTGCATGGTCTGATCTGACAACCCGCCAGGGTAGGGAATACCGACATTGCAATGCAGGTGTGGCGTTGTAGCAGCTCAATAGCGTAAGCAGCAGGGTCCGCGATCTTGGAACGACGGGTTTTCTGCCTTTCGCGTCAGACCTCCGGCTTCAGACGTCTGGCCAACCTGTTCTCCCTCAAATCCGCGAAGCCCCTTTTTCTGTAATGCTCAGGGCTTGTACAACAAGCGCCCCACGCTGTTGAACGCTTTTTCGGTAAGACTCATGCGAATCATGGCACGGAACAGGGTCTCTGGCAGCAACCGGCGGGCCAGCAACAGCATGCAGGCATCGGTGCCGACACTGTAGCGCAGG
Organism: Alcanivoracaceae bacterium; assembly: GCA_002706085.1. Lineage (GTDB taxonomy): Bacteria > Pseudomonadota > Gammaproteobacteria > Pseudomonadales > Alcanivoracaceae > Alcanivorax. The sequence goes on along the minus strand of PAJO01000023.1, from coordinate 33,902 downwards.
CGCTGGCTGCCATCGGTGGAGGCCTTGTAGATGACGTCCGCAGCCTCTTCAGGCGTCGAGCCCCCTGGCCCGGTCTTGTCCATCACCCCGAACTGGTCTTTGGAATACGTCTCGTAGGTGGACACCCCGGTGCGATTTTCACGGTCGGCGGAACGCCCGAAGAAGGCCGTATTTACCGCCCCCGGCTCAATGATCTTGATGCCAATGCCCAGCGGACAGAGTTCGTACACCAGCCCTTCGGTGAACCCTTCCACCGCCCACTTGCTGGCGTTATACACACTGTACAGCGGCAGTGGTACCCGCCCGACCATGCTGGCCACGTTCACGAGTACACCGCTTTGCCGCTCGCGAAAGTGGGGCAGCACGGCCCGACAGGTCTCCATCAGTCCGAACACATTGGTCTCGAACTGCCGTTTAATCTGTTCTTCATCCAGGGTTTCAAACGCGCCCATCAACCCATAGCCGGCATTGTTCACCAGCACGTCAATCGCCCCGAAACGCTGGATGACGGCTGCTACAGCGGCGTGAATGCTGTCACGGTCAGTGACATCCAGACGGATACACATCACCCCCGGCAGTGCCGCCAGCTCATCCGCCTGGGACGGGTCTCGCATGGTAGCTGCCACATTCCAGCCGTTGGCCTGAAACAGTTTGGCGGTGGCGTAGCCGATGCCGGACGACGCCCCGGTAATCAATACCGTCTTGATCGCAGATTCANTCACACTCATTTCCTGCTTTATCGCTTTCAGACATGCCCCGGGTGCGAAGCATCCGGGCGAATCAGGTCTTGCTCGGATTCCCCGAACATCTGGGCCAGCACCTGCAATTGAGCCTTGCGGCCCGTACGCTGCTGTCGCTGACGCAACCCAGGTAAATAGCGCTGACCGGCATGCAAGGCAAACCGCGGCCCCAGCGTGAGCAAGGGGTACCAGGACGACACATCCTCCGGCAGGCCCAGTTGCGCCATCTTTTGCTTGTCCAGNAAAAAGCGGCTGACACTCAGATGCTTGTTGTAGGCAAGCTTGCGCTGCAGGGATTCAAAACGGCCGAACTTNCGCTCCAGNGGCTCTTGCGCCAACGCCATGCCCAGCTCACGGCTGGTCCAATCCGGCTGGCTCTGGGTCATCAGGGTGTGGTGCAGCAGTACAATCCCGTCGCGCTCGCTGTCGACCAGCCAACGCTCATCCACGCCCATCAACCAACTGGCGTATTTCCACAGATGCATCACACCACGGGACTCACGGGGCGTTACCGGCACGCCCATCTTGCGCAGGCCACCCAGCATCACCACGCAGAACCCCAGATAGGTCGCCACCATATCTACCTGACTGAGCGGCTTGCCCCACTGGCTCTCATCCCACTCGTCCCGGGAGGCCAGGNTGCGGCGCACCAGCGAATGCACCATGCGCACATGCAAGGTGCTCTTGAAGCCNGCCCCGAAACGCTCCAGCCCGCCCACCTCCGTGCAGTCNATCCACCACTTGCCGGTCTCGGCCACTCGACGGGACGCGCCCTTGTTGAGGGCGCCGGTCAACACCAGGGACTGGTTGAAACCGGACAGCAAATAGCCCCCCATCAACGCCAGATCCCGCAACACGTANGGCGCTGTCATGCCAGTGGAGTGAATAAAGCGGGCACCGTCCTCGATCAGCTCGAAGTCCACCCAGGCCGGGCGTTTTTCCAGCCGTTTGATGAACAAACGCAATGGCTCCGGGCAATCCGGNACCGCNTGCAGCCCCTCATTGACGGCCTTTTCGAACAGCGCACGGGCCTCCCGTGGGCCGAATGCCACCATCCAGTCCACCAGCTCNTCCATGGNCTGATCACCTTCCCACAGGGCGGCGATCACCTCATCAAATTCTGCGCGACTCGGCGCCAGATCACGGCCCAACAGGGTACGCAGCAACACTGGCGTGGCTTGCTGGGTCTTCTCAAATGGGCGAGCCCGGCGGGGCGCGGGCTNAATGTGTGCCTGAGCGGTCATCACAACCTCCTGGGTGTGCTTGCAATAGCNGCCACCCTAATGCGAATATGTATTCGCATTCAATTCGCATTTTGCCGATACAGGTTCCGCCATGCGTAAACGCCCCCAACAACAGCGCTCCCGGGAAATGGTCCGCGCCCTGATCGACGCGACCGCCCANGTCATCCAGCAGCAGGGGCTGGACAACACCACCACCGCCAGGATTGCCGAGGTAGCCGGCGTNAGCGTGGGCTCGCTGTATCAGTATTTCGGTGACAAGGATGGGTTGATCGAAGCCCTGATGGAGAGTCTGGCCGAGGATATCGGNGTCGGTCTGAAACGACTGCCCATCACCGACAATGTGGACATCAATGCCATGGTCAGCAGCGCCATTCGCTTCGGCTTTGCGGTGCTGCATTCCCGCGACGGCCTGTACCTGGAACTGGTACGCAACTGGCATCGACTGCCCACCAACCGGGTGGTGGAAGTCCTGCANCAACACTTCATGGATCTGGCCCGGATGTACTTCCTGCGCCATTATCGGGACTACCCCATCCACAACCTGGAGGTGCGGGTGTTTATCGTCACCAACAGCGTGCTGTTCACCATGGTGCGCTACATCAGCCAGCACGGCGGCATGATTCGCGAAAGCGAGCTGGCCGATGAGCTGACCCGCATGGTCGCCAGCTACATCGCCGANCCGCCTGCCAGCGAGGAAACCGTTCGATGAAACCCGACCTGGCTCTGGCCTACTGCCGCATGATCGCCCAGACCCTGGGGCTTGATCAGGATGGCCTGGATACCCTGGTGGCCAACACCGGGATCGACGCCCACACCCTNCAGACCAGCGATGGGTTCATTGACTGGCCCGGTGCCTGTCAGCTGATTGCAAACGCGCAGCACATGAGTGAAGCGCCGGATCTGGCCCTGCAAACCGGCCTGCGCGCCCTGCCTGCCATGCATGGCCCCATGGGNATGGCCGCCATGGCCAGCCCTACCCTGCGCGATGCCATGCGGGTCTTTGCCAGTTTTACCAACACCCGCACCCGGGTGTTTCTCACCGAAATGGAAGAAACTCCCGACACCATCACCCTGCACCTGAAATTCGCTTATCCGCTGGATGATGCCATTCGTTTCCTCACCGAATCCGCCATGGGNTCGGCCTACGCCTGTCATGTGGTCCTGCGAGGCAAACCCATCGANGATGGCACCGCCAGCTTCAACTACCCGGCACCGGCCTGGGCCGAATCCTACAAAAAGATCTTCCGGGGNACCGAAGTGGTCTTTGATGCCCCCGGCGTGTCGCTGTCCCTGCCTGCACGCTACGGCGACGAGGTNTTAGCCAGCCACGACCGGGACTTGCTGTGGCTGGCCATTCAGCAGTGTGAAGCCCGCCAGGAAGCCCTGCGCAANCAAGGCACGGTAACGGATCAGGTGCTTGCCNTNCTTCACCAAAGCCAGGGCCAGGCCAGCCTCGATGCCGTGGCAGACCGTTTGCACATGAGCCCGCGCACCCTGATCCGCAAGCTCAAGCACGAAGACACCCGCTTTCAACAACTGCGTGACCAGACCCTCAGCCGCCGCGCCACCCAGCTGCTGAGCCTGCCCCACTACACCGTCGCAGCAGTGGCAGAAGACCTGGGCTACACCGACGTCGCCAGCTTCCGCCGCGCCTTCCAGCGCTGGTTTGGCACCAGCCCAGGTCGATTCCGGCAGGAATAAAAGCCAGCGACAAGCTTCAAGCCACACGCTGCAACGCGATCGAGCCTCTCATTCCAGCAAGGCCGAGCCCGCGATTAACGGTAAAACGCGGGCACGGACGATCCAAAACCGATGACTCTGATCGCGTTGTAGCTTGCAGCTTGTGGCTTGCAGCCAGTCCCTGTCATTTTCTATCCCCCCCTTGTCAGCATCCGCGCTTACCGCTGTTTGCCATTCCGGCAACACTGAAAAAAAGCACCATTGGAGACTGGCGCAATGAGTCACGCCGACAACAACAATGAACTGGCCCGCCTGAAGGTGTCACCGCCACTGGCCTGGCCCACGATTGCCATTCTGATCGTGTCCCTGATCAGCATCGCCCTGAGCTGGGTACTCGTCATGAACGACATCTGGCCACTGTGGCTGGGCATGGTCATCAACAGCATTGCGGGCTACGCCCTCTTTACCCCGGCTCACGAGGCCATCCACCGGGCAGCAGCGCAGAAGTCGTCTACCAATGACTTTCTGCTGTCTGCCGCCACCTTCGTGGCCGTGCCCTTCGGCAAGGGTAAACTGTTCCGCCTGCTGCACATGCGTCACCATCGCTTTGCCAACGACCCGGAAAACGACCCGGATCACTGGATGGCCAGCAGCCTGTGGACCATGCCGCTGTGGGGTCTGTGGCCGTATTTCTATCTCTACAAGTTCCTGCGCAACCCGGCCATGCTGCCCAATGTGAAGGTGTCCGAGATCGTTCGTGAGATCGTCGTGGCCGGGATTATCTTTGGCGCCCTGATTGCCTGGGAACCCTTCTACATGCTGACCCTGTGGCTGATCCCCACCTACTTTGCCTTCTTCCTGATGTGCCTGGTGTTCATGGTGCTGCCGCACTACCCCCATACTGGCCGACAGGATGAAGACCCCAACACCACTGCCCTGATGCGCATGGGCGGCGAGTGGTGGCAGACCCCGGTGCTGATGTACCAGAACTACCATCTGGTCCATCACCTCTATCCCACCGTGCCGTTCTACCGTTACGGCAAGGTGTGGAAGGCCCGGGAAGCCCACCACATGGAAAACTCCGGCAGCATGATCATTGGCCCCTTCGGGCTCGGCCCGGACAGCGACAAGGCCAACGCCGCCTGACGCCTGCATCGGGGCGGCCCGTCACGGCGCCCCGATGACACTATTTATCCCCTTTTTGGCATTTTCCGCGCTTAACTTTCTTTCCTGTTCGGTAAACACTGTGTATCTGGACCATGCAGGAGACTGCCCAATGACGACAACAACCGAAGCAGAAGAACTCAAGACACTGGCCAAACTGAAGGTATCGCCGAAGTTTGCCTGGCCAACCATTGCCCTGATGGTGCTGTCCCATGCGGCCAACATCAGCAGCTGGATCATGGTCATCGGGGGCTACTGGCCTGCCTGGGTCGGCCTGGTGATCAACAGCATCGCCGGCTATGTCATGTTCACTCCTGCCCACGAATCCATTCATCGTGCCGCAGCGCAGAAATCAGAACACAACGACCTGATCCTCTCCATTGCCACCTTTGTGGCGGTGCCGTTTGGCAAGGGCAAGTTGTTCCGCATCATGCACATGCACCACCACCGCTTTGCCAATGATCCGGAGAAAGATCCGGATCACTGGATGGCCAGCAGTCTGTGGACCATGCCGCTGTGGGGTTTCTGGCCCTTCATTTACTTGATCAACTTCATGCGCAATCCGGAAAAGCTGCCCAATGTGGCCATGTCCGAAATCCGCCGTGAACTGATTGTCGCCGGCATTGCCCTGACCGCCCTGTTCATCTGGCAACCCTACGTGACCCTGATGCTGTGGCTGATCCCGTCCTACTTCTCGTTCTTCCTGATGTGTCTGGTGTTCATGGTGCTGCCGCACTACCCGCATACCGGCCGCCAGGACGTGGATCCGAATACCACCTCGCTGATGCGCATGGGCAAGGAATGGTTACTGACCCCGATTCTGATGTACCAGAACTACCACCTGGTTCATCACCTGTACCCCACCGTACCGTTCTACCGGTATGGAAAAGTGTGGAAAGCCCGCGAGGCTTACCACCGCAAACACTCTGGCAGCATGATTATTGGTCCCTTTGATCTGGGCCCGAAAGACCAGCCCGGCGACGCCGCCTGACAGGAGCACAACAATGACAAAAACCGTACTGATCACCGGCGGCGCCGGCGGCATTGGCCGTGAATTCTGCAAGCTGTTCAACAACGATGGCTACAATGTCGTGGTCTTCAGCCTGCTGCAGGACGAACTGGATCAGCTGGGTAACGACCTGAAAGCCCAGCGCAGTGATGGGGTTTACCACGGCGTGCAGATGGACCTGTCCCAACCGGATGCCGCCGAGCGCATCGTGGAATGGCTGGACAAGGAAAACATCACCCTGGACGTGCTGGTCAACAACGTGGGCTTCGGCATGATGGGCGAGCACGTCGAGCAGGACACCCAGAAACTGGAGCGCATGCTCACCCTCAACAATATTCTGCTCAGCAAACTGTGCATGCTGGTAGGCGCCAAAATGAAGGCTCGCGGCCAGGGCAAGATCATGAACATCGGTTCCCTCGCCGGGTTCTGCCCGATGCCTTTCTTTGCCGCCTACAGCGCCAGCAAGGCATTCGTGATCAACCTCAGCGCCTCCCTGCAGGAAGAGCTCAAACCCTATGGTGTGCAGGTCACCTGCTTCTGCCCCAGCACCACCAAGACGGCCTTCCTGGATACCGCCCAAAGCGCACACAAGTCGTCCAGCGGCATCACCCAATTCGTCTCCGCGCAGATCGCCACCCCGGAAGAGGTGGCCGCTGCCGGCTACAAGGCCCTCAATGCCGGTAAGCGTTACGCCCTGCCCGGCCTGTCCGTTACCCTGCAAAGCATCTGGATCCGCATGATGCCACTGCGGGCAATGGCCAGTTTTGTTTATAAGCAGTCGGTCAATAAAAGCAGTTAACAGTGAATAGTTAATAGTTAACAGCTGCGCGGGGGAGGCATGCCTGTCCCGCAACCACAGAGGCCGCGCCCGGACATTGGGCGCGGCCTCTTTCGTTGGAAAACCTTTTGGAGCAGTAGGGGCCGCGATGCGAGGGTTGCGCATTGCGAAAGGCAAAGGGAAAACCTACCGTCTGCGTGCCTTGGGGTTGGCCCTTCACACTTGCTGCTCGTTCCTGCAAACGAAAGAGGCCGCGCCCAAGCCTGGGCGCGGCCTCGATACTTTCTGTCACCACCACGCGTTTCACGCGCCGCTATTCACTGTTAACTGTTAACTATTCACTGCCTTACCGAACCAACCACAAACTCAACTGCGGAATATAGGTAATCATCAACAACGCCACGATCAGTACCAACATGAACGGAATCGTGGAGGCGAACAGCTCGGTGACTTTCTTCTTGAAGCGATAGCTGGCGATGAACAGGTTCATGCCTACCGGCGGGGTGATGTAACCGATCTGCATGTTGGCCACAAAGATCACACCCAGATGCACCGGATCGATGCCGTAGCGCAGGGCCACGGGCAGGATCAGGGGCACCATGATCACCAGTGCCGCGAAGATATCCAGCAACGCCCCCAGCAGCAACAGCAGGATGTTGAGCAGAATCAGGAAGGTGATCTTGCTCTCCACGTGGGTCTGGATCAGGGTGAACAGCTTCTCGGGCACCCCGGCGTAAACCAGGTAATCGGTGAAGGCCAGGGCCACCGCCAGAATCAGCAGAATACCCCCTACCATGATCATGGAATCACGCATGATCGACGGCAATTTACGCAGCGAAATTTCCTTGTACAGGAACACCTCCGCCACCAGCACATACAGGGCCGTCACCGCGGCGGCTTCACTGACCACCAGGAAGCCCGAGAAGATACCGCCCAACACCACCAGCGGCAGCGGCAGCTCCCAGCGGGCTTCCCACAGGGCATCCACCAGCTCACGAAAATCAAACGGCTGACGCGGCACCGCCTTGCCATTCATGGCCGAGCCACGGGTTGCCCATACGCAGTAGCCATACAACAGGACGATCATCAGCAGGGCAGGCACCAGCCCCGCCAGGTACAGATCCACAATTTCTACCGAAGGCATATCCAGCTGCTGGGACATCTGCTGGGCAATAATGCCGTAGATCAACAACGGAACCGACGGCACCAGCAACAGGCCAAGACTGCCTGATGAGGTAACCAGGCCAAGGCTGAATTTTTCCGGATAATTGCCTTTCACCAGCGCCGGCAACAACAAGGCGCCGAGAGCCACGATGGTGACACCGGAACCGCCGGTCAGGGCGGTAAAGAAGGCACAGGCAATCAATGACACAAAGGCCATGCCACCGGGCATCCAGCCAAAGGCCGCCTGGCTCAGGCGGAGCATGCGGTCGGCGGTTTTCGACTCACTCAACAGGAAACCGGCAAAGGTGAACAATGGCAACGCCATCAGCACCACGGAATTGCTGAGCTGGTAGATATCGATATGAAGCACGGCCAGCTCGATTTCCAGGGTGTAAAACCCGAGAGCCGCCCCACCCAGAATAATCGCGTACAGGGGCGCGCCCATCAGGGCCAGCACCACCAGCAAAATTATCGCTGCGGTAATCATGCCACCGGCTCCTGCATTTTCGGCCTCTTACCGATCAGGCCGAGCGCAAACAACACCACATAACGCACCGCCATCACGGAAAAGCCCACAGGAATAATGGCCTGCAACAACCAGCTCGGGACACTGCCGAACGCGGGCGTCGCATACTCGTATTCCTCGATCACGAACCCCACGCTGTACCAGGCCACCAGCACACAAATGAACGCCGTAAACAGGTCTACGGCGACAGTCAGGTAAGGGTGATACTTTTCCGGCAGCAAGGTCGAGGCCACATCAATACGAATATGCTCGTCGTTTCTGGAAGCGATCATCGCCCCCAACAGGCCGATCCATAGCACCGCATTCTGCAGCAGCGGTTCAATCCAGATCAGGCTGGTGCCAAAGAAATTTCGCAGAATGATCTGCGCCACCGCCAGCAGGATCATAAACAAAAGGACGGCCACGATAAGGCCGTCCTCGATATGATGCGCAAAGCGGTGTAAACCGCGTAGCAAGCCAGCCATTACTGACCCGCACGCTGCTTGGCGAGAATCCCGTTAAGGCGATCGAGCATGTCCTGGCTAATCTCGCCCTCTTCCACCAACTCGGCGGTGGCACGATCGGCGTAGTCTTTCCATTCGCTGTGCTGGGCTTCGCTGGGCTGGATCACTTCCAGGCCCTGTTGCTGCACCGCTTGGAACGCACTCAGGTTTTCCTTGCGGCTTTCCGTATCCAGCGTATCGAAGGTTGCACCCAACACATCACGCACGACTTTCTGGTCTTCCGGGCTGATACGCTTGAAGTATTTTTCGTGAATGCCCAACAAACCAAAGGTGTACAGTAACGGCATATCGGTCACGTAGTTCACCCGCGAGTACCACTGCAGGGTCAGTGCTGCCACTGGCGGCGCCGCGAAGGCATTGATGGCACCGGTCTGCAGGGACGTCAGCACGGCACCAATGTTCAGCATGATCGGCGACAATTCAAAAGCCTTGGACGCCTTGGCGGATGCTTCATCATTGGCTGGCAGCCACAGTTTCTGGTCACGCAGGTCATCCAGGCTTTTTACCGGATTTTCCGACATGACGTAGGCAAAGCCTCCATCCACCAGACCGAAGCTGACCCAACCGCCTTCTTCCAGACCCTGCTCAATCACCGGGTCCAGTTCCGCACGCACCGCATCCACTTCGTCATAGTTGTTGAAGGCCAGCGGCACGTTGAGAATCTGGCTGTCCTTGTAGGCAGAGGCAAAGGCGCCACCCTGGGCAACCAGCCCATGGAGCTGACCAATACGGATCTTGCGCTCCACAGCCCGGTCATCGCCCATTACCCCACCGGGATAAATCTTGAGCTTCACGCGGCCCTCAGTCTTGTCGGCAATCTCCTTGCCGGCATTTTTCAGGCCGGTGACGATGGTGGTGCCGTCCGGGTACAGGGTGGAAATCTTCAGCGTGGTGGCGGCGCCAGCCACCAGCGGCAGCAAGGCCACCAGTACAGTCGCGAGACGCAACATAATCAACTCCTAGAAATAATCATCGGCGTCGGCAAGCAGGGCTTTGGCCTGCTCCTGCGCGTAGGTATTTTGCAGGGTCAGGCCGTGAACGTTCGGGTCGGCCTCCAGTACCGCCTTGAGCAGGCGATCATGCAGCTCGCGGTCGAACATCAGGCGGGCATACTTTTCAGCATACATCACCGGCGCCAGCAGATTCTTGCCTTCCGACAGGTTCATGGCCTGCTCGAAATGGACTTTGGCCACCTCAGGCTTGCCGCCCAGCGAGGCCGGCAGAATGCTGTTAAGCACGCCCAGGTACATGTGTGCCTGACCGTATTGGTAGCCTTCATCCAGCTCGGTCACTCGTTTCATGGTGGCCTCGACGCGGCCCAGTTCGGCTACAGCGTTCCAGTCGCTGGTATTCTGCTGAATATAGCCGGCCCAAGCTCCGCCCAGGGTAAACAGGACAGGCACATCGCCCTTGCCCGCGTCGGCCAACAGGGACTCGTATTCCGGCACGCTAAGGCTGCGCAGCTCACAGTAATCCTTGTCGTGAGCACAGGCCGTCCGGAAGGCATAATTCAGGGCCTTGTTGCTCAGCTTGCGGGCACGGGCCGGATCTTCCACAAACAGGCCGGCATAGGCGCCGTAGAGGTCGGCACCGCTGGCCAGCAGCGATTCGCTTTCCGGCCAGTTTTCGATCAGCCCATCGACCATCAACAGGTAGGTCGGCAGGCCATCCTCGACCAGCTGCAGATCGTTGTTGTTGAGTATCCCGTAAGGCAGGTTGTCATCGACTCGGGCCAGAGAGCAACCCTGTAGCGCAAGTACCGCTACGCAAAAAAGTGAATGGACCAACCCGGGGAGGAAGCGCCACTGCATAGGTCGCCGGTATCCTTTCATTATTGTGACCGATTGTTTTGGCTGTCTTTATAGCAGCCCACCGGGGCTAACTCAAACACGCGCATGGCTCTTTCCCCGTGCCATCAGGCCAAAAATGCCACCCAACAGGCAGCCACTGACCAGCCCGGCCAAATGGGCGGCGTTGGCCACCACAGACGACAGCCCCACAAAGCAGATCACCATCCACGCCAGCATGAACAGGACGATTTCCCGGCGCAGGGCATAGCCGGCCCCCGGGTTGAGGCGCCCGTAAATCCACAGGTAACCCAGCAACCCATACACCACTCCAGACAGCCCGCCGAACAGGGGCCCACTGTGAAGGAATTGCGCCACATTGGAGATCCCTGCCGTCACCAGGGTCACCAGTAACAGCTGGGCCGAAGACTGGTGACGCTCAATCAATCGCCCCAGATCTGCCCACCACAGCAGGTTGAAAATGATATGCAGAATGGAAAAGTGCAGCAGCATGGGGGTAATCAGGCGCCAGGGCTGGCTGGCCAGCCCTTCCAGGGACGAAGGGAACAACAGGGCACGGTACACCCCGTCGCCAATCAGGTAGGGGGTCAGGAAAATGGCCACGCATAGCACCAGACCGGTTTTGGTCACCCAGCCCATGCTGGCCAGCCAACCGCCGGACAGCAATGGCTGGGGCTGCCCGGTCAGGGGCTCCAGCGGCTGGCGCCCCTGACCCCGCTTGAGATCCGCGATCAACTCTTCGGTAAGCTGACGGGCATGGGGGTACTGCCCGGGGTCCGGGATCACCAGCACACATTGCTCATCAGCTTCATGACGCTCCACCTGAAAACCATTGCGCGTCAGGGTGCGTTCGATCAGGTCCGCCAGTTCAGGCTGGGGTGTACGAATCAATTCCATGCCAGCCCCTCCAGGGCCTGTTTGCGTTGTGTCGGGTTCAGGTCAGCCAGGTTATCCACCTGCTGCCAGAAACAGTCCCACTGCTGCTGGCACTGCGAAAACAGCCGGGCAAAGGCCGGCACATAGGCATTGTAATCACTGACACCGTTAAGCTGGGCATTGTTCAACGGCCCGTCGAAAAAACGCTGGTAGCCTTTCAGGCCCTCAATGCGTTCACGGTCTGCCGCGAAGCGCTGCCGAGCCTGCTGCTGGATACGGGCCTTTCCGGCGGCCAGTTTCTGTTCGTCACGCTCACGGGTATACAGCTCATCCAGCGCCTCACGGGCATCGCCGATAATGGCCAGAAACGCCGCCTTTGCCCGATCCCGTTGAGGCCAATAATCGTCAGGCAGCGGCGCCTCTATGAATGCAAAATATTGTACAGATCCCTCTCGCCCCACCATGGTGGCCAGAGATTCGTTAAAGCGGGTGTCACCCTTGATATAGATCCGGCGATGGACCAGCTCATGAATCAGCAGCTCAGCCAGGGAGGGCCGGGAGCGCTGAACCATCGGGGTGGTCAGCGGGTCAGCAAACCAGCCCAGCGTAGAATAGGCAATCGCACCGCCTACCCAGGTATCAAACCCTTCGTCCTGGAGCGCCGCCGCCTCACGGTCTGCCCGCTTGCGGTCAAAGTAGCCCCGGTAGCTGACACACCCTACCAGCGGGTAACACCAGGTTTTGGGGGTAAGGGACCAGGCCGGCGCGGCCAGCACATTCCAGACCACCGCCTCCTGCTCCAGCGACACATACTGGTGGTAGACATCCTCGGCCGGCAAATCCAGGTGGTTCCCCGCCCAGTTCACCACCTGCTGACTGAATTGAAGTTGGCGCGCCACCGCCGGCGGTGTGTCCGGGTCCGCCAGCACCGAGTCCACCGGCTCGCGCTGGCTCATCAATGACCAATGCCCAGCGATCGCCTGGCGGTAATAACCCAGTTGGCAACCGGCCAACAGCCAGGCCAGCAAACAGAGAAGAAAAAAACGGTGGCCGCGTCGCATCAGGCCCGTGACATGAACTTGCGTTCGGCGGTATTCACCCGCACCTTTTCGCCTTCCACAATATACTCAGGCACCTGCACCACCAGGCCAGTGTTGAGGGTAGCCGGCTTGGTCCGGGCCGACGCTGACGCCGCTTTCATGGCCGGGGCCGTTTCGGTGACTTCCAGCACCACTGACGCCGGCAATTCGAGCCCGATAACCGCATCGTCCACCTTCAGGGCCAGTACCCCTTCCGTGTCTTCGGTGATAAAGGCCAACTCGTCGCTAATGTCATCCTGCTTGAGTAGGTATTGGGAAAAGTCCTCGTTGTCCATGAAGATGTAATCCTCGCCATCCACATAGGAAAACTGCACGGGACGACGCAACAACTCTACTGTGGTCACATCCTCATCGCCCTTGAAGCGTTCTTCGAACTTGGGCCCGCCCCCCACGGCACTGGCCTTCACACGGTACAGGGTGGCAGCCCCACGGGCAGACGGGGACTGCACCTCGATCTGGCGAATGGCATAGAGGGTGCCGTTGACTTCGATAACGTCGGATTTCTTGAGTTCGCTGGCGCGGGTCATGGGAGAGGCGTTCCTGAAATTTCGATGCGCCAATACTACAACAAACACTCAACGCAAGCTTCACACCCGCACACCGGTGACCGCTCTGCCTATTTTGCAAGCATGCTCACACAAGGGTCACCGGAACTGTGGGAGCGGTGGTTCCACCGCGAATGAAGGTCCATCGCGGTCAGACGGCCGCGCCCTCCTTAGCAATGGCAAGAATCCAATGTGGGAGCTTGCCTGCAAGCGAAGCCTCTTGTCAGTGGGACAATTGCTCCGCGATACGAGCACGCGCCTGCTCACACAGTGCCTTGCGCTCTCCGTGCTCCGTCAACGGCGCGCAGAAATGCAGCCGCACGCGAATCTCCCGTCGCAACAGCATGGCCCACAGATGATGATGGAATTCATCGTCCCCAATGAACGCCATGGCCCGGTCCGGGGCGCCCATGCTATCCAGGTAACGAATCGCCAGCGGCTGCACCGGCACCTTTGCCTGTAGCGGAGCGTCAAACAGCTGGGGAAAGAAACGGCGCAGCCCGGTGCCGTTGGTGGTGGTGCCTTCCGGGAACACCAACACGGTATGCCCCAACTGCAGCCGGCCGGCGATTTCACCCGCCTTGCGACCCGACTCGCCACTACCGCGCTGGATAAACAAAGTGCCAACGGCCCGGGCAAGATGACCGATCAGCGGCCAGTCGCCCACTTCTGCCTTGGACAAAAAGTACAGGTGCCGCTGACTGGCAATCACCGGGATATCCAGCCACGAGACATGGTTGCTGACCAGGAAAACCGGGCGCCCCAACGGCTCACCCGTCACCGTGAGGCGCACCCCGAGAATACGCAAAAAACGCTGACACCACCGCTGTTTGGCGGCCAATACCGCGGGCCGTTGAGGCCACCAGAATGCGCCCAGCACAAACGCCAGCACAAATCCCCACAGCAGATGAACGACGATGCGCAACACCCGCCACACACGGCGAAGTTGGGGCCAACTGCGGCCTTGCGCAGGCGCATTAACGCTGACGCTCTCGCTCATTTCATTCATTCGGGGCATCCGTTAGCCACGTTATACGGCCTGGGCAGGCTGCATGAAATGCTGAACGTAACGGGCGGGCAGATCGTTCACATCCATCAGCACGAAGAAATCCAGACAATTGAAATCCGGGTCCCAGCAGGGCTCACCGCAAATCTGCGCGCCCATGCGCACATAGGCTTTGAGTAGCGGCGGCATTTTGGCATTGGCTTCCGTGCTGTCACCGGGCAATTTGTGCAACCGCAAATGGGGAATCACACGGTGCCGGCTGGCGCTCAGGTGCTTCTCGTTAATCCGCTGCTGTACCCCGGCCACGTTGTACCCTTCGCTCAGCGCGATACTGGCACAGCCCAGCAGGTAACGGACATCATTCTCGATCATGTACTGGGCCAGCCGGGCCCACAGCACGGTGATCACGGCACCGCTGCGATGCTCAGGGTGAATGCAGGTGCGGCCGATCTCGGCCAGGCGCCCATCCAGATGCCGCAGCATGGACAAATCGAACTCGCCGCTGGAGTAAAAACCGCCCGTCCGGTTCAGGCGGTCCCCCGGCAGCACCCGGGTGTAGCCAACGATCTCGCCATTGCGGGTATCTTTTACCACCAGATGCAGGCAGTGCTTGTCATAGCGGTCCCGGTCCAGACCAAACGGCGCACTGAAACTGGCCCCATACTCCTGAGAAAAAATACGGTAGCGCATGCGCTGCACTCTCAGAATCTCACGGCGCGAGCGCGTAAAGTAGGCCACAAAGCGAGTCTGATTTTCCGCCTCATTCAACTCACGGGGAAAACGCAGAATATCCGCCGTGGCGGCAAACGGTTTGACCAGGGCTCCCTTGAGTTGGGGGCTCAGTGCTTTGATCTTTCCTGCGGCTTGCGCAAGCATGGCGTACTCCACTGGCAGTTTCGGCCAGTGTTGCCAACCCCGGTGGCAACGCAGTGACATTAGCGTGACATTTCGGAGACAAGGCAAAAGGCAGGGATGACGAGGGATTACAGGATGAAAAAAGCGGTGATTGCGGCGCGGTTCCCCTTTCCCCTGGAAGTGAAAAAAGGGGAAACCGTGCAGTGGTGTGCCTGCGGGTTGAGCCAGAACCAGCCCTGGTGTGATGGCAGCCACCGAGGCACCGACTTTGTCCCGGTGACCTTCACTGCCCGCCGCGACCAGATCGTATTTTTCTGCGGTTGCAAGCACAGCAAGCGCGGAGAAATCTGTGATGGCAGCCATGCCCGGCTGGAGCGGTCCTGATGCGCCTTGGGTGGTTTCTCCTGCTGGTACTGAGCGCCTCTCTGGCGGCAGACCCGGCACCCCTGCCCCTTGCGGTACCGGCGGATGTCTACCGGGATTATGAATGCTGGCTGGGTAAGCGCACGCTTGCCAACATCACGGATTACCACGGTCCCTGTCTACGTCGCGATGTGGTAGATGTGGCGCTGTTTCAACAGGCCCTGGTCGCCGCCGGTTATGCCCACGACCCTCAATGGGAAATCATCAACAGTTACCAGCGGACCCTGCTTGAGCTCTCTCGTGGCAAGCTCCCCGCGGCAGCCACCAGCCTCTGGCTGAAGGATATCGAAGCGACACCGGGACTCGCGGCCAGCGACGCCGTTCTCCCCGTCGGCAGCAATCTGGCACAGCTGTATGGTCGCGAGACAGTGGCCGGCAACACACCACTCACCCAGCTCCAGCAGCTGGCACAGTATCGGATCGTCAGTTCCAGCCAATGGGACACCGACTGGCAGCTGCTGCAGACATTACCCCATGCCGAATTGCTGGATGCGAATCACTGGATGACCATGGTCCGTTGGGTCAACCACGGTCGAGCAGATCTGTTGTTAGCACCACCACTGCAGCACGGCCGCCAGCATTTGACGGTAGATGCCGTCATGCTCGCCCCCCTGCCAGGCGGCATGCTGTGTCTGCCCGGGAGCCGCCACTTTGCTATCTCGCGACAGTGGCCCGAAGCAGAGCTATTGCAACAAGCACTGGATCACGGGCTGTCGATTCTCAAAAGAGAAGGCCGCGTGCAGCAGGCTTACCAGCAGGCCGGCCTGATGCTTGAAGCCTCCCCCCTGAACGCCTGTGAGTAGCAGACACAGGGCAGGCTCCCAACCCGCTACCCGGTGTTACGCAACCCGGCAGCAATACCGGCGATGGTCACCATCAAGGCACTTTCGAGGGTTTCATCGCCGTCCTGCTCACGCAAACGGGCCATGAGTTCGGCCTGTAGCAAATGCAGCGGGTCGGTGTAGGGATCACGAACCCGGATAGACCAACGCATCACCGGATTATTATCCAGCAGATCTTCTCGCCCGGTCAGGGCGCTCAGCGCCCCGACCGCGCCGGTCAGTCTTTCCCGCAGGGATTGCCCCAGCGCCTCCAGCCCGGCATCTCCACCAGCCAGACGCTGCTCATACCAGGCCGCCACGTTCAGGTCGGCCTTGGCGAGCACCATCTCCAGCATATCCACCACGCCCTGGAAAAACGGCCAGTGCTCTGCCATCTCCCGCACCAGGGCACTTTGCCCGGGATCCTCATGGGCTGCTTCCAGTGCCGCACCGGTGCCCAGCCAGGCAGGCAGCATCAGCCGAATCTGGGTCCAGGCGAAGACCCAGGGAATGGCACGCAAGGAGCCAATCCCCGCATCTTTCTTGCGGCGCGCCGGACGGCTGCCCAACGCCAGCCGTGACAGCTCGGTTTCGGGGGTGACGGTACGCAGGTATCGCACCAGCTCCGGTTCCTCTTTGACCACTGAGCGATACCCCGTCACCGACACGTCGGTAAGAATCTGCATCTGTTCACGCCATTGCGGTTTGGGCGCGCGGGGCGGCAACAATGTTGCCTCCAGGGTGGCCGCCACATACTGGGACAGATTGAACACCGCCACCGCCGGGCGACCGTACTTGAAGCGAATCACTTCCCCCTGCTCCGTCACCCGGATACGGCCAGCCACCGATCCCGGCGGCTGGGACAACAACGCCATGCGAGTGGGGGAACCACCGCGGGAGATAGAGCCCCCGCGGCCATGGAACAGGGTGAGCGGAATCTGGTGCTCGGCGAACAAGGCAGTCAGGGCTTCTTGGGCCCGGTACTGTGCCCAGGCCGCGCCGAGAAAGCCGGCATCCTTGGCCGAATCGGAATACCCGATCATGACCTCCTGCCCACTGGCCACACGCTCCCGGTAGAACGGCATGGCCAGCAGCGCGCGCATGGAAGCCTCCGCGCCTTCCAGATCATCCAGCGTCTCGAACAGCGGCACCACTCGCATGGGCTCACGCACGCCTGCGATCTTCTGCAACAGCATGACCGCCAGCACATCCGAAGGCGTGGTGGCCATGGAAATCACATAGGCACCGAGCCCTTCACTGCCCTGCTCGGCAATCACCTGGCAGGTATCGAGGACTTCCCGCACTTCCGGGGTACACTCATCCGCATTGCGGAACGCGGCATCCACCAACGGCCGGCGCGCCTGCAACTCCTCGACCAGAAAGGCCTGCCGACGAGACTCGTCCCATTCGCCGTAACGGCCCAACTCCAGATAACGGGTAATCGCATCCAACGCATCCCGGTGGCGGGTCGATTCCTGGCGGATATCCAGCCGCAGCAGGGTAATGCCGAAACAGTTCAGGCGCCGCAGGGTATTTTTCAGATCGCCATCGGCAATATCGGCCAGCCCGGTTTCCCGCAGCGAACGGTCTATCAGCAGCAACGGAGACAGCAGCTGCTCACGATGAGTGTAGCCATCGCCATCCGCTACTGGCTGATTTTCAATGCGGGCCTCGAGCTGGCGACGAGTCAGCTTCAGGCGACTACGCACGTCGCGCAGCAACACACGGTAGGGCTCATGACTCGGGCCCGTCACCGACAGCAACTCATCACTGGCCATCTCCATGGACAGATCCGCCAGCAGCTCTTCAATATCCCGCAAGTAGAGATCAGCCGCCATCCAGCGGGCCAGCAACAACACCTCACGGGTCACCGTCGCGGTCACATTGGGGTTGCCGTCGCGATCGCCGCCCATCCACGACGCCAGCTTCACCGGCGCCCAGTCTGCCGGCGGTTGCGGCAGCCCCTGCTCCATCAGTTGACGCTCAAGCTGGCGGACCATGTCTGGCACCGCCTGCCACAGGGACTGTTCAATGGTGGCGAAGCCCCATTTGGCTTCATCCACGGGGGTCGGCTTTTCGCGGCGAATCTCATCCGTAGTCCAGGCCGCCAGAATCACCCGGCGCAGGCGTGCACGCAGGGTCGCGCGCTCTTCATCATTAAGATCCGCCCGGTCCAGCTCGCCCAACAGGTCCGCGATTTGATCGTATTTACGGATCAGGGTGCGACGGGTCACTTCAGTGGGGTGTGCCGTGAGCACCAGCTCCACAGACAAGCTTCGCAGGGTATCGGTAAGGGTCTCGGCCGGGATCTGCTGCTGGGTCAGGCGCTCCAGCACATCACGCAGCCCCTGGTCACCTCCCGGATCACCCGGGTAGCGCTGGTGCTGACGATGCAGTCGTTCACGGTGGTGTTGCTCGGCAATGTTGCTGAGATTGAGGAACTGGCTAAAGGCTCGGGCCACTTCCAGCAGGGTGTCATCGTCCAGTGGCGAGAGCAGGTCCCGAAGGGACGTCAACGGTGCGCCACTCTCGCTGCGCGTGGCCACAGAGGCCTGGCGGATCTGCTCAATGGTGTCGAACAGGCCATCGCCCGCCTGCTGTCGCAGGCACTCACCCAGCAGGTCGCCCAGCAAACGAACATTGTCCCGTAATGGTGCATTCACACTGTGGTCCACATGGCCTCCCATACTATTCCTGCAGCGGTGTTTACCGCACACAACGTTATCTGGCTCTCCGAATCCCAGGCAATGACGATCAATAAAATGAATATACCAGTTTTAACAAGATTACCCGTGTGGGCATCTTTATTCCGGCGCCCGGCTATCGCAACATAGGCGCCTCAGACACAGGGACCCCCATAATGAGTACAAACAGCCGCTTTACTTCTGACCAGGGCGTATTGCTGATGCAGTATCTGGCCCGTGGACTGTTTGCCACCCTGGCCGTGATTTATTTTCACAACACCGAGCAATTCTTTTTCAGCGCACCCAAGGCTACGCCCTGGTTGCTGTTTATTGCCTACGTAGGCATCCAGTTGATTCTGCTGTTCTGGCGTCCCGCCAATGCCGATGCGTTTTCGTCTGCACTGGACCTTGTCACACTCGGAATCGTGATGCTGTTTGATGCCGGCAATCCACCGCCCACCATGGCCTTGCTGTTCGTCGCGGTACTCAGTAATGGCATGCTGCATGGCCTGAAACGGTTTCTCATCATGCTGCTGGGCGCCGAAGTGGTGCTGGCCATCGTGCTGCCAATTCGATTGAGTTATGCCCCTGTGGCTGACAGCTCCGCCAGCCTGTTTCTGGTCGCGGCACTCACCGCCTGCATGCTGTATTTCGGCTTGATGATCTGGCGCAATCAGGTGCTCGCCCGCGCGGCCCTGGAAGCCACCTGGCGAGACCCGGATACGGACTTTATCAGCCGCGAAGCGCTGGTCAGCACCGCTGGCTGGCTGGTGCCCCTGCACGACCGAATTTCATCGCCCCTGACGTTGGCGCTGGTAGAACACCACGATCTGCCGTTACTTGCTGACCGGGTAGCCCAGCGCATTCGCCGCAGCGATGTGGCGGCCCGCTACGATGACACCCATCTGGCCTTACTACTGCCCTGCACCGCCACGGCCGCCGCCGAACAACTGCTCAATGACCTGCGAGACCGCCACCCCGGCCTGCGGGCCGCCGTAATGACCCTGACCGATGGCGATGCGGCACTGGAACAAGCCCTTGGCCACCTGCAGAACACCATGGCCCGCACCCGTGAAGATGACGATCACTGGCTGGCCCATGCAGCGCCGATGCACTGATCGGCTGACCGACAAACGGATACACAGCTTCACAGTGCCCTCGCGGCGAACCGGTTAAACTGGAAAAAAATCACCAGGTTCGCTGATGTTGTACTTGCGTTTGTTATTGCTTGGCGTACTGCTCGTGCCGTTTCCCGCCAGCAGTGCCCAAACGGCCAGCCCCCGCATTGTCGGAGGCTCCGATGCCCCTGAGGGATACTGGCCTTGGATGGCAAAAATTTACATCCAGGATGATGGCAAAACCTTCTTGTGTGGCGGCAGTCTGATTTCCTCTCGCTGGGTGCTGACTGCCGCACACTGCATGGAACGGAGTAGTTCCACCCCAGACAACCTCCAGTATGTTTCCCCAACCAGTGTCAGCATCACTATCGACCAAGAACAAAGAACCGCGCAACAGATCATGGTCCATGACGATTACGCGGACCTTAATCACGACATGGCGCTTGTCCGCATTGCCACTGTCAACAGTGAATACTGGCCCAGCCTCATCGACACCGATGCAATCGAACAACTGGAGACCGCACCCTTCAGTCAACGGGATGAAGCTCTCACGGCTCTGGGTTGGGGCGATACCGGCAACGGAGTACTGAGCACCACCTTGCAAGAAGCCCAGCTGGATTACCTACCCCGCCAAGAATGCAGGGAACAGACCAACCTGGCTCCCAGCAACATCACCGATTTCGTGCTCTGCGCTGCAGAGCTAAACCCCAAAAATGGGGTTTATCAGGACACCTGCTTCGGCGATAGTGGCGGCCCCCTTTTTCTGGGAAGGGATCGCTCCCCCAGGCTGGCAGGCCTGACCAGCTTCGGCGAACAAACCTGTGCCACCGGCGCTCCTGCAGGCTATACCAACCTTGCCGCAGAGACGGGAGAGCTAGAATCTCTCACCCTAACGGCAGGCTTCCCGCTAATCGACCTGGCACTGTCCTGGGACAACAGCCCGCCAGACCGGCTGTATGCCCTGCCTGCTGGCAGCCAGACGTTGCAGATCAGGCTGGCAAGTGGCCAGAACAGCGTCAGCAACCCGACCCTCAGCCCCTCTCTGTCCGGGGCCTCTACCGCCTCAAGCCAGTGGCAAAGCTGTAGCTCCCCCTTAATTGGTGACAGCTGTATCCCTGTCAGCTCTCTGGACGGCAGCCAGGTTGAACCACTGACGATCTCTGGCAATAACGGCCCGGATCAGGTGGTCACCGTCACCGTGCAAGGCACTGCGGACGAAGAAGAGTTTCGGCGCCATAACAATCGCCTGCTACAGACAGTCGTGTTCTCCAGCAACCCGGATATCACACTCCAGGCCAGCCAGACCCAGAGCAGTGCCTCCCAGGCCGGCATTGCCGTTACCCTTGGCAACGCATCACCCTTCAATGGGGCCAGCGGTGCCGAGATTCGTTTCAACCTGCCAGCCAACCTTACCCTCAGCAATGCCGATAGTCTTGGCTGTACCGGCACCACCCCCGTACGCTGCCCGCTCGGCGACCTGCCAGCAGGTGCGGGGGAAACCCTGCCGCTGGTATTTCAGTCCGACAACGGTCTATCCCGCAGCCTGTCCATAAGCGGACACATCAACGAAACCGATGTCCCGGCCGGAGATACCAGCACCACCTTGACCGTCAACTTCACCGATCCGCCGGCCACCGCCACAAGCGGCAGCAGCGGCGGAGGCGGCAGCCTGTCCCTCAGCCTACTGATCACAGGTTTGCTGCTGACGCGCCGGCGCCAGCCTTGTCCCATGTTACGCACCTGCTAAAGAACATGGATGACTGCACAATTGATGCGATAGAGGTCGAGCAAAACCTGATTCATTTCTATCGTTTCAGAAAACCGCCAGGGTGCGGCATCCAGACATTCTCTGGACCAATCCACGCAAGGTGCTGTGCGATGAAAAACGCTGCCAGACTGTCCTCAACGGCATTCCGCTCTATCGTGACGAAAGCCACCTAAACCACGTGGGCGCGATGGAGATTGGCAAGGAATACCTGAAACGTTTCGACAATCCGCTACCCGAAATATCCGCACCCGTGCCGTAAACGCAACACTAAAGGCGGCATCGACTCGCAGCGTTGGTGTTTGCCAGGAAGCCGCACGGGCACCCCAATAGGGGACCGATAAACTGAAAACGGCGGGGGCTTGCGCTACCCGCCACCGCCTTTCCTACCTTCCGCCACTGGCCTGAAACTGCGGCAGTGATGCCAGAATATCCAGCGCATGGCGGCGCTTGGCCGGGTCGTAAATATCCACCGTGACCATCAGCTCATCCACCTCAACCGTGGCCAGTAGCTGTGTCAACTGCTCCTCAATGGCCGGCGCATCGCCCAGCAGCTGCAGCCCCAGAAAACCTTTCACACCCGCTTCTTCCTGTGGGTGCCAGAGTCCCTCCATTGATGCCACCGGGGGTTTCATCCACAGCGGCTGGCCACGGAACAAGGCGAGAATACGCTGATAACTGGTGGTACTGAGATAACGCGCTTCGGCAGTCGAATCCGCCGGTACTGCCGGTACCGCCAACATGGCATAAGGCTCGGCCAACTGGGCTGACGGCTGAAACTGGTCGCGGTAAATTCTCAAGGCCTCCTGGTACAGGCGCGGTGCAAAGTGGCCGGCAAAGGCATAGGGCAGCCCTTTCTGCGCTGCCAGCTGTGCGCTGAAAAGGCTCGAGCCCAGCAACCAGATCGGCACATTGGTGCCCGCCCCAGGAATGGCATTCACTCCCTGGGACGAATCCAGCGGTCCCAATAAACGCTGCAGCTCGGCAACATCCTGTGGAAACTGCTCCGCCCCCAACCCTTCTCGCCGCAACGCTCGGCTGGTCATGGGGTCCGTCCCTGGCGCCCGGCCCAATCCCAAATCGATACGCCCAGGGTACAAGTGTTCGAGCGTCCCGAATTGCTCGGCGATTACCAGCGGTGGGTGGTTTGGCAACATGACACCGCCCGAGCCAATCCGGATCGAGTCGGTTTTCTCGGCAATATGGCCTATCAACACCGAGGTCGCCGCGCTGCTGATACCTTCCATATTGTGGTGTTCCGCCAACCAGAAGCGGCGAAACCCCAGAGACTCGGCATGGCGGGCATAGGCAACGCTGTTCTTGAGGGTCGAGCCAACACTATCGCCTTCACGGACCGAGGCCAGCTCCAGCAAGGAAAAAGGGATTGTTTCAGACAAGGCACACCTCCCATCGAGTCAACAGTGAATGGGATTCGATTCTGGTTTTTCAACCCCATGAACACCCCCAACAACACTGCTGGAATACTGGCCACTCTGACATTTAGGCGAAAGCAGTAAAACGAGAAAAGCCGGCAAAATGCCACTGCTGTCGCACAGTTTCCTGAAGGTCCTGAGGAAGCGGAGGCGCTTTCTCTTATGGGAGCTTGCTTGCAAGCGAATAGCCCTTGGCGAACCCACATTCGCCTGCAAGCAGGCTCCCACGAGACAGGCATCTGCGAGAGTCAGAATACGGCGGTTAAATCCTGTTCCCCTAAACAGAGAAACCCGCCGGCTTGCCAGCCTGGCGGGTTTCGGACTTCGCTAAGTCAAACTATGGGACAGCAGTAGCAAAATGCCAGCTTTTTCACTTGATCAAGATAAACAAATCAATCTGGGTGTTGATAACACCCCCATCCGATGAATCTGATCTCAGCTTTACTAGTCAAATCAATGAATCGCACAAGCGAGAAATCAAGCTCCCGCTCGTGCGTCAATCATTACCTTTTCGCTTTTCTCAGAAGTGTGCAGTAATACCCAACTGGAAAGCGGATTGTTCAGGCTCGTAAGTGAATTCACGACCAGAGAAAGGGTCCTCGCTGACGATTTCGTCATACATCGTGCGGCTCCAATCGGCACGCAACGATACGCTTTCATTCAAGGGCAGCTCAGCACCAATTCCAACACGCAACCCCCAAGGCGTTTCGTCTTCAACCGAGTCATTAGAGACTCCATCATCAAGATCAAAATCGGTTCGCTGTGCGCCAAGTCGGCCATAAAGCTGGACAGCATTCACTTCTGTACCAACCAGGAAACCCAAACCATAGCTGGTTCCGGCCTCAACATGGAGAGACTCAGATTCAAACGTCTCTTTATACTCAGCAGTTCCCGTTCCGGCATTTAATTCAACAGCAAAAAAGGTACCTTCACCGCCAAAACGAAGACCGCCATACACACCAAAGGCCCCACCGGAAGCCGACAACCCTTCAAGATCAAGATCACCGAACCCAGGTTCCTTGTCGGTATAGCCAACACTGTAATCGTCATAGCCCAGCTGAGCACCGACATAGGGCCCCGCCTTCACCACCCCAGCGGAACAAGCCAGCAACGCTGCTGAAACACGCAAGCAAACACTTCTTTTCATTGTCATCATCCACATTCCGTTGTTCAAAAAACAATATCACTGATACAAAACCAGCAACCGGGCAACATTACACTTTCAGAAAAAATCTTACGGGAATAGGGTCACACCTTGAAAAGCGATGTAACAAAAAAGAGTGGGCTGATTAGAGCATGGCCGGAAGAGACAAAAATTCAGCAGAGAGCCTTGAGGATCAATCTACAAAAACAAAAACACGACTTGATGGACACTACACTCTTACCGAGATCGGCGAGCATTTCGGCTGTGGACGATCCACCGTCAACCGCGCCGTAAAAGCCTTTCGTGGGAAATGGGAGAGCCGGCACCCCGACCCTGCTCTCAAGACTTCTGAACCTTAAGAGTTCTTTTCGTTTGCAACTCTTCTTCGCCTTGAGCTTGCCAGACCTGAAAGTGGTAGAAATATTAATCCAACCCATAAACCAAAGCGAACCCAAACATCAGAGAACTTGATACCTGCTTTATATCCACCTTTCCCACCTTCAAAATCCAGTTGAATTGGTGAATCACGACCCGGTTTGTAATACGCCACCACCTTTCGACCAACATAATAGTCTTCCCCCAAAGATTTGGAGCAGACATCCCACGCCCCCCCCATCTTATAGTGACGACCTGAGACTCCAATCATGTTCTGAAATTCCGTCTTACCCCCCCCTGAACAATACCAGGATACTATAACATCCTCAGCCGCAAAAACGTCTTTATCATCTATTGTTGGTATTGTGTATATAGACCACCCTAAAAGAAAAGCGAACAGGCCTATCCCAACTATCAACTCCCATGGCTCCAGATAGCTGAACAGGTTTTTTATCGCCCAAAGCACCTCTTTCACCTCATCAACCAATCCTTTAGTCACCACTTCCCCCTGAAATATTAATTTGCTCACTATTCAACTGTGGTTCACGGGGTCACTGTGGTTCACGGGGTCAGGCCTATATTTTATACCACCCCACTTTCCTATCCAGGCTTGGCCTGCCGGACAATCTTCGCCACTGTTGTAAAGTGAAGACCAAAATGGCTGCCAATATCCTGGTAGCTGTAGCCTCCACTTGCATACGCGGCAATAATCGCAGCGTTTCGGTCTGGGTGACTCCGAACAATCGCTTCAAGCGAGGGGGGCGGCGGCCTGCGCTGTGCACGCGGCACATTGACGTCTTCTGTTCCATCAGCATGCGAAAGGCTTTTTGCAACAAAATCCTCATCACCCAGAAAAACCTGCGATTTGAGGTTAATCCAGATCGACTCTCCCCCTATTCCCTGAAACACAAATTCGCGGTATCGCCTTATCGCCACAGCACGCTTCCGGCCAAAGGTAGCCAGCAGGCCATCCGTTTCCAGCCAGGGAGGGCTGGGCTGTTTGCCGACCATTGCCAAATAGCTGCTCCAGGGCCACTCTCCTGGCTCTTTCACCATCCCCGCCCGCACCGGGTTTAATACAACGTACCGGCCCAGCTCCAGCAGATAACTATCACCATCGACAAGAATCGCTTTATAACGCCCCTGAAAGAGATGCCCCACCCGTCGATGACGCCGGTTACTATACTGCGTGTAAACACCATTCAGTTGCCGCATCCCTTTGGAAAGGTTGCCATCCGGTGTTTCGATGATAAGGTGGTAATGATTTCCCATCAAACACCAGGCGTGACAAACCCAGTTAAAATCCGACGCAACATTGCCAAGCAACGCCAGAAAACGCTCCCTGTCTTCCTCATCCTCATAGATCGCCTCGCGCCGATCCCCACGGGACGTCACATGATAAAGCGCTCCTGAAAATTCAATACGGATTGGTCTAGACATCACCAAACCCTAAACTAAGGAAAGTCTAAAGTATAGACCTGACCCCGTCGCCTCTCGAACTGACGCCAGCTCTAGCAATGAAAAAGGAATCGTTTTCGACACAGGGCTCCTCCCATTAAGCCAGCATTGGATTGGGTTGGAATCAGAAATTTCAAGGTGGCACCCATTGACGAGTAATCTACAAATGGGCGGAATCATGGCCTCTTATCCCAGCGAGCATGTCGACTTGCATGATCCACCGCAACCGTCCTTTAAAACCTCGCGGAAATGGGACACCTGACCCTCAAGATTCCGAACGCGACAAGAGCTGAAGCCCGATAAAACTCAGGCGGCACGCATAAATTTTCGATCAGTGAAAAATCAGAGAATCACTGAGGGTTGCGCAGGTGGCGTTCAAATTATTGGGCACCTCCGATTATTAACGATATCGCCGATAATTATTCATTATGATTTTTAAATGCCATCCCCATGCAAAAAAACAGGAAAGCCACTACAACCCCTCCCCAAGCAACATCATCAGCAACCAAGGCCTCCCCATTCTTTATATCTACAAACGGCACACCTATGAGAGGAAGGAAAGCCGCAATAAAAAAAACCATGCTTTGACCTATAAAAAGAACAGACCTATCTGAAAACCCTGTAAACCTTTTTATATATGGATCAAAAAAAACCGTCAAAATCTCAAGAAAAATAAACACCGCAATAAAAAACATAACATCACCAAAAACCGAGGGTGTCAGGCCTCCCATTACCCTTTTCGACCTGCGCAGCCACTCTATCATTATCAGAAAACGTACAACAATAATAAGGAGGCCATGGCAAATTAATAGCTTGACGGACACTACAATCTTACTGCGCCCGACGAAAATTCTGGCTGTGTACGACCCACCGCTAACCTCTCAGTTAAAGTCTTTCCTGGGTGAGAGGTGGAAAGCCTGACCTTTAATGTGAGTAATCTCCACGCCTTTTTTTGGCCACAATCCATAGAATCATAAAGATCGGAAATCCATAAACGGCAAAAGCAGCGAAAACATTTGATGCTTTAACTTCGGCTTTGAAGCCACCGCCACCCTCTACATCTATCTGTATAGGCTCCTCTTTATCTTTTGCGTAGAAGACAGTCAACTCTTTCCCAACATAAAACTCTTTACCTCCCGATTTTTTGCAAGCATTTTTACTCCCCCCCATCACATAACTTTTACCTGACGCACCTATAAGTAACTGATATTCACTCTTGCCCATACGTGAACAGCTCCAAGAAACAACAACATCTTGCACCTTCTCAACACCATCATCATCAATACTGGGGATATTATTTACCGAGAAAGAGAACAAAGAAAAGAATATCGCAATTGACAAGGTCAACTCCCACCACCGCAACCTAACTATAAGTGAACCCCGTGAATCACTCATCATCACTCTCTCTTTCCAAAATCAGCTGACCGTTATTCAACTGTCCAGTGACACCTCGAAAATCATTGATCATGAACAAAACACCGGCGCATGAATGAACATCGCACTTATTATAAGCATGGCAAGGGGCGTTGATATGCGCGCACCGAGGGTGTCAGGTCTTCTATTTCCACCTTTACGACCTTTAAAGCCACTCTCTCATCATCAGCAAACGTACAACAATAACAAGGGGGCCATCGAAAATTCATGGCTTGACCGACCCTACACTATTACCACGATCGGCGAACATTTTGGCTGCGGACGATCACCGTAAACAGCGTCGCAAAATCTTTCGTAAGAAATGGGGGACCTGACCCCAATATTTTATAGACAGCAAAAAATCAGAGATTGACTAGGGTGCCTGTAAGCGATCTGCCAATTTGTGGGTGCCCCCGATTGTTCCGATTGTTATTCTGTGACCCTCAGGACTCTTTGTTTCGCTCTTTTCTTTCCTGAAATGCTGAAATCCAAACACAAACGAGAAAAACAGGAAGACTAAAGTAAAAATATGCAAGTGGATCAACTTTATCCCCACTCCGATTAGTCATATCGCCTTTCGTAAGCAGTGGAATTAAATTTAAAAAAAGAACACTAATTCCAAAGGACATCCATTCCCTTGCATTTTTTGAGGCGTAAACCTTTCTTTTGTAAAAAAAATAATTAACCACCTTTATGCTAATAAAAGCCAACAGCATTGAAACAATAAAAGAATTAGCATAACTCATAATTATTCAACCATAACTTATTTATTTTCCTGGACGCCATCCATAATGAACTGGGTTGCCCCTTCAAACACAAAGAAAGGAGCATACACTGGATTATCATCAATACCAGAAGGAATATAGCTCGGAGGAAGTCCAGGAATACCACCATTCAAACCAGATCCAATTCCCCCAACAGCACTTAATCTGAAATACCATTTCTGAAGTGAACCTGTTCCATACCAAAGATCTGTGGCAGCCATTGACACCCTGGTTGCTCCCATTGTGATAACGTCACCCGCATAGAACGTTGCACCAAGTCGTTGCCCTGCTGACGTATACATTGCCCCTAGAGGCGCCGTCGAAGACCCAACATATGCACCACCACTATATAGCGCCTGCCCTAGTGTCCTTCCAGAGCCAATAAGCTTTCCAGCCGCGAAAGCCTCCCCTCCAACCATCAACAACTGCCCTAAATATGGAGTGGGGCTAGTATAAGAATTCAGTGAAAACGAGTTGGCAACATGCATCCCCGCATCAGGCACATACTCTTGCTCCATTCTCTGGTCCATTACAGAAAACATATAATCACCATACCCAAGAGCTTCCCCCCCCCAGGGAAACCCAGGTCAAAATACATACCTGCCAAACCGTTGACTGCAAAAGCTGACATTCCTACATATCCTTTATCAATGGCATTTTGACTCCACCCTAGAAACACCCCAATTTCCCGAGAAATCAAATCATCCGTCCAGTCATCAAGTGTGTAATCAAATGTATCCCAGACATATCCTCCACCCTCACCGTCGAGCCCACCAGTCTGATAACGACTAAGTTCCAACCTGTTCAACTCCCCCTCAAGCGTTACCCCCAAAGAGACCTCGGGGGTCAGGTCTATATTTTATACCAAACCATCCCCCTATCCAGGCTTGGCCTGCCTGACAACCTTCGCCACTGTTGTAAAGTGAAGACCAAAATGGCTGCCTATATCCTGGTAGCTGTAGCCTCCACTTGCATACGCAGCAATAATCGCAGCATTTCGGTCTGGGTTACTCCGAACAATCTCTTCAAGCGAGGGGGGCGGCGGCCTGCGTTGTGCACGCGGCACATTGACGTCTTCTGTTCCATCAGCATGCAAAAGACTTTTTGCAACAAAATCCTCATCACCCAGAAAAACCTGCGATTTGAGGTTAATCCAGATCGACTCTNCCCCTATTCCCTGAAACACAAATTCGCGGTATCGCCTTATCGCCACAGCNCGCTTCNGGCCAAANGCAGCNAGCAGGCCATCCGTTTCCAGCCAGGNNGGGCTGGGCTGTTTGCCAACCATTGCCAAATAGCTGCTCCAGGGCCACTCNCCTGGCTCTTTCACCATCCCCGCCCGCACCGGGTTNAANACAACGTACCGGNCCAGCTCCAGCAGATAACTATCACCATCNACAAGAATCGCTTTATAACGCCCCTGAAAGAGNTGCCCCACCCGTCNATGACGCCGGTTACTATACTGCGTGTAAACACCATTCAGTTGCCGCATTCCTTTGGAAAGGTTGCCATCCGGNGTTTCGATTACAAGGTGGTAATGATTTCCCATCAAACACCAGGCGTGACAAACCCAGTTAAAATCCGACGCAACATCGCCAAGCAACGCCAGAAAACGCTCCCTGTCTTCCTCATCCTCATAGATCGCCTCGCGCCGATCCCCACGGGACGTCACATGATAAAGCGCTCCTGAAAATTCAATACGGATTGGTCTAGACATCACCAAACCCTAGATCAAGAAAAGTCTAAAGTATAGACCTGACCCCAATATTCCCTTCGCCGATGATTCCGATGATTGTGTCTGTCCCCGATGATTGTGCCCCCGATGATTGCGTCTGACCTCCGTGACCAATGACCAATTACTATTGCGTTTTTTGTTCCCTTTCCTTTTTTTGACGCGCAACCAAAAAAACGAAAAATGGAAAAAAAATCAAACTAGCTGCAATCAAAGTCACCATTATAACGAGATTATAAGTAACCCCCCCCTCGTACCCTTCAATACCATCTATATCAAGCTGAATGGGAATTTCGTCACCACCATCCACAAAATAGGCTGTTACATTTTTCCCCACAAAATCAAACTTATCCTTGGAATTGCGGCAATCACCTTTTCGCGCCCCCACACTATATTTTCTTCCGGAAGCCCCTATAAATTTCACATAATCCGATTTTCCGCCACTAAAGCAGCGATAAGACACAATCACATCATCAACTGAATAAACATTCTCATCAGATACAGAGGGAACACTAATAACCATCCAGAGCACCAGGCTAAGGAAAGCCACAATACAAATAAAAATCTCCCAAGGCTTAGCATAGTATAAAACATTAGACTCATTCATCATCGCCACCCTTTACACTCAACCTTCCGCTAGTTAATTCCGAGAACAATCCAACCCCACCGGAGGAGACCCCAACAACCTCAGAAATTAAGTCATTATTTTTATAATCCAATAAGCGATGGGGGGAGGAAAAAAGGGAGAGAGCATCGGTAGCATAGTCTAAAACGACCCCTGGCTTCGAATCACCAAAAACAAAGTTTGAACCAATAGCGTATAAACTCGATCTATTTAAAGCCGGATTAGAAGGAGACAAAACAGCTTTATAATAATCATTGACTCCATCAAGGGCGACTGGAGCCGTCACCCAACAAGAAGAAATTGCATACGCACAAGATGAGACCCCTGTAACGACCTGTCCATAACTACTGGCCGCAGCTACAGCGCCTGGAACCCCGTTTCTGGCTAACCCTACCCCTGTAGAACCAACCCCCCCAGCCATAATTAAACCAGAACTAACATGAAAGGTTTTCAGAATCCCACCACCGAGTATTGATGTGAACAAAATTTGGTTCACCTCGGATTGCTTATCAGCAAAATAATGGTTCGCCTTTTCCCAAGTACCCTGATAATTATAATAAGCCCCAGCCCCAGAACCCTCTAGGGCCCAAGCATTTTGCGGATCTGTCAGAACACGTCTTACCAGATTTTGATCATCCAACCCACCTTCATAAAGCCCCATACCGGAATAATAAAGCTCATCCATATAAGCCGAAGGATTAAAGTAATCCGCCGCAGAGGCTTCAAATGCCATCGTAGTCTGACCATCTGTGCTCACCAAACGAAGATCTGATTCGGCAGAAATACGATAAAGGAAGTTTGCTGCTAGAGAATTGTTTTTGATATTCGTATCATATTCATGATCTACTTCTTGCAGAGCCTCCATTACCAGTTCAGCAAGGGCATCTTCACGGGTAATACTTGGATCCTGCTTCAGCCTTTCTTCATAATAATCGTCCAGATTATCCTTAATCAGCTTCAACTCTTCCCTGTGCAACTGACGATTATAAGTATCCGCCTGCTTGGCAATCCAGGCCCCATCATTCACATCACCATCAACAAGCAAAGCACCGGAAAGACCTGCCAGCTGGGCTCCAGCCAGCCTCCAAGGCTCGTAATTCGCCGTCCCTCCCACTGATGAAGCAAAGCCATCAAGCGGAGAAGAAAGCAGTTGATTCAAACCGGCCCCAGCCGCTCCACTGGCAAAATCACCGCTCGTAACCTGAGTAACCGCCCCACCTACCAAAGCATGCATGGTTGCTCTACCCATTCCGCCTTCCACAAAAAGGTTATAACCGAAGGTATCTTGGTTAAGACCTGCATCGCTGGTTAAATGATCCGCCCAAGTGCCAACTTGATTGAACGCTAAAGCCGACAACACATTATTGCCCTGACTCTCAAGATTGGCGTTTAACGAATCAGTAAAGCTGGTACCAAAAACGCTGCTGCTCACACCCGCACTCACTCCAGCCTGCGCAGCATTATGCAGAGTGAACCCTGCCGCCCCATCAAGCGTTCCAAGATCAAAGCCTTTGGTTATGTTGTTCACTGTATCACTGGTTACAGCCTGACCATTTTCACCCACAGTTGAGGCTTTGCCAAAATCCCATTTATTAAATAGACCATCAATACCCACCATCAGACCTGCGGTCAAACCTGAGACGAGCAATCCCTGATAGGTTTCTGAGTGGTCCAGACTACCCAGTGCAGCCCCAATATCACCTTGATTGTTAATGAGAGCAGAGGTTCCTGTCACAGACGCACTGGTAACCATCGCACCAGCAACTGCCGATGTTACGGTCGCCGTAGTTGTTCCAGCCGTCGTCACCGTACCCGCAATAGCTCCACCAGCCCCCATCGTCAACGCCGTCACCACAATCGCCACCACCAACGCACTGGCCGCCCCCATGCTCTGGCTCTCGTACTCCCAGCTGTCGTGCATTTCCTTCACACGCTGCCAATCCACCTCACCGTTCGCGTCGGCTTCCTTCAACCACGCGAGGTCCGGGTTATTAGCCACCATGCCATCGATCAACTGGCTCACGGAATGTTGATCAATGTCTTTCAGATCAATCGTCATGCCTTCGGCGGCATCAATCGCCAGATTGCCGGCAGCCACGATTTCTGATTGGAGGACCGTCTCATCAACGCGACCTTCACCCGCCATCTTGTTCCAGGCCAGATCGCCCTGGCTTCGCTCGTGGGTTTCACGGTAAAGGTCTTTTACGGACTCAAAGGTAATATGCCCACCACTGACGATGCTGATATCGCCCCCGCTTTGCAGACGGGCTGCCTGGTAGCGTTGATTTCCTTCACTATTGACGGAAAGGTTGCCCCCCGCTTCCAGAGTGGTGCCTACATTCGTCACATTCTGGATTTCGTCTTTCTTGTGACTTTTGGCTCCGAAGTCTCCGTCCTTGCTGCTTTCGTAAAGGTGATACTGAGAATTCTGCGCTGCGAGCAAGGCAATATCTCCGGCCGCTGCCAATGACATATCGCCACCCGCCTGAAGATAAGAGGCAATGGCAATCAGGTCGCCACCCGCATCCAGCTGCATGTCACCACCAGCAGATAGCGTACTCTGCACCTGATTAACTGTATGATTGGTGATCTGTTTTTCTTCCTCACTATCTTCGTAGTGGTAGTTTTCGTAGTCTTCATTGGCTGCGGCACGAATGAGAATATCCCCATGAATCGCCGACAGGCCGATATTGTTCCCGGCGGAGACATTCGAGGCGGTAATCCCGATACTGTTGCCCGCCGTCGCCATCACGTTCATGGTTGCCTGAATGCTGCTGGCCAGCTGGTGCACCTGGCTATGCTGGTAATCACCCGCGGCATGCTGCCCATCAAATCCTTCTCTCACTGCCAGGCTTTCTATCAGGATATTGCCGCCCGCCTGCATGCCAACATTCTCAGCACGAATATGGCTACCGGTGACCCGAATATTCTCACCGGCGCTGGCCGTCACATTGCCCGTTGCCTCGATCAGGCTGGCTTCACCATACTCGGTCCGCCAGTACTGGTCGCCTTCACGGGTCTCCTGAATAAATTCAGCATCGACTTCATTGATAATGCTGCCCTGACTTTGCAGCACCACGTCGCGGCCCTGGATAGAGGCACTCTGGTTCTTGATATCGCCCTCGCTGTCGACCAGCATCAGGCCACCT
>PAJO01000022.1 GCA_002706085.1 Alcanivoracaceae bacterium | reverse complement strand
TGTTGACTCGTTCAGAACTGATATCTCTTAAAGATCCAATCCCAAACAGGTCCCACACGTTTGCTTGCCTGATTGTTAAAGAGCTTGGAAGCTGCTTGCTTCCCGACTGCGTCGTTGACGTGTTGCCGTGTCCGCCGTCGTTGTGGGGGCGCATTCTAGAGATTTCCGGAGAACCGTCAACACTTTTTTCACGACTTTTTTATCAAACGGTCACCTTTTGAGCACGGAGTGCAAAAAAGCGCCGAAAACCCCGGTTTTCGGCTATTTGTTGCTCAACCTGTGGTCTTTCAGGCCGCGATAAATCAACAGCATCGCCAGGACCAGCGCAAAGATCAGGGTCTCCCCGTAGCCGGATTTCTGCACCCAGCTCTGGTGCACCACCCCCAATATAACCGCCGGGAACACCAAACGGTGTAATTTGCCCCACCGCGCGCCCATGCGACGACGGGCCTTGCGGGTACTGGTTGCCGCCAATGGCCACATTGCCAGCCAGCCAAGCAAACCAACAATGATATAGGGCCGCTTGCCAAGCTCCTCCCCAAGATAGTTTGGGTCCCAGCCCAGCAACAAGGTTGCCCAGGCAAGAAAGTGCAGACTGACATAGCCAAATGCCCACAACCCAAAGGTGCGCCGCCAGACCACCAGACCCGGAACCCTCAGTAGCTGTGCCGCGGGCCGCATGGCCAGACAGGTCAGCAACAGCACCAGAGCCCACCAGCCCAGGCGCTCCACAAACACCTCAGCCGGGTCGGGCCCCAACTGTCCACTGGCCGCCTCCAATACCAGACATGCCAGAGGCACCGCCCCCAGCGGCCATCCCAGCCAGGTCCAATAGCGGGTTTTCATCAATAATTCCGCTTCAGGTCCATGCCTTTGTAGAGCGAGGCGACCTGCTCATAGCCATTGAACATACGAGTTGGCACCCAGTTCGGGTCGAAAAAGGAATTGGGCAGGCGGCGCTCACGGCTCTGCGACCAGCGAGGATGATCAACCTCCGGGTTAACGTTGGCATAAAAGCCATATTCCCCTGGCGCCAGCATGTTCCAGGTGGTGGCAGGTTCGCTCTCGGTCAGTTCGATTCTGACAATGGACTTGATGGACTTGAAACCGTATTTCCACGGCACGACCAACCGAAACGGCGCGCCATTCTGATTGGGTAGCGTTCGCCCATAGAGGCCGACTGCCATCAATGTCAGTGGATGCATCGCCTCATCCAGCCTCAACCCTTCCCGGTAGGGCCAATCAATGCCGGTGAAGGGGGATTTCACTCCCGGCATCTGCTCCGGGTCTGCGAGGCTAGTGAAGGCCACATATTTCGCCTTGCTGGTCGGCTGCACCTTTTTGAGTAACGCAGCCAGAGGAACCCCGACCCAGGGAATGACCATGGACCACGCCTCGACACAACGCAGCCGGTAGATCCGCTCTTCCAGTGTCAGCCCCTCAAGCAGGGTCTCCAGCGGATAGTCACCCGGCTTTTCAACCTCGCCGGCGACGGTGACGGTCCACGGGTCCGTCTGCAACGTATGAGCGTTATCCGCCGGATCCGTCTTGCCGGTGCCAAATTCATAGAAATTGTTATATCCGGTCACATCCTTATAGGGCGTCAGCGCCTCATCCGCATCAGGCTGCCCCTCCCGTGCTTTGGCCACCTGGTCTTTCAGCCAGCGGGGGCGCGAGCCATCCTCATCCACCGGACTGAATCCGTGGGCCCAGCCGGGCAAGGCACCAAACAACCCGGCCAACCCTCCCAACGCCATCAACTCCCGGCGCTTGAGATACACCGACTCCGGGGTGATTTCGTGGCTTTTCGGCTCTGAAGGATCCTTGTGGCGGATAATCATCACAACTCCCGGTTTGGCTGGTTTACCACCAGACTAAACGAAAAAAGGGGCGCCTTCGTGAAGACACCCCTTTTTGATGTGATAGCTGACAGGTTGTTACACCCATCGTCATGCAAATTCGATTAGTTGGTCAGCAAGACATAGTTGTTGTAAACACCGCCCAGGTTTTTCACATGCACAGAGAACTCACCTGTCCAGCGGGGATTCCAGACACAATAGGGGCGATCATCCCTCAAGGTGTCAGAACAGATCTCATTTCCATACTCATCATAGATATAGAGGTCGAGATCGGTATCACCATCGCCGCGAACCAGAATCTCAGCTTGGCGCCCGCCGGTAAAGGTAATGTCATAAACATCGGTCGTGCGTGCGTAAACCCGGTCTTCATGTCCAATCGCACCGTAGTGAGCACCCCGAGAGGCAACTGTGTCACCTGCCATGGCAACAACAGAAAGGAGCGCTTCATTGTCACCGGCATACTCCTTCGCCAACTCGGCTAACGCCACCTGCCCGGGTTTGTCGGCAGACTCGTCAGCATCGCCTTGAACCGTCTTTTCCCTGGAGGCATTTTCGGTTGCCACAGATTGCTGCAAACGCAAGGCCGCTGCCAGTAACAGGGCATCCTTCTTGTCACGCCCCAGCGCCTCAAGGCCTGCAGCCAAACTCAGAGCATCCATTGCCGGGCTGGCTTGCACTTTGGCCGTGGAATCCACATTTTCTCCGTCTTTTTGGTCGGCCAGAGCCGCACCAGGCAACGCCATGGCAGCCACGACGGACAACGCAATTACATTCTTTTTCATGATATTCCCTTCTAGTCAAAATCCGGCTCGAGCGCGGAATAGTCGCAATGACCCCGGTACAGATCAGCCCCCCGAAGCCTTAACCCGTGCCGTTATAGCCCGGCAAGCACGGCTCCCGCATCCCCCATTTGAGGGATAGGCACTAAATCCAGTGTTATTCCACAGGTTGCAATCGAGCAAACAAGGCCTGTGCCAGTTCACTGTTTTCTCTCGCTCCCCAGAGCTGCTGAATCCCTTCAAGCTGATAAAGATCGCCATCACGTATCAGGGCCAGGGCCGCGAGCTCCGGAGGGAGATCCTCCACCGCTTGTGAACTCTCATCCAGTATTTCCTGCCAACGCAGAGGAAACTGAAGGCACCGCTCAGCTGCGCACACATGTAGCACATAATCTCCTTCTGGCAGGCCACGCATATCCACAGCGCTCACCCCTGGCTGCACCGGCACCACCGGCAGCACCTGTAGCTCCCCGCCCACAACAACAGATTCCACAACCATGCTGGCATCATGAATCACGACCATGTGATCCCTGCGCTGCAAATAGTTGCCAAATGGCCCAACATAATAAAGGGACAAAGAGTGGAAGCCGCGGGAAGCCATCGCCACTGCCACAGGCTCCTCAAGCTCGGCATCGGTAGAACCTAGAACTGAGAGAGCCCAATCGAGCATATTACCGGCGATGCTATCTCCGGTTTCTTCGGCAGGAAGGCGGTACGGACTGTTTGCCGCGGTTACGTTGATATCTTCGCCAGCATAGCGGACGGTAGCGTGCCCCCCAGGCGCCACCACCACTTGCTCTCCAGGCTGGATTACCGCAAACAGGCTCGCTGGGCGCTCATGCGCTCCCCGCAGAGTTACCAGCCCCGAGTCGGCCACCGCCGTAATCACCCCGACGGCATCGCGTGCAACAGCCACGGATGCGACTGTCACCAGCCAGCCACCCAACAATATCGATCCGAATCGCGTCATAACAATCCCCTGACCCCTTTCTCTCGCATCTTGCTGTACCCCAGGGAAGCCTCAACAAACAGGCTCTTCAATTGCACCGCAAGAATCGGCAATGCAAAGTCCAGCCATACCCCCTGACTGAAGGCCAGCAGACTTAACGGCACAACCAGCAAGGCAATGCCGGCCGAGCTCACCAGGGTTGCCGCAAAGGGCGACATGATCATGAATAGCCAGGACGTCACAACGATCAACAACAACTCCACGGCCACAATCAACAGCAGCGGCGGGCGCTGCACCTGCTCCAGCCCCTGCAACGCGGTAATACTGTTGGCCAGGACCAGAGACCCCGGCATTCGCCCCACTGGCGTCATATGAATATCACCAGAATCCCGGTGACTGGCCCCAACGATTACCAAGGCCCCATCCAGCAATCCACCCGTAGCCAGAGTCTCCGCCGCCACCACATCTCTTGCCGACAACGCGGTAACAGCAGGGAGGGAAACTCCCTGCCAGTCAACAGGCAAATAGCCATCCTCAGGGGTTGGCGGCAAGGCGAAGACTATACGGTGTCGTAGCTCGTCTCCCGCCAGTTCGATCTGCTTATCAGCATTGAGACGGACACGCCCGGCAAAGTGTGGCATCGAGAGACAACCCTCTTGGCCCGGCGCCAATAACGCATAGAGATCCTGATCCACACCATGACTCAGCATGACAGACAGCAACTGCACTGAGGGCAGTAGCTGCAAGCCCCCTTGATTGCATCCCCCAATGATCAGCTGCCAGTGCCGGATGACACCATCCCTGTCCGGACGGAAAAGCGGGGCAGCCCAATGCAGCCTGGCACTGGACGCCACCAGGTCATCCAGTGCAGATCGCCGAAACGCCGGGAGAACACTCTTGGCCGGCAACTGTAAGGACTGGGTTTTCATGAATATCAGCTGGGTCTCAGGCGCATCGTCTTCCTGATAGGGCGCCAACACCTCCATCAAGGGCTGCAGATCCCTACGCCGACTGAAATCAAAATCCACAACGATTTGTGCAGGACCGGCCTGAAGCAGTCGGCCAATGATGTCAGCGACCTTATCCGCCGGGGTCAGCCAAGGCTCGCCCCACTCGGTATAGGTTTCGGAATCCACATTGACCATGAAGATAGGCTGACTGGGTTGCGGAGCAAACGAGGTGTTGGTCACCAGACGCGAGAGCCAGTCCAGCCCCCTGTCCTGCTGCCGCTTTACCATGGAGGAATCAGGGTTCAGGTGAAGCCAGAGCACAATGGCAACCCCAACCAGTACATTCACGATGAATGGCCTGATTCTGGCAGGGACGGCACCCCACGCCTTTTTCACCCAGCATGTCAGGCAGGTAATAGAAGCGCGTATCCGTTTAATCACGTTCCCGCCCGATCACAATAAAGGGGATAGGCTTTCGCTTCACAATACCGGCTTAGCGGCAGCCTGATTATTATGCCCGCCCGCCTTTTCGCAGGTGCCACAGACTCATCAGTAGTCCGACAGCCACATAGATCACAGCAGCAGAAAGTAACACCAGAGGAGGATCCAGAAACACAATGGCAAAGGCAATAATCACGCCCAGCAATACCTTGAACGGCACCCGGCCAATGTGGAATTCCTTGAAGGAGTGATACTTCACCGAGGACACCATCAAAAGGCCCGCCCCGGCGACCATGAAGGCTACCAGCCAGGATACGTCACTGCCCTCAATACCGCGGCTCGCCCCCAACCACACCATGGTAGCCACCAAGCCAGCCCCGGTGGGGCTGGGCAGCCCGATAAAGAAGCGCTTGTCGGTCGATTCGGCCTGTACGTTGAAGCGCGCCAGACGCAGTGCGGCACATGCGACGTAGATGAAGGCGGCCATCCAGCCAAACTTGCCCAGCCCGGACAGCGCCCAGGAATAGGCCACCAGTCCCGGCGCCACACCGAAAGCCACACAGTCGGAAAGCGAGTCATACTCTGCCCCGAACTTGCTCTGGGTGTTGGTCAGGCGGGCAACACCGCCATCCATGCCATCGAGAATGCCGGCCACAATGATGCCCAGCGCTGCGTTCTCGAACAGCCCGTTCATGGCCGCCACGATGGCATAAAAGCCGGCGAACAGGGCCCCGGTAGTGAACAGGTTCGGCAACAGGTAAACCCCTTTGTGGCGGGCACCGGTACGCTGTTCGGCCTCCACCACTTCAAAGGTTTCCTGGGGTGGGGTAGTTGTCTTGTCGTTGTCCTGCATGGAAATCCGTCCCAAAGATGTTGAGGCTAGTGTAACGCACCCCCCGAAAACAAAAAACGCGGCCGAAGCCGCGTTTTTGTGATCGTCACAAAAGCTTAGTTTTTGCTCTTGTCGACGATCTGGTTCGCCTTGATCCACGGCATCATGCCACGCAGCTTCTCACCCACTTGCTCGATGGGGTGAGCCGCGTTGTTGCGACGGGCAGCGGTCATGGACGGGTAGTTGTGAGCGCCTTCGGCGATGAACATCTTGGCGTACTCACCGCTCTGGATACGCTTCAGGGCGTTGCGCATGGCAGCACGGGATTCGTCGTTGATCACTTCCGGGCCAGTCACATACTCACCGTACTCCGCGTTGTTGGAGATGGAGTAGTTCATGTTGGCGATGCCACCTTCGTACATCAGGTCGACGATCAGCTTCAGTTCGTGCAGACACTCGAAGTAGGCCATTTCCGGCGCGTAGCCGGCTTCGGTCAGGGTTTCAAAACCGGCTTTCACCAGCTCTACCGCACCACCACACAGTACCGCCTGCTCACCGAACAGATCGGTTTCAGTCTCGTCCTTGAAGGTGGTTTCGATGATACCGGTACGGCCGCCGCCCACGCCGGAAGCGTAAGACAGGGCAACGTTCTTGGCATTGCCAGAAGCGTCCTGGAAGATCGCGATCAGGTCAGGAATACCGCCACCCTTGGTGAACTCGGTACGCACGGTGTGACCCGGCGCTTTCGGGGCGATCATGATCACGTCCAGATCAGCGCGCGGCACGATCTGGTTGTAGTGGATAGCAAAACCGTGGGCGAACGCCAAGGTAGCACCTTCCTTCAGGTTCGGCTCGATTTCAGCCTTGTACAGCTGAGCCTGGAACTCATCGGGAGTCAGGATCATCACCACGTCAGCAGCAGCAACGGCAGAAGGTACGTCGCTCACTTTCAGGCCGTGGGCTTCAGCCTTGGCGATAGAAGAAGAGCCAGGACGCAGACCCACGGTCACGTCGACACCGGAATCGTTCAGGTTGCAGGCATGGGCGTGGCCCTGGGAACCGTAGCCGATGATGGCCACTTTCTTGCCCTGGATGATGGAAAGGTCACAATCCTTGTCGTAGTAAACTTGCATGCTCATAGTTCTGGCTCTTTCTGGGGGTGAAGAAAACGGTGGCGAGGCCGATGGTACGGCCCCGAACAGGCCAGCCACTCTAGGCTATCTGTCGCATTGCGTAAAATGATATATTTGAAACATTGCATTGCGATTAAAGAAACAAAGCCATGGATACCAAACCCCTTCGCCTGTTCCTGACCCTGGCAGACACCCTGCACTTCGGCCGGGCCAGCAGCATGTGCCACGTGAGCCCCTCCACGCTCAGCCGTACCATTCAACAATTGGAAGACGAGCTGGGAGCCGCGCTGTTCTACCGGGACAATCGCAGTGTCACGCTGACCCGCGAAGGGCAGCGTTTTCAGGAATATGCCCGCGACACCCTCACCCGCTGGGACAACCTGCGCCACGCCTTGCAGGAAGACCGCCGCGTGTTACAGGGGGAGTTGAGCCTGTATTGTTCGGTGACCGCCAGCTACAGCTTCCTGTATGACCTGCTCAGCAGTTTCCGCCACCAGTACCCGCGAATTGAACTCAAACTGCACACCGGGGACCCGGCACAAGCCGTGCACCGGGTGCAGCAGGGCGAAGAGGATATCGCCATCGGCGCCAGGCCCGACCACCTGCCAACCGGGATTGCCTTTCGCCCCATCGCCCGCTCGCCCTTGCTGTTCATTGCCCAGGCCGGGCAGGCCCAACTGGCGGAACACCTCAGCGGCACCGCCAGCAAAAGCGCCTGGGAAGACACCCCCATGATCCTTTCTGAAGAAGGCCTGGCCAGGGAACGCGTGGATCGGTGGTTTCGGCAACTGGGGGTCAAACCCCATATTTATGCTCAGGTCGGCGGCAACGAGGCCATCGTCAGCATGGTGAGTCTGGGGTTTGGGGTCGGGGTAGTGCCCAAGATTGTGCTCGACAACAGCCCACTGGCAGGACGCACCCGGACACTGGACGTCCAACCCGCTCTGGCGCCCTATGAAGTGGGCCTCTTTACACAGGAGCGCCGCAAGGAAGAACCGCTGATTAACGCTTTCTGGTCACAGGTGGCCGAATGACGCTTTCGCGCAACACACCGCCCACAAAAAAGCCGCTCTAACGTGAGCGGCTTTTTTGTGGGCGGTGTGAGTCTTTACAGGCTCAACACCTTCTCACCCCGGGAGATCCCGGACACACCGGAACGCACCACTTCCAGTACCTGGGTTTCCCCAATGGCACCGATAAAGGCATCCAGTTTGTCAGAGGCACCCGTCAGCTGGATGGTGTAGACGGTACTGGTCACATCCACGATCTGGCCACGGAAGATATCCACACTGCGCTTCACCTCGGCACGCTGAGCGCCGGTGGCCTTCACCTTGATGAGCATCAGCTCACGCTCGATGTGGGCCCCTTCGGTCAGGTCAACCAACTTGACCACCTCGATCAGCTTGTTCAGGTGCTTGGTGATCTGCTCAATCTTCAGGTCATCACCGAAGGTGGTCAGGGTCAGGCGAGACAGGGTCTTGTCTTCCGTCGGGGCCACCGACAGGGTGTCGATGTTATAGCCACGCTGGGAGAACAGACCGATGACCCGGCTCAGGGCGCCAGGTTCGTTTTCCATGAGGATAGAAATAATTCGACGCATCAGGTCCGCTCCGTCTTGCTCAGCCACATGTCGCGCATGGAACCGTCAGCAATTTGCATCGGGTAAACGTGCTCGGTGGGGTCAACATAGATATCCATGAATACCAGACGATCCTTCAGGGCGAAGGCTTCGTTCATGGCCCCTTCCAGGTCCTCGAACTTGGTCACCTTCATACCCACATGGCCGTAGGCTTCTGCCAAGGCCACAAAGTCAGGCAAGGACTCCATGTAGGACTGGCTGTGGCGGCCACCGTACTGCATGTCCTGCCACTGACGCACCATGCCCAACGCCTGGTTGTTGATGTTGATGATCTTCACCGGCAGGCCGTACTGCAGGCAGGTGGAGAGCTCCTGGATGTTCATCTGGATAGAGCCTTCACCGGTAACACACGCCACCGTGGCCTCCGGGAACGCAAACTGCACACCCATGGCCGCTGGCAGACCGAAACCCATGGTGCCCAGACCACCGGAGTTGATCCAGCGACGAGGCTTGTCGTACTGGTAGTACTGGGCCGCGAACATCTGGTGCTGCCCCACATCAGAGGTCACATAGGCATCGCCGTTAGTGGCCTTATACAGCGCCTGGACCACCTGCTGGGGCTTCATGGGACCGTCTTCGTTGGTCTCATAGCGCATGCCATGCACCTTGCGCCAGCCGGCAATTTCTTCCCACCAGCGCTCCAGCGCCTTCTGGTCCGGCTCGCCACCGTGCTCATCCAGCGCGGCCAGCATTTCTTCCAGCACCTGATCTACCGGGCCAACGATGGGGAT
Organism: Alcanivoracaceae bacterium; assembly: GCA_002706085.1. Lineage (GTDB taxonomy): Bacteria > Pseudomonadota > Gammaproteobacteria > Pseudomonadales > Alcanivoracaceae > Alcanivorax. The sequence continues at coordinate 70,537 of PAJO01000022.1, read as the reverse complement.
ATGCGCCATCACGTTCTTGGAGATAGTAGCCGGGTCGATATCGATGTGGATGATCTTGGCACCCGGGCAGAACTTCTTCACATTGTTGGTCACCCGGTCGTCCAGGCGCGCACCCACGGCAAGAATGACGTCGGAATTGTGCATGGTCATGTTGGCTTCATAGGTGCCATGCATGCCCAGCATGCCCACGTTCTGCTTGTCCGTTCCCGGGAAACCGCCAAGCCCCATCAGGGTATTGGTCACCGGGAAGTTAAGACGATGCGCCAGCGTGGTGAGCAGTTCGCTGCCCTCCCCCTGCACCACACCACCGCCGGCATAGATGACCGGGCGCTTGGCTTTCATCAGCTCTTCCACCGCCTTGCGGATCTGGCCGGAATGGCCACGGCTGACCGGTGCGTAGGAACGCATCTTCACTTTCTTCGGGTATTCGTAGGGGTTCTTCACGTTCGGCGCGGTCTGATCCTTGGGGATATCAACCAGTACCGGGCCGGGGCGGCCAGTGGTGGCAATATAGAACGCCTTTTTCATGATCTCCGGGATGTCTTTGGCATCACGGACCATGAAGCTGTGCTTCACCACCGGACGGGATACGCCGATCATGTCGGTTTCCTGGAAAGCGTCATCGCCAATCCAGTCGGAACGGACCTGCCCGGACAACACCACCATGGGAATGGAATCCATGAACGCCGTGGCCAAGCCGGTAATGGCATTAGTGGCACCCGGACCAGAGGTCACCATGACCACGCCCGGTTTGCCGGTGGCACGGGCATAGCCGTCAGCCGCGTGGGTCGCAGCCTGCTCGTGACGCACCAGAATATGGTTTACCTTGTCCTGCTGGAACAGGGCATCATAAATGTGCAGTACGGACCCTCCGGGATACCCGAAGATGTACTCCACCCCCTCGTCTTGCAACGCACGGACCACCATTTCCGCGCCGGATAACATTTCCACGGTTGCTACCTCAAAATCAGAATGCATAACCCCTGCTTCCCGATACCGGGGGCAGGACGACGTTGCTGGAGACCTGCAGAGAGAACGCCATAGTTGGGCATTCTGAAGTCCCGTCGGAGGTGGCCGACGCAGACGCAGGCAGAGAGGCAAACAGGAGGCACTGAATTCAGGGGGAGAAGACGGAGCTACCCCGCAAGAAAACAGAATCCTCCGGAGGCTCCCACAGCGGGACGAGAGTGCAGTGATACTGCTGACCGGACATCGCGGTAACGATGCCCCGGGTCCCGGCCACACATTTACCGGTAAGCAAATGCGGGTCCCGATCTCCGGAAAGGCTCAATTTTGTCAGAAATGTGCGACGATTCAAAGCCCTTGGTCGGTCCGGGCTTGCAGAAATGCCCCGTCCCGGTTCATGCTAAAGTCTTACGGACTCCGCAAAACCATAAGAAGACCGACACTATGACCAGATTCAGCCTGTTCTTTGGGGGCGCCTTGCTCACCCTTGCCAGCGTCAGCTCCGCGGCCAAGTTCTACAAGTGGGTCGATGACAACGGGGTAACCCATTATGACGCCGCGCCTCCCCAGGGGGTGCAGGCCACCGAGATCAATACCCGCACCAATGCCAGCTCCGATCAGGACAGCGCCATTGACGCCCTGAATGCCAAACGCGAAGCGGCGGCGCGCGCCAAAGCCACCGCCGAAAAACAGGCGACAGAAGAAAAACGTCTGGAAACGGAACCCGAGGCAGTGTCCCAGGAACGTTGCGAACAACACCAGCAGAACCTGGATACCCTGAAGAACAAGCCCATTGTGCGCAGGGAGAACCCGGACACAGGCGAAATGGAAGTACTCGACCAGGAAGCCAAGGACAAGATGATTGAGGAAACCCAGGAAGCCCTGAGCAAGTGTCAGGCAAGCTGATAACGGCGTTTGTTCCGCCAAACAGAAAGGCCGCACTCAGTGCGGCCTTTCTGTTTGGCAACCCCCGGTCGAGTCACTCAATGGGAAAAATGGAACTGCTCGCCCTCCACATCGACCCGAACCAGATCGCCCGCAGCGTACTCGCCTCGCAGTAACGCCTGCGCCAGTGGGTTTTCCAGCTGCTGCTGAATGGCCCGCTTGAGTGGCCGGGCTCCGTAGACCGGGTCGAACCCTGCATCCACCAACTTGCCCAAGGCGGCATCGCTGAGCTCCAGACGAATCTCTCTCTCCGCCAAACGCTTGCGCAGGTACTCCAGCTGGATAGAAGCGATTCCCTTGAGCTGGTCTTTCTCCAGGGGGTGGAACACCACCGTTTCGTCCACCCGGTTGATGAATTCAGGGCGGAAGTGGTTACCCACTACCTCCATCACCGCGGACTTCATGGCCTCGTAATCTCCGCCACTGGCCAGGGTCTGAATCAGATCCGACCCCAGATTTGAGGTCATCACCACCACCGTATTGCGGAAATCCACCGTACGGCCCTGACCATCGGTCAGGCGGCCATCATCCAGCACCTGCAACAGGATGTTGAAGACATCCGGGTGGGCCTTCTCCACCTCGTCCAGAAGCACCACCGAGTAAGGCTTGCGACGCACCGCTTCGGTCAGGTAACCGCCTTCTTCATAGCCGACATAGCCGGGAGGCGCCCCCACCAACCGGGCCACGGAATGCTTCTCCATGAACTCGGACATGTCGATACGCACCATGGCTTCTTCGGTATCGAACAGGAAGTTGGCCAGCGCTTTACACAGCTCGGTCTTGCCAACCCCCGTGGGACCCAGGAACAGGAAACTGCCGTTGGGACGATTGGGGTCAGACAGCCCGGCACGGGAACGACGCACCGCGTTGGAAACGGCTTCCACGGCTTCGTTCTGNCCNACCACCCGGNCNTGCAGNGCCTCTTCCATNCGNANCAGNTTGTCGCGCTCGCCCTCCAGCATCTTGGACACNGGAATCCCGGTCCACTTGGAAACGACCTCGGCAATTTCCTCGTCGGTGACCTTGTTNCGCAGCAACTGGTTCTCGGTCTGGGCCTGCTGCTCTTCCTGGTCCTGAGCCGCCTGCACCTTCTTCTCCAGATCCGGGATCACGCCGTACTGCAGCTCNGACATACGATTCAAGTCACCCGCCCGGCGCGCCTGCTCCAGCTCNACACGGGCCTGCTCCAGCTCNGCCTTGTACTCCTGGGCACCCTGCAAGGCCGCTTTTTCCGCCTGCCAGATTTCTTCCAGGTCGGCATACTGTTTTTCCAGTTCGTCGATGTCGCCTTCGAGCTTTTCAAGACGCTTCTTGCTGGCCTCNTCTTCCTCTTTGCGCAGGGCTTCACGTTCCATCTTGAGCTGAATCAGACGACGATCAAGACGGTCCATTTCTTCCGGCATGGAATCAATTTCCATGCGGATACGNCTGCCCGCCTCGTCAATCAGATCGATGGCCTTGTCCGGCAGCTGACGGTCGGTGATATAGCGGTGACTCAGACGCGCCGCGGCAATGATGGCGCTGTCGGTAATGTCCACACCATGGTGCACTTCGTAGCGCTCTTTCAGGCCACGCAGAATGGCAATGGTGTCTTCCACGGTGGGCTCATCCACCTGCACCTTCTGGAAGCGACGCTCCAGGGCGGCATCTTTTTCAATGTACTGGCGATACTCATCCAGCGTGGTCGCCCCGACACAATGCAGNTCGCCGCGGGCCAANGCNGGCTTGAGCATGTTGCCGGCATCCATGGAACCTTCGCCCTTGCCAGCGCCGACCATGGTATGCAGCTCATCAATGAACAGGATGATGCGNCCCTCCTGCTTCGCCAACTCGTTGAGCACCGCCTTGAGGCGCTCTTCGAATTCACCCCGGTATTTGGCACCGGCGATCAGCGCCGCCATATCCAGCGACAACACCTGCTTGTCCTTGAGNCCCTCCGGCACCTCGCCATTGATGATGCGNTGGGCCANCCCCTCGACGATCGCGGTCTTGCCCACACCGGGCTCACCGATCAGCACCGGGTTATTCTTGGTACGACGCTGCAACACCTGGATCGTGCGGCGAATCTCATCGTCGCGGCCNATCACCGGATCGAGCTTNCCGGACTCGGCGCGCTCGGTGAGATTCACGGTGTATTTNTCCAGTGCTTCGCGCTTGTCTTCTGCGTTGGGATCATTGACNGTTTCCCCGCCACGCACTTCCGCGATCTTGGCCGCCAGCACCTTCTTGGTCACACCGGCGTGCTTNAGCAGCTTGCCCAGCTCACCGTTNTCATCACAGGCCGCCAGCAGCACCACCTCGGAAGAGAGATACTGGTCACCATTTTGTTGGGCTTCNCGGTCGGCCAGGTTCAACAGCCGGCCGGTGCNTTGCCCCATCTGCACATCACCATTGAAATTGCTCACCGTGGGCAGTTTGTCCACNGCCATGTTNAGCGCGGTCACCACATCCGCCGTATTGGCTCCGGCTTTTTCCAGCAGGGGTTTTGCCACGCCCCCCTGCTGCTGCATCAGTGCCAGCATCAGGTGAACCGGTTCAATAGTGCTATTGCCCTGCCCCACGGCCAGGGATTGCGCATCCGACAGGGCTTCCTGCAGCCGCGCAGTGAGTTTGTCCATTCGCATTCGTNAACGCTCCTATCCGGTCGTGACCCGCAAAAGGACTCCCTGACGGCAAGCCCAGCGCGATCACCGGTNATCAATCAACTGATAGAGAGATGGGTCCGATTGGGCCAAACNCAAGNGCANTTAANAGTNAATANTGAANANTTAANANCGGCGCGAGNANCGCNTNGGTNAGGNTTTNAAACGNNAGAGGCCGCGCCCAACCNNTGGACGCGGCCNCTTGCGNTCNNGTAAACACAGNACNGCCCCNNGCNNCNANNAATNATTCANTATTNACTNTTAANTNNCNNCNTCCAGCCAGATCAACGACGCAAACCGCCCCGTCTCACCTTCCTTGCGGTAGGAATAGAAACGGTTCAGGTCGCAGGCGGTGCAGAGGTCTCCGCCCTGGACATCGGTGACGCCGAGGGCNGCCAGTTCGATCATGGCNGCATGGGCCACGGAGAACCGCCAGTGGTGAGGCGTCGCGTCTTTCTGGAAGGCGGGTTNGAANGCNGCNTTGCTATCGACGAACGCGCGGTAGACCTCGTCCCCCACCTGATAGCATTTGCCACAGATGGCAGGGCCNAGCCAGGCNCTGACCGGCTCGCCATTGGGCGCGATGCTGGCCAGACCTTCGCCNACAATGCCTGCCTGCAGCCCCCGCCANCCGGCGTGCACTGCGGCCACTGCGGTGCCATCCGTACGCGCCAACAGCACCGGCAGGCAGTCAGCGGTAAGCACNACACAAGGCCACCGTTGCTGNTCGGTCCAGACACCGTCGGCCTCGNTATCCTGCTCGCCTGCGCGGATGACCCGCTTGCCATGCACTTGCCAGAGCCACGCCACCGGGTGGTCAGCATCCAGGTGCTTTTCCACACAGTGACGGGCCTGTTCCACGCGTGCGGGTTGGTCACCGCAGTTCAGGCCCAGNTTNAAACCATTCCAGGGTTTGGGGGAGATNTTGCCGGCACGGGTCGTCACCGCCGCACNAACCGCAGGGTGAGGGTGCCAGTCAGGCCATAACCATTGATCGCGTTCGGGAGAGTCCATCGGGAAGCCTCGGGCAGACAGTGAAAACCCCGTACCGGGATGGAAGATGGNGAGCGCCTGCGGCGATGGCCACTCTATGGCTCGTCTTTGGCGTCGCGCTCCAGAACCGAAATCAGGGCCTGCATATCATCCGGCAGCGGTGATTCGAACTCACAATATTCGCCACTGGCAGGATGAATCAAGCCAAGTTTGCGGGCATGCAGCGCCTGACGCGGAAAACGCCGCAGCGCCTGGCGCAATTCCTCGCTCGCCCCCGCCGGNAACTTGAGNCGGCCGCCGTANAGCGGATCGCCCACCAACGGATAGTTGCGGAAGGCCATATGAACGCGGATCTGATGGGTCCGGCCGGTCTCCAGCTGCACCTGGATNCGGGTGTGGGCACGGTAGCGGTCCATNACCCGGTANTGGGTGACCGCATTCTTGCCGCCTTCCTTTAATACTGCCTGCTTCTTGCGATCCACCGGATGGCGCCCCATGGGGGCATCTACCTTGCCNCCACCGGTCATCACNCCGACGGCAATGGCTTCGTACTGGCGGAACAGGCTCTTGTCCTGNAGNTGGGANACCAGACTGGTATGGGCNTCNANCGANCGCGCCACCACCATCAGCCCGGTGGTGTCCCGGTCCANNCGGTGAACAATACCNGCTCTGGGCAGACTGTTAAGCCGCTCATCATGGTGCAGCAAGCCGTTNAGCANGGTGCCATCNGCNTGGCCCGCTGCCGGGTGNACCACNAGGCCTGTGGGCTTGTTGATGACCAACAGGTCCTCGTCCTCGTAGACGATATCCAGCTCGATGGACTGAGGCTGNTCNTCCAGCTCAGGCTCGATNACCACCTCCAGACTGAGGGATTCATTGCCGGTGAGCTTGTCCTTGGGCTTGGCCTTGTTGCCGTTGACGGTGAGTACGCCGTCCTTGATCCATGCCTGCAGGCGCGAGCGGGAGAAGCCATCAAACAGTTCGGCAGCGGCCTGATCCACCCGCTGACCCGCCTGTTCTGCCCGCACCTGCTCGGTACGTTGAATTTTCTCGCCGCCAAGATGTCCCATGATCCAACCTGTGTTTAAATGTGACCCGCTATTGTAACCCGTTCAACGAGGAAAGAATGCCACGCATTTTCTGGCCCCTGCTGTGTTTGCTGTTGCTCGCTGGCTGCGCCACCAAGGAACGCCCTGAGCTCACCGAAGCCGACCAGTACCGTGAAGCCCACGANTCGATNGAGTCAAAGAANTACCTGACNGCCATCGATGAACTGAAAGAGCTTGAGGCACGTTTCCCCTATGGCGACTATGCCGAGCAGGCGGGNCTGGACCTGATCTACGCCAGTTACATGGCCGTAGACTACCCGGCCACGGTGGTCGCCGCCCAACGTTTCATGCGCAATTACCCNGCCCATNCCCGGGTGGACTATGCGNTGTACATGCGCGGCCTTGCCAATTTCAACATGGAAAAAGGCCTGTTCGACAANCTCGTCACCTCTGACAAGTCNGCACGGGACATGGATGCCGCCAAGGATGCCTTCCGGGATTTTGAGCGGCTGGTGGCCCGCTTCCCGGACAGCGAATATGCACCGGATGCGCGCTCNCGGATGGTCCACATTCGCAACCAGCTGGCTCGNCAGGAATTGCATGTGGCCCGCTACTACGCCCGCCGCGGCGCCATTGTCGCCTCTATTAACCGGGCCCAGTATGTCGTGAANCACTACCAGCAGACCCCTGCGNTAGAGGAAGCGCTGGCGATCATGGTGAAAGGNTATGAGCGCCTGGATTANCCCAAGCTGGCAGAGAAAAGCCGCAATGTGCTCGCCCTGAACTTCCCNGACAGCGACTATCTGGGCAAGGACAAACAGGTCGATCTGGCCTGGTGGCCGGATGAAGACAATGGTCTGCTGAGCCTGCTGACCTTCGACNTNCTNTNAAGCTNCNAGCTNCNAGCTNCNAGCTACAAAAAGGGTGGCNCCGANNCNNATTCGGCGCCACCNTTNNTNGGTNCTNNTNTTNNATNNTGANCTTCCTNGTAGCTNNNAGCTTGAGGCTNGCNGCTGTCCTTAGTCCCCCGGTCGCCAGCCGTTGGTGATCGGATAACGCCGGTCNTTNCCAAAGGCNCGGCGACTAACCCGGGGGCCCACCGCAGCCTGACGGCGCTTGTACTCATTGCGGTCGGTCAGTTTGACCACCTTGTAGACGTTATCACGGTCGAACCCATCCCGAATCACCGCTTCCGCACTCATGTCCTGCTCCACATAGCGCTCCAGGATCGCATCCAGCTCGTCGTAATCGGGNAGCGAATCACTGTCGACCTGATCCGGCGCCAGCTCCGCAGAGGGCGGGCGGGTGATGACCCTGTCAGGGACAATTTCCATCCCTGCCTTCTGGTTCCGCCAGCGACANAGGCGNTACACCATGGTCTTGAAGACATCCTTGAGGACGGCAAAGCCACCGGCCATGTCCCCGTACAAGGTAGCGTAACCCACNGCCATCTCGCTCTTGTTACCGGTGGTGAGAACCACCGAGCCGCTTTTATTGGACAGCGCCATCAACAGCACCCCACGACAACGGGCCTGCAGGTTTTCNTCGGTNGTGTCCTTGGCCAACCCCTCGAAAGCCTCGCNAAGAATNCCCATAAAGCCGTTAAAAGCAGGCTCAATAGGCATCACGCGATATTTCACCCGCAANGTGCGNGCCTGNTTTTCGGCATCTTCCAGNCTCCAGGCCGAGGTATAGCGGAATGGCATCATGACCGCTTCTACCCGCTCTGGGCCCAGCGCATCGACAGCAACCGCCAGNGTCAGNGCCGAATCAATCCCCCCGGACAACCCCAGCAACGCCCCCNTGAAACCGTTCTTGTTGACGTAATCGCGAGTGGCGAGCACCAGCGCCTGGTAAATGCTTTCCTCAAGCCCCGGAACGGGCAACACCTCGCCGACCGGTTCGCAGTGCCCATCCGCACATTGCAGGTCCACGGGNACCAGCGCCTCATNAAANCTGGCCCCCTGCACACAGCGCTCGCCCTTGCTGTTACAGACAAAAGAGGCGCCATCGAACACCAGCTCATCCTGNCCCCCGACCAGGTTGCAATACAGCACCGGCAGACCNGTTTCACGACTGCGGGCNTCGACCTGCTCCAGACGCTCCGCCACCTTGTTGGCCCGGAACGGCGAGGCATTGAGGTTGAGCACCACATCCACGCCCGCCTGCTGCAACTGCGCAGCAGGCTCGGCATGCCAGATGTCCTCACAGATGGTCAGCCCCAGCGTCCACCCCTGCAGCTCAAAGGTGCAGGGTTTGTCGCCTCGCTGAAAGTAACGCTTTTCATCAAACACCCGGTAATTGGGCAGGTGTTGTTTGAAATATTCGTGCCGGGGGCCTTTGTCTCCCGGGAAAATCACCCCTGCCGCATTTCGGCGTAAACCATTACGCACCGCAGGGTAACCCAGCACGACGGGGACAGAGACTCTGGCGCCGATCTCCGCCAGCGCTTCATCCACACGGCTGTTCAGGCTGGGGCGCAGCAGCAGATCCTCTGGCGGATAGCCGGTCAGCATCAGTTCAGGAAACAGCACAAGGTCCGCCCCCAACAAACGCCGGGCTTCATCTGCTGACGCAATAACCCGCTGGGCATTCCCTTCGATATCCCCCACCAGCGCGTTCTGCTGGGCCATGACTATTCGCATTTCAAGACCTGCTTTTCAGACTATTGGCCCGATCCGGCCACGATCGCCCCACCCTGTGCGGGCCGAGCTTTCCTCAAATGAGCGCTGATTGTACTCTTTAGCCAGCAATCCATGAATGCACCAACCAGCATAAAAACAAGGGGACAAGGATGGGGCTGATTCGCCTGCTGATCATCGCTGCACTGATATACCTTGCCTGGCGAGTGGCAAAACGCCTGCTTGCCGGCCCGCAAGGCAAACCACCGGCGACGCTAACCCAGTCCCAGAACATGCTGAAGTGCCAGCAATGCGGTGTCCACGTGCCCGCCAACGAAGCCTTCAGTCACAACGGCAAGCACTTTTGCTGCCAGGATCACCAGCGCCAGTATCTGGAACATCATGAATCCTAATCAACGTTGGACCCCGGCCCGCATCTATAACGTTTACCGGATTGCGATCGCCTGTGTGCTGATGCTGTTGCACTACGCCCCGGACAAACCGGTAATCGGTGCCGATTCCCACAACCTGTTTGAAATCACCCTGTTTCTTTACTTGGGTCTGACCCTTGCTTCCACCACTCTGGATTTCAGGCATCACCTGCGAGCATTCCCTGGCTGGGCAGAACCGGCCTCCCTGATTGCAGATCTTCTGATGCTGACACTGGTAGTCCACTCTAGTGGGGGACTGGAAGGCGGGCTGGCGGTATTGCTACTGGTCACTGTAGCAGCAGGGAATATTCTGCTCCGAGGTCGGCTCGGCTATCTGATCGCTGCCCTGGCAACCTTGTCAGTCATGTTCGAGCAATTCTACTTTTCCATCCAGACGCAGCTCAGCTCACCTTTTGCGCTTACTGAATCAGGCCTGCTTGGCATCGCCTTTTTCATGATCTCCGTCATTATCCAGCAGATTGCAGTCCGACTGGAGCACAGCGAACAAATTGCCAGACACCAACGGGTAGCCATTGAACGCCTGGAAGCGCTTAACGAACAAATTGTGCAACGAATGCGAACCGGCATTCTCGTGTTTGATGAACAGCAACAGGTACTCATGTCGAATGAAGCTGCCGATAATCTTTTCAATATTGCCATGCGGGGCAACAAGCTCCCCGGCGCTCTTTATGAACGATATCAGCGTTGGCAAGGCAATCCGCTACTGCCGCATTCCACATTGAAAGTTTCCGAACAAAGCCCGTTACTCAGCCCCCGCTTTGCCCAACTGGAAACCGGCCACGAATCCCTCACGCTGCTCTTTCTGGAAGACACCGCACGGGTCGCACAGGAAGCTCAGCAAATGAATCTGGCTTCTCTGGGCCGCCTGTCTGCCACCCTGGCCCATGAAATCAGAAACCCACTGAGCGCAATCAACCATGCCTCAGACTTGTTGCTGGAAGGCTCCCCCAGCGAAGAAGACAGGCAACTGCTGACTATCATCCGCAACCACGTCACCCGTGTGAACACCATTATCCATGATGTGCTGGACCTGTCCCGGCGAGGGAAAGGTAATGCTGAGCGCTTCCCGCTCAACCGGCTCCTTGGCCAACACCTGGAAAACTGGAAGCTCAATGCTACGCAGGCGCATATTTCTCTGACCTGCGGTAGCGAGGTTGAGGTTCGCTTTGATACCAATCAACTTACCCAGGTCATCGACAACCTGATCGCCAATGCCATCAAACATGGCGGCGAGGACTGCCGCATCCAGCTTTCCTGCGGGCACCATGATCGCACCGGGTTACCCTGGCTGCGCATTCGCGATAACGGTAATGGCATCAGCGAAGAAGCTGCCCGCTATCTTTTTGAGCCCTTTTTCACCACCGCCAGTGACGGCAATGGACTGGGTTTATATTTGTGCCGTGAACTCTGTCATGCCAACCAGGCGACGCTGGACCTTGAGGACCACCCGGATGGCGCATCCTTTGTGATAACCTTCGCCCACCCGCAACGACAATTTCAATAACGGGGCCATTTATGAGTGCCGAGACACCCCATGTACTGGTAGTTGATGACGAAGCCGACCTTCGCGAGCTTCTCGTGATTACCCTGGGACGGATGAAGCTGAAAGCCACTGCTGCCGAAAACCTTGCTGCCGCCAAAGAGAAATTGGGTTCCAGCTCGTTCGATCTGTGTCTGACCGACATGAATCTGGGGGACGGAACAGGGCTGGAACTGCTGCAATACATTTCCCGCCACTGTCCACATATGCCAACCGCCGTCATTACCGCCTACGGCAATATGGAAACGGCAACAGAAGCCATGAAATTCGGCGCCTATGACTTCATTTCCAAACCGGTTGCACTTGACAGGTTGCGCCTGCTGATAGAAGACGGTCTGGGCATCAGCGAGACAGAAGAACACTCTGATGAGGAAGACAACCTCATCGGTGACGCCCCCGCCATGAAAGCCCTGAAGGAGCAGGTCCGCAAACTTGCCCGCAGCCAGGCTCCTATTTATATCAGTGGTGAGTCCGGCAGCGGCAAGGAGCGCATCGCACGACTGATCCACTCCCTTGGCCCTCGCCGGGAGCGGCCATTTGTTGCCGTTAACTGCGGTGCGATTCCTTCTGAATTGATGGAAAGCGAATTTTTTGGTCACCGCAAAGGAGCCTTTACCGGTGCCGTAGAGGATCGCAAAGGGTTATTCCGGGAAGCCGATGGAGGCACTCTTTTCCTTGATGAAGTCGCCGACCTTCCCTTGCATATGCAGGTAAAACTATTGCGCGCCATTCAAGAAAAATCCGTCCGGCCCGTTGGCGAAGCAAAAGAATTCCAGGTAAACCTTCGCATTCTTTGCGCCACCCATAAAGATCTCGCCAGAGAAATGGCGGAAGGACGATTCCGCCAAGATCTCTTTTACCGCCTTAATGTCATTGAGGCCCACGTCCCGCCATTGCGAGAACGCCAGGAAGATATTCCAAGTCTGGTGGAGCACATACTGCAACGCCTGAGTCAGGCGTGGGAAATTTCTACTCCGGCAGTCAGCTCGTCTGCACTCAAAAGCCTGTGCAGTTATGCCTTCCCTGGCAATGTTCGGGAACTGGAGAACACGCTTGAACGAGCACTGACTCTCTGTGATGGCCCCGTCATCGACAAGGAGCATTTGCGTTTACAGGACGTCCCCACGGCCGCCACGGAATTCACCGCAATAGCAGGCAACCACGGCAACGCGGCAGAACGCCCCCCCCGACAACCGCTGGAAGATTACCTCCAGGACATCGAGAAAACCGAGATTCTGAAAGCACTTGATGCAACGCATTGGAATCGAACGGCTGCAGCAAAAAAACTGGGCATGACCTTTCGGTCTCTGCGCTACCGCCTCAAGAAGCTGGAGCTGGATCGCGACGACGAGGGCACAGAGTAGGGCGAGGGGTCCACAAAGGGAGACTCGCCGCACATCCCTTGCACCAACAGCTCTGCGCTCGCAGGGGCTGCCACAAGGCCATTCCGGTAATGTCCCGTCGCCACATAGATACCATTGGCGTGCGGCAGAGGGCCGAGATAAGGGTAATCCCGGTCACAGCCAGGGCGGACCCCTGCCCAGTGATAACAGGGTTTGGTCTCGACTAACCCAGGCATCAACTGCTGCGCCAGCCGTTCCAGCGCATATCGACCTGCCACCGTAGGGTAATGACTGGCGTCCCCCTTGCGTAACGTCGATCCTACCAACACAGCACCGTCATTCCTGGGGATTAAATAGCCCTCATCTGTCAGCATGACCGCAGACACATCGCCGGGAGACAGCTGATACAGGAGCATTTCTCCCTTGGCTGGAAATAACGGCAGCGACACCCCCATCTTTTCCAGAAGCCCCGCTGTCCCGAAGCCAGCACAGATGACCGCCTGATCAGCACGCCATTGCCGGCCATCTACCGCAGCAACATGCGCCCCCTTCTCCACGCTTGAAACCGCAGAAACATTGGCGTGCTCCATTACCACGCCCCTGTCGCACAAATAGGCCCGCAGTGCTTTTAACAGGCCGGGATTACGAACATTGCCCAGTCCCGGAAAAAAAATGCCTTGCAAGTCTTTTCTCACAAGCTTCCCGGGGATGTCAGCTGAAGACATAAAGGCATGCTCCACCCCCCACGAGGTTGCCCATCGGGAGGCATCATCCAATTCGTCTTCCAGGCCTTGAACCCACATCCCGCCCTGATTCAACAAGCCCCCCGTTTGGGTGTATCCCCCGGATTCCAGCATATCGACCAGCCGACGATAACGCGCAACGCCGTCAACCGTGAGCTGGTTCAGGAATCTGGAGCACCGCCAGGCATGCAAGGGAGAGAGGATCCCACCTCCAGCCCAGGAAGCAGGGGGGCTGCCTCCATCCACAATTGTGACCTTTCGTCCACGCTGGGTAAGCTCAAGCGCACTCAGCAGGCCAACAATTCCCCCACCAAGAATAAGAACATCTGACATGTGAATAGACGGCAATGACTGACAGAAAGAGAGGCAACCGTACCACAGGCAACCCCAAAAAACCCGGCTAGCCTTTCCTGCAACCCGCAGCAGGAGTCATGGAACCATGCATCCCCCCCTACCAGGTACCAACAAGGGCTTTACCCTGATCGAAATGCTCACCGCAACGTCCCTGCTGCTCGTTCTCCTGACCCTCTCACACAGTGTCATTACCCAGCTGGTGCCCAGGTATCAGGTCATCAGTGCTGCCTACACCATCAACAACCTCATCCTCAAAGCCAGAGCGGAAGCCATGAGCAGCCACAGCCAGCGCATGGTGTGCTCAGGAAACAGCGGCTGTCTGAAATTCGATACCAGCCAAAGACTGATCACCGGAGAGGATAGCAACGGCAATCAGGACCTGGAGGAACAAGAGATCGTTGAGGAGTACCAGCTCCCCGGAAATACCCGGCTACACTGGAAACGCTTTCGGGGGGATGCCCTGGTCTTTAACCGTTACGGCATCAGCCACTTTCAAAACGGCAGTTTTTACATCTGCAATGACAGGGCCGCCAAAAGGCTGGTTATGAACTGGATAGGACGCACCCGACTGGAAACTGTTCCGGTGAGTGATTGCCCTGAATAAAAAACAAACCGCATAGCCAGAGTTCCAGCCATGCGGTCCTGCCTATTTCCAGGAAGGGTCTGTCGACATTGAACAGCTTGCTGCCACTTTCATACAGGTCTCTCCCAGTTCGTTGATCATGAAAGTCTCCGTCCCTTTCATATTTTTGGTAGAGAGCGGCTCTGCCTTGATCGTGTAGCTCTGTAGATCACCGGCAGGCACCGTCACAGTGACCGCATAGAACTCATTCACCGTACGGGACGTAATGGCGGCATCGGCTGCCGCCCCATTGTAGGAAAAATTACGTGCACGAAAGGCTTCCAGTGCTGCAGCCACATCCATAAGCTGCCCTTGCACAGCAGCCTGGCGGCTTGATTGGACATGGGCCGTATAACTAGGAAACGCCACCGCCGCCAATACCGCTATAATCAGCACCACAATAAAGAGCTCGATCAGAGTAAAGCCTCGCTGGCCATTCAGTCCAGACTCTGTCATGACAGTATCTCCTTACGGACTCGGGGCCGCAGTATCTTCTGACATCTGGTACCAGCGGGTTTTGCGAAGCCCCATATTGCCAAGGGTATCGTCACCCACCACCTCGGTGCCCACAACCACCTTGACCTCGCCGTCTTCGTTGGTCAGCAATACCGGTGTCGGCGGCAATGTTTGTTGCTTCAACTCCTGGCTTCGGCTGTCTGAAACGCTTCCGTCATTCGTCGCCGCCGGAGAACCGTCACTCAGGTTAACGGTGTGAATGAACGACGTCCCCAGGCTGACGGCGCAGATATTGTCCGGGCTGGTGCTCGCCACCGGAGAATAGGTACTGAAACGTACAATGCCATTGATAACGGAAGGAGACGACAGTGCCTTCTCACCATCCAGGATATCGAGCTTGTAGAACCAGCCATCCTTGGTGGTATCTGCACCTTCACTGCCTGTGCGAGAAATCTCACTCAGATCGCCCAGCGACAATACCTTGTCAGGCGCGGAAGGATTGTTGAACGCCTTTTCATCACGGAACACAAAGAAGGCTTCTTCTGTCTCTTTATCTTTCGGATGGGCCCGGTAACCGGAACCGATCGCAACATACAGCACTTCGTTAAATCCTTCTTTCACGTAAGTGATCGCAGGAGCTTCGTAGAAGCGTCGATTGTCCTCATCATCACCACCGAAATCGGCCAGACGATGCACTGCCATGGACTTGCCACCGCTCTGGTCAATATCCACCCGGAACACCTGGCCACCCAGATCCCCGAAATACAGGTGATCGGCAACACCATCCAGATTCTTGTCGACAACCGAGATCGAGCCTGGCACCGCCCATTTCATGGCAGAAACGGTATCACCTGTAGCCGACCAGACCAGATCGCCAGTATTGGCATTCACCATATAAATCGCATTACCCATTTCGTCTTCATTACTGCGATCTTCTGCATCGTAGTCCCGCGTCCGGTCATGATCGCTGGAACTGTAGCCCCCGCCGAAGACCAGCACTGGAACAAGAGCATCGCCAACACGCACCTGGGTCAGGGTCGGGGTCGACCAGGTCTGCCCCATATGTTCGAAATCGCCACTGCCACCGTTAATTTGCCACTTGAGCTTCGGTGCATTCACATTGGATACATCCAGCGCGTAATAGCTACGACCACCACGGCGCATGCCGCCATACAGGTAGACCGCACTCGGCGCGCTCGCTGCGGTCGCTCCAGGACGACGCCAGGCGACCCAGCTACCATCCAGGCCATACAACTGACGTTTGTTGTCGACCAGCCCTGGACGGTTGATGGTGAAATTATCCGCCTGGGTAATAAATTCATACGGCATAAAAGTGAATTTTTCAGAGCCATCTTTTGCATCAATCGCGTGGAGCATGCCCGCATTGGTAGAGACAAAAACCACGTTATTCTGATCATCAGCATCCTGCCCGGCACTGCCATAGTTCACCAGTACAGGCACACTGTGCATGGGGTCCGCCCACAGTGTCCTCATCTTGCTGATAAAGTCCTCGACCGTCTCATCACTGGCTCCTGCAGCCAGACCAAAGAAAGTTTTCGGCTTGCCTTCATCTGTATCCAGCTTGGTCCAATCGATACGTGGCAGGGTGGTATTGGTGCGGGTATCTGCATCTGTGTAGAAAAGCCTGTGGCCTTCGTCATCCAGCTCACCACGGGCACCGCCCTTGGTCGCATCATAGCCATCGGTTTCATCACTCCAGAAGCTCTTGGAGGTCGCGCTAAAGTAACCGGTGTTATCGCTCACCGCGTTACCGGTCTGGCCATGAATCTCGGAACCCACCAGTTCATACTTCTTCAGGTTTCCATCCCAAAAACTGCTGATGGCAGGCTGAAAAATGGAGTAGTACAGCTGATCAAGGTGCTCAAAGCGGTTCATCTGGTTTACTGCGACACCGGGAGACGACACAGAACGGGACTGCTCATCCACCAGATCCACAATCTTCATGAAAGCACTGGCCAGCGCCGCACCAGAGTCAGCATTAAATGCCTCGCCACCGCCAACTTCTGCCACATCATCCAGGTAAACATAACTGTCACTACCCAGTTGGTTCTCATCCATATAGAGGCCAACCGTATAGGTCTTGATCCGCTGATGCTCTTCATACTTGCTCTGATTCATCGCTTCAGACAATTTGTACTGACAGCTATAGCTGCCTGACTCCGTCAAGTCGCCATAACGATCTATCTGAGCATCGTCACAATCCGGCAACCGATCATCATCCGGATTATCATCGATACGAGTATCCCCATTGGGCTCACCATCCGTCATCATCACGATATAATTACGTTCGCACTGATTCCCCGCATTCATCGGCGACAGGTACTTCCCATCATTTGAAATAGAGGCATAGCCCTTACATACCGCTGTTGGGGTGCCACACACCTGCTCCAGCTTCACAGCACGCACCTGAATCGTTTTGCTTCGCTCGTAATAAACTGGCGCTTTCCGACGAAAAGACTCAGCGGTCTGTTTGCGGTATTCCGTTACATTCCTGCAACCAAACCAAGAACACCGTCTCGACGTTTTAGTATCCTCACGGCACCATCCCCGATTCTTCTCATAATTGGAGCAAACATAGTCGTCATCAAACCAACCGGCTTCCCCCCAAGGTCCAAACGCACTCCATTCCTTAACTTCACAGTAGTCCTCAGAAGCATTACAACTTCCGTCAATATCTTCAAATGCCCCTTCGTATCGCGGCTCACAGGAATCGTCTTCCGTATCACAGGTACCCGCAATCGGCTGGTAACTCCCGTAATCGTACCGACAATCATAATGTTCATATTCCGCAGGCAACGACCCGCAGCTTGTCAGTGCAGGAGCGCTAATCCAGGGTCCCTCGTATTCATAGCCCCCCCCACTGCTCACCGGCAGCCACTCGCAATTCGGGATCACCTCCATATTGACGCAAGCCGATGTGGGAAACCTGTCTGAGGTAATGGCATCCTCCCCCAGCATATACTTGGCCATTTCATTATAGGCAGTGTAAGTCGGCGTACCGCCAGTAGGGTCAATCTCGTTAACGGTATATTTGATCGCAGCACGACCACCCGCTGACATTTCCGAGACGGGGAAGATAACTTGCCCCTCGCGGCCATCGTAAAAACGCCCCAATCCAAGATTCACCCTATCTGGCAGAGCATCCACCATGTCACTGAATGCCTGCTTGGTCATTTCCATTCGGGTCTGTTCATCATCGTCGCAGTTTCTATCTTCGCAGTAATCCATACTGCCTGACGAATCAAGCAAGACCATGACATTCGCGGCAGGCGCGTTCTGGTTGACATCTGCATCCGCATCAGAGAAAAAGATTTCCGTATCGTCTGCATAGGCATTCAATACAGACAGGCCAAAAGCCACATACAAAACAGGCACATATTTCCGTAGCAGTAACATTTGTCTGCCCCCCACCTTATTCAATTTCCGCACTGGGTCTGATTCCACGTTTCAACAGTTCCTGAACATGGGAATCACCAATATTGAACGCTGCCATTTCGCTGTTACCGGCGATCTGCACCTGGTAATCCACGAACGTACCCGCATTACCAGAGGAGCTGATCTGAGCGCCGGAAATCAACTGAAATCCATTCACTTGGGATGTAGATGATGCCTTGATCATTCCCCTGGACCCCATGAAATCAACCCCGGCACAGCCGCCTTCTTTTCGTGGATTGCCCGCAGCCAGACATCGGCTCATTACATCCCCCCCCAGAAAGGAAGAAAGATTCACCGAATCCATCTCCTCAAGTTCCGTATAGGCCTCGACAATGGCACTCTCTGCCGCCTCGAAGACCATGGCATCAGCCTGCACACCGGTAGACACCTTTGACGAGAACATACTGGTCTTCATTGCCGAGATTCCCAGTAATGAAATCGCCACCAGAATCAACAGCGCCACCAGTAATGCAGCACCTCGTTGCTTGTTCATCTCTTTCACCTCACGCCCTAGATGGCATTCCAGTCATAATTACGCAGCCGCACCGTCATACTGATCGCCTTGCGCATTGCCCGATCTGCGGGCTCGTCGTAGGCTTCGCCAAGCACATAAAACTTTCGCGTCCCGTCGCTCAGCGGGAGGACATTATTCTCTCGACGAAGCAGCAACCCTAATTTCACGGAAACTACCGGGGTATCGGCAGTGACATCATCAGCCTCAACGTAGCGGGTTGCGCCCAGAACGCCATCGGCCTCCGTATCAATGCCATACAGCACCTGAAAGCTCTCAACCCCCGGCACCAGCTCGACAACCACATCGCTGTCCACACTGCCCCTGCAGTAAAGACTGCCATCGTCAACGTAGTAGGTAGAAGCCACTTCGACCCAGCCTCCGGCATCATTGCCGGCACAATCAGCGGTACCGTTATAGGCAACGGTCAACACATCGTTATCGTCGCCATCTTCAGAGCCGGTGATATCAACGCTCCAGTCATCAAACAACACCCCCATATCCTGAGTCGGTGTTACGGTATCCCATACCAGCCCGGTCTTACGCAGGTCGCGGACCAGAAAACGCATCACCTGCTGGCTGTCCTGCTGCAATTGTGACGCCGTTTGCTGAAGGACAAACGTCCGCTGGTTCGTCGTAAACAGCTGAATGGCCGCCGCAGAAACGATCAGCCCCAGCACCAGGGCAACCATCAATTCAACCAGGCTGAAGCCTTGCTGCCTGTTCATCGAGACACCTCCAGAACCACACATGTCGCCGACTCATCCACATTGATACCATCAGCCGTCAAACAATCAGCTGGCGCCATCTTTCCCCAGCTCACCACCATGCAACTCATGCTATTACCATTGCACTCACTCACCCGAACCCGGCCATTGGGCAACTGATTCCCTGCCAGCCAGGAGAGCTGATCAATATCCAGTGTTGCCATCTGCTCCGATGTACAATCGCTTGCCTGACACCCAGTCTCCGGATCACCACCGGGATCGACTGCCGCATCGGGCCAACTGTCCGGATCCAGATAAGTCGCCACTTCTGCACGGTTGGACTCAATCCGCTCCAGGGCATCCTGGCCGATCAAGGTTGCCTGCGAACGATTATTTGCTTCCTCCGCCCCCTTAAGGGCAGCCAGCTGCAGCCCGGCATAGCCCAGCACACCAATCGCAAGAATCAGCAATGCCACCAGAATTTCTACCAGGCCGATTCCTTTCTGGGCGGTCGCCCGCCGTCCTCGCATCAATTTGTTCATGGGTTGCAATTAACATCCTCGTTGCTGATTCGACCCACCACTGACACAGTGATTTGTCGTCCGATGTCGCCCGCTTTGGGATTACAAAGTTGGAAGGTTGCCGGAGTATTGGTGGTATAGCCGTCTGGCCTGAATACCGGGCCACTTGCCCCTTGTGTCTGACTGACCACAACATCCCCCGCCGGCAGGAACGTCTGGTTCTTTTCCCGGCTACCTGCAGGAAACGTGATCGTCCAACCATCTCCCCAATCCCCCGCCGTTACGGGCACAACTGTGACCTGCTGACGCAGACTCACCGACTGCATCTTTGCCAGATTCAACGCTGTGATCAGATCCGCAGTGGAAGTGCGCAAGGCATTAGAGGCAATCACACCCTGATAGGTAGGAATAGCGAAGGCCAGCAGCACGCCCAATACCAGCAACGACACCACCAACTCGACGATCGTGAATCCCGATTCCTGCTTCCTCATCCCTGCCCCAATAGTTGTTCTAATTCAACACGGATACCACTTTAGCAATGGCCCACGGGTCATCAATCGAATGGAGACCAGTGGAGTCTTGGCGGCTCTGAACGGTATAAGCTGCTGAAAAATAATGATTTTTGGTACTTTCGGGTGTGACAGCACTCACACTTTAATCGTAGACCAGTGCCATTACATGCCTAGCCAAAAGGATTGGATGCAAAAAGATGAGTATGAACGGCGAAAAACCGCAGACAGGCGTTACGGACGTAACGCCTTGGGCATGGAGAAACGGATATTTTCTTCGCGGCCGGGGATTTCCTGTGCCTCTTCGCCGCCATACGACTTGAGGGTCGCGATCACTTGCTGCACCAGATCTTCCGGGGCACTGGCACCGGCGGTAACACCGACAACCTTTTTGCCTTCCAGCCAGGCCTTGTCGATCTGGCTGGGCTCATCCAGCAGGTAAGCCTCGGCACCACAACGCTCGGCCAGTTCGCGCAGGCGATTGGAGTTGGAGCTGTTGACGGAACCGACCACCAGCACCAGGCCGCACTCCAGTGCCAGCTGGCGAACAGCGTCCTGACGGTTGGTAGTGGCGTAGCAGATATCTTCGCGCTTGGGGCCGTGAATAGTGGGAAAACGCGCCCGCAGGGCATCAATCACCTTGGCGGTATCATCCACACTCAAGGTGGTCTGGGTCACGAAGGCCAGCTTGTCCGGGTCGCGCACCTGTAGCGCAGCCACATCGGCTTCGTCTTCCACCAGATAGATATCACCGCCATGGGAGCGATCGTACTGCCCCATGGTGCCTTCCACCTCAGGGTGCCCTTCATGGCCGATCAGAATGCTTTCACGGCCTTCGCGCGCGTAGCGGATCACTTCCATATGCACTTTGGTGACCAGCGGACAGGTGGCATCGAACACCTTGAGATCACGCCGCTGCGCCTCCTGCTGCACCGCCTTGGAAACACCATGGGCGCTAAAGATAACGATGGCATCATCCGGCACCTCATGGAGCTCCTCCACAAAGACCGCTCCGCGCTGACGTAGATCTTCCACCACATAGCGGTTGTGAACGACCTCGTGGCGCACATAGATGGGCGGGCCGAACACTTCCAGAGCCCGGTTGACGATGTCGATGGCGCGATCCACCCCGGCACAGAAGCCACGGGGGTTGGCGAGACGAATTTCCATAAGGCAGTGAACAGTTAACAGTGAAGAGTTAACAGCAAAAGGCTGATGCTACGAGTCTAACGGTTAATCCTGACACATTCACGGTTCGTGAGAGGCATCAATTCAATGTCACCGGCTGCTCCGGGGCATAGCGTTCCACCGCGATGATTTCCACCTCAAAGGTCAGGTCGCGGCCTGCCAAGGGGTGGTTGAAATCCACATAGACCCAGTCATCCTCCACCCGGCTGATCACGCCCGGCAACTCACCGCCAGCCGCATCGGCAAAGCTCAGCACCATGCCCGACTCCAGGGTGTCGTACTGAATGAAGGTCTCACGCGTGAAATGCTGTACGTTTTCCTCGTTGTACTCACCGAAGGCTTTTTTCGCCTCCAGGAATACGCTGCGCTTGTCGCCAGCCTTGAGACCGCGAATGGAGTTCTCAAAGCCGGGCAGCAAGGACTCATCGCCCCACACGAAGGCCGCCGGCTCACCGCCGAAGGTGGAGTCCATTTCCGTGCCATCCATCAGGCGCACCGCAAAGTGCAGGGTTACCCGGGTTTCCGGGCCAGCGCGAAGAATCTCAGTCATGGCGCTTTTTCGCTCCCAGCAGCATGTCCAGCAAAATCAGGCCAGCACCAATGGTGATGGCCGTGTCTGCAATATTAAAGGCAGGGAAGTGGTAATCGCCCCAGTAGAAGTCCAGAAAATCCACCACATGCCCCAGTACCAGGCGGTCGTAGAAATTACCCAGCGCACCGCCAAGAATCAGTGAAAGCGCCACACCCTGCAGGGTTTCCGCCTTGGTCAGCCTCGCTAACCAGATCAGGATCATGACCGAGGCCCCCACTGCAATAGCCGTGAAGAACCAGCGCTGCCAGCCACCGGCATCCGCCAGAAAGCTGAACGCCGCGCCACTGTTGTAGGCCAGCGTCAGATTGAAGTGCGGGAACACGTCCAGTCGCTCATAGAGGGAAAAACGGTCCACAATCATATGTTTGGTGATCTGATCCAGCACGATCACCACCGCGCTGAGCCATAGCCACACCAACTGGCCGGGAATCTTCGATGAGGTCATTTGTTTTCTACCGGATTCATTCGCAGGGCGCTGTAACGGCGGAGAGGGACTGACACCCCTTTCCGCCTTACAGAGCATTTAGGCGTAATGCCGCACTTCGCCGTCACCGTCTACATTGGTGACACAGCGGCCACACAGCGCTTCATGGCCCGCATGACTACCCACATCAGGCTGGTGATGCCAGCACCGCACGCACTTGGTATGGGCCGACGCGACCACTTCCACTTTCAGCCCGGGCACACTGTCATCCAGCCCGGCCGGAGCCTGAGACAACGGCTTGAGAGTCGCCGCAGAGGTGATTGTCACGAAACGCAACTCGTCACCCAGTTTTTCCAGCAACGCCTGCTTGTCGGCCTCCACGAACAGGGTCACTTCCGCACTGAGCCCACCCTTGATCACCTTGTCGCGGCGCGCCCCTTCAATGGCCTTATTAACGCCCTGTTTCACGTCTTGCACCTGCTGCCAGAACTCACGCCCCATGGCGTCGCCCTCAAGGGCAAACAGGCCGTCATACCATTCGGCCAGGAACACGGAATCGAGCCGCTCTCCGGGCAGGTTTTCGTAAATTTCCTCAGCGGTGAAACTGAGAATCGGCGCCATCCATCGCACCAGCGCCTGGGCAATATGGTACAGGGCCGTCTGGCAAGAGCGCCGTGCCACAGAATCTGCCTGGGTGGTGTACTGGCGATCCTTGATGATATCCAGATAAAAGCCACCCAGATCCAACGCACAGAAGTGATGCAGGCGCTGGTAGATCTGGTGGAAGTGATAACCGTCGTACAGCCCCTTGATCTCGTCCTGCAACTGCAGGGCACGATCCACAATGTAGCGATCCAGTGCCAGCATCTGCTCCGGTTGCAATGCATCCACCGCAGGATCAAAACCACTCAAATTGGAGAGCAGGAAGCGGCTGGTATTGCGGATACGGCGATAGCTGTCGCCCATCTGCTTGAGAATGTCCTTGGACACTGACATCTCGCCACGGTAGTCGGTGGCCGCCACCCAAAGACGCAGGATGTCGGCGCCCAAATCGTTCCACACTTCCTGCGGAGCGATCACGTTGCCGATGGACTTGGACATCTTGCGGCCCTGCTCATCCACGGTGAAGCCATGGGTCAGCACCGTCTCGTAGGGCGCCGCATCGCGGATAGCCAGGCTGGTCAGCAAGGAGGACTGGAACCAGCCACGGTGCTGGTCAGAGCCCTCCAGGTACAGATCCGCCGGGGCTCGCAGCTGTTCACGCTGATCCAGCACACAGTAGTGGGTCACGCCGGAATCGAACCACACGTCCAGGGTATCGGTGACCTTGCTGTACTGGTCCGCCTCGTCGCCGAGCAGCTCGGCCGGATCCAGATCGAACCAGGCATCAATGCCCTCTTTTTCGACACGCTGCGCCACCTGCTCGATCAACGCCGGGGTATCCGGGTGCAGCTCGGAGGTTTCCTTGTTCACGAACAGCGCAATGGGCACGCCCCAGGTACGCTGCCGGGAGATACACCAATCCGGGCGGTCGCTGAGCATGCCGTCGATGCGAGCCTTGCCCCACTCGGGCAGCCACTGCACTTTTTCCACTTCCTGCTGGGCACGCTGGAGCAGGCCATTCTTGTCCATGGACACGAACCACTGCGCGGTGGCGCGGAAAATCAGCGGGGTCTTGTGGCGCCAACAGTGCGGGTAGCTGTGTTCCAGCTTGGCGAACTTCACCAGCGCACCGCTTTCTTTCAGGGCCTCAATCACCGGCTCGTTAGCCTTGCTCACGTGCAGGCCACCGACCACCTCAAGGTCGTCACGGAACTTGCCGTTATCCAGTACCGGGCTGACCGGATCCAGGTCGTATTTCTGTCCGACCACAAAGTCATCGGCACCGTGGCCCGGGGCCGTGTGCACCAGGCCGGTACCGGCATCGGTGGTAACATGCTCGCCGAGAATCACCGGCACCTGATACGCCAGGAACGGATGCTGCAGGGACAAGCCTTCCAGCTTGGCGCCCACGACAGACTCGGAGCGGGACACATTCTCCAGCCCCCATTTTTCCACCAGATCATCCGCCAGCGCCTCGGCCACCAGCCATTCACCGGCCTCACCATCCTGCGTGGCGGTCAGCAGCACATACTCCAGCTCCGGGTGTACCGCCACCGCGCGGTTGGCCGGCAAGGTCCAGGGCGTGGTGGTCCAGATCACCAGGCGTGGCGCCTTCGCCTCGATGGCGCTGCGCGCGGTGAAATCCGCACCGTCCACCACCGGGAATGCCACATCAATGGCAAAAGACACCTTGTCGTAATATTCCACTTCCGCTTCGGCCAGGGCAGAGCCGCAATCCAGGCACCAGTGCACCGGTTTGAAGCCCTGCTGCAGATGACCGTTGTCCACGATCTTGCCGAGGCCACGGATGATATTGGCCTCGAAGCCGTAATCCATGGTCAGGTAGGGATTGTCCCAATCACCGAACACACCCAGGCGCTTGAAGTCGGCCTTCTGACCTTCCACCTGCTTGCTGGCGTATTCACGGCACTTTTGCCGGAAGGTGCGGGCGTCGACCTTGTGGCCAGCCTTGCCGACTTTCTTTTCCACCATCAATTCGATGGGCAGGCCATGGCAATCCCAGCCGGGCACATAGGGGGCATCAAAACCCGCCAGGGTGCGCGACTTGACGATCATGTCCTTGAGGATCTTGTTTACCGCATGGCCAATATGAATATTGCCATTGGCGTAGGGAGGACCATCATGAAGAATAAACTTGGGACGACCGGCAAAAGCCTCGCGAATCTTCTGATAGAGCGCTTTCTCCTGCCACTCTTTCAGCCGCGCGGGCTCACGCTGGGACAAACCGGCCTTCATGGGGAAGTCGGTATGGGGAAGGTTAAGCGTTGCCTTGTAGTCCGTCATATTCCCGTCTTTTCAAAGTAGTCTCGGACCGCTTCCACATCCTGCCAGATAGCAGTCTTGAGCTGGTCCAGGTCCGCAAATTTTTCTTCCGCCCGCACATAATGGCGGAACGCTACCGTCAGGTGCTTGCCGTACAGGCCGTCCTTGCCAAAACCGGCACCGTCGTCCTCTTCACAAAAATCCAGCAGGTGCACTTCCAGGCGGTTCTCGGTCCCATTCACGGTGGGCCGGGTGCCCATATTGGCGGCCCCCGGCTGATCCGTCAGGCCCGCACCACTTACGCTGACAGCGAACACACCATTCAGGGGAGACTGCAATCGTTTCAGGGCCAGGTTCACCGTGGGCAAATTCAGGGTGCGACCGATCTTGTCACCGTGACGCACCCGACCGCTGATAGCGAAGGGCCGGCCCAGTAACTGCGCGGCCAGATCAAACGCCCCGGCACTCAGGGCCGCCCGGATCCGGGTGCTGGACACCCGCTCACCGTCCACTTCACAGGTGGCCGTGTCCGTCACCGAAAAACCGAAACGCTCACCAGCCTGCCGTAAATAGGCGAAATCGCCATCACGGCCGCAACCGAAACGGAAGTCATCGCCCACCACCAGATAGTCCACACCCAAGCCATCGACCAACAGGCCTTTGACAAAGGCCTCGGCGGTAAGCGCCCGGAAGCGCGCATTGAAACGCACACACAACACCTGATCGACCCCGGCCTCGCGCAAGGCGATCAACTTGTCGCGCAGCGACATCAACCGGGGCGGCGCCTGATCCGGCGCAAAAAATTCCTGGGGCTGAGGCTCGAACAGCATCACCGTGGATTTCAACCCACGGCGACGGGCTTCCGTGATCACCTGATCCAGAATGCGCTGATGGCCCAGATGCACCCCATCAAAATTGCCGATGGTGGCCACACAGCCACGATGCGTCTCACGCAGATTGTGAATGCCGCGAATCAGTCGCATCACACCCTCGTCTCGAAAGACGCCAGATTATACAGGAACGCTGCCGTGCTGCACGACGGTTGTAGGTCCTGGCTAGCGGCGCAAATGTCGCACCCTCAGCCCCAACACCAGCAAACAAAGACCATAGGCCCCCAGGCCCGCCACCACGATCAGGCTCAACCAACCAACGCGCAGCATTGCGCCGGCCTCGGTCCATACCTGGGTTTGCTGCGCCAGCCACCCGGTTCCTGCTGCCATGGCGCCCCCGGCCACCAGCATGCGCAACCCGTGCCCCGTCCAACCTGGCAAGGGCTGGTAGACGCCGCTGCGGCGCAGCCCGATATATAGCAGCCCGGCATTCAGCCAGGCAGAAAGCGCCATGGCCGTGGCCAGCCCTACATGACGGAATTCCCACACCAGCACAGCACCAAACACCATATTCGCCAGCATGGACACCACCCCAATTTTCACCGGAGTCTTGGTGTCCTGGCGCGCGTAATACCCCGGCGCCAGCACCTTGATCAGCATGGCCGCCAGCAATCCGAAGCTGTAAGCACGCAGGGATTCAGCCGTTTTCGCCACATCGAGCGCGGTAAACTCACCATACTGGAACAAGGTGGACAGCAAGGGCTCTGCCAGCACCGCCAATGCCAGCGCCGCCGGAAGACCAATCAACAGCACCAGGCGAATCGCCCAATCCAGCATGCGGGAAAACGCCTGCGGATCTGCCTGGGCATGTTGCCGAGACAGACTCGGCAGAATCACAGTCCCGATGGCGACCGCAAAAATACCCAGTGGCAGCTCAATCAAGCGATCGGTGTAATACAGCCAGGTCACCGACCCGGTCTCCAGCAGGGAGGCCAGCACCGTATTGACCAACGAATTCAGCTGGTAGACCGACGCACCGAACAACGCCGGCGCCATCAACCCCATGATCTTGCGCACTCCCGGGTCCTGCCACCCCATACGCGGCACCGGCATGAGATTCAGACGCGCGAGAAAAGGCAACTGAAACAGCAGCTGGGCCGCACCGGCGATCAACACCCCCCACGCCAGCGCCACCGCCATCCGGTCCTCGGCAAAGTGCGGCGCCAGAAACAAGGCACACGCAATCAGGCTCAGATTGAGCAGCACCGGGGTAAACGCCGGCACTGCAAACCGGTTCCAACTGTTAAGAATGCCGCCCGCGAAAGCCGTCAGGGCGATAAAAAAGAGATAAGGGAAGGTCAGACGCAGCATTTCCACTGCCAGCGCCCGCTTGTGCGGCTCATCACCAAACCCGGGCGCGAACACCCAGATGATCAAGGGCGCGCCCAGCACCCCCAGCAACGTCACCAGCATCAGGGTGCCACCCAGTGTCCCGGCAACCCGGTCCACCAGCAGTTTGGTGGCCGCCATGCTGCCCTTGTTGCGGTATTCGCTAAGCACCGGCACAAAGGCCTGGTTAAACGCCCCTTCAGCAAACAAGCGACGCAGGAGATTGGGAATTTTAAGGGCAACAAAAAAGGCATCCGCCCCGGCGGACGCCCCCAGCATGCGGGCGATCACCACGTCACGGATCAACCCCAGCACCCGCGAAAGCATGGTCATGCTCGACACCACCAGGGTGGAGGCCAGCAAGCCGGCTTTTTTGGGTGGGGTCTGCGTGCTGTCTGTCATGGGGTCTCCAATGCCCGGGCGCCACCCGGGCAGCCCACAACGCCCCTCATCCGGGCGGAACCGGGCAAGGTTAGCGAAAGGCCACACGAACCGCTACCAGTGATCATTTCAGCGCCCTTTTCCCATTGACAATGCCCCTCATGATCGGCATAGTTGCGCGTCTTTAGACCGTGGCACGCCTGTTTTTTGATCACAACCTGATCGCGACAACGTGTGCCGGCCGCCCTGCGGCCTGTGTCATAAACCCAATTTCGACCTCAGAATTCAAGATAGGAGCAGGACCTTGGCTAATTCACCGCAAGCACGCAAGCGTGCGCGTCAGGCGGAAAAGCGCCGTCAGCACAACGCAGCGATGCGCTCCATGGTGCGCACATACCTGAAAAAGGTGAACGCGGCTATTGCGTCCGGCGACCAAGGTGCCGCCCAGGAAGCTTACACCCAAGCGGTATCCGTGCTGGACAAAGCCACCCGCAAGGGCAAGTTTCACCCCAACAAGGCCGCTCGCCACAAGAGCCGCCTGAACACCAAGATCAAGGCCATGGCTGCCTGATCGAACGTGTTCACGTTGGACATAAAAAAACCGGCCTCGCGCCGGTTTTTTTATGGTCGCAAGTCAGACCGCATCAAACACCACCATATTGTCCCGGTGGATCAATTCTTCTTCGTTCATGTAACCCAGCACATCCGCGATCTCCGCACTCTTCTTGCGACAGATCCGACGCGCATCTGCCGCATCGTAATTCACCAGACCGCAGGCAATCCGCTCACCCTGTTCGGTCTCGCAGGCCACCATCTCGCCACGGGAGAACTGGCCAAACACATCTACCACTCCCACCGGCAGCAAACTTGAGCCCCCCTCACGAACACGCCTGACCGCACCCGCATCCAGCACCACCCGACCACGCATCTGCAGATGCCCGGCCAGCCACTGCTTGCGGGCATTCATCGGGGAGGTGTCCGGCAACAAGGTGGTGCCAGGCCCCTGCCCCTCTGCCAACTCAACCAACACCTCCGGGCTGCGACCCGAGGCAATCGTGGTAAACGCCCCGGAACGGGCCGCCAGTTTGGCAGCACGGACTTTCGTCGCCATGCCACCACGCCCCAGCAGACCACCGCCACCCGCCACGCGCTCAATGGCCGGGTCCGACGCCTGCGCCTCCCGAATCAGACCCGCATCGGGGTTGCTACGCGGATCAGCATCGAACAGACCCTCCTGGTCAGTCAGGATCACCAGACGATCCGCCTCCACCAGGTTCGCCACCAGGGCAGCCAGCGTGTCGTTGTCACCGAAACGGATTTCGTCGGTCACCACGGTGTCGTTTTCATTCACCACCGGCACCACACCAAACCCCAGCAGGGTTAGCAGCGTGGAACGGCCATTCAGGTAGCGTTTGCGATCAGAAAGATCATCGTGGGTCAGCAGCACCTGGGCGGTGTGCAGATTATGCCGCTGAAAACAGGACTCCCAGGCTTGCACCAGCCCCATCTGCCCGACAGCAGCGGCCGCCTGCAGCTCGTGCACGGAATCC
The DNA here is from genome assembly GCA_002706085.1 of Alcanivoracaceae bacterium. Classification (GTDB taxonomy): domain Bacteria; phylum Pseudomonadota; class Gammaproteobacteria; order Pseudomonadales; family Alcanivoracaceae; genus Alcanivorax. Next base: position 40,867 of record PAJO01000022.1, on the reverse strand, counting down.
GGGCGCCTCGCCCAGCCAAGACGGGTCATCCCCTCGGCCACTGCGCCAGAGGAAACGATCACCACCTCAATACCGCGCTGACGCAGCATTACCATGCGATCCACCCAGGATTGCATCAGCGCCACATCGAGCCCTTTGCCATCATTGGTCAACAGGGCACTGCCGATCTTGATAACCCAACGCTGGCGATCTGCCACCTTCGCTCCTTACAAGTTCCGTAGGGCGGAAATTGGCGCCAGCCAATCTCCGCCAGCCAAGCGGTAACGACGGAGATGGGCGCTCGCCCATTTCCGCCCTACATTACGGCTCGTAGATGATTTCCACGTCGTGATCGTCATCATCGTCGTCATCCCGGTCATTGTCCCGGGCGCGCCGCGCTTCCGCCTTGAGCTCCTGCACCTTTTCACGAGCCTCTTCTTCCAGGCGATGACGAAGATCCTGCTGAGCCGCAGCATACTCAGGATCTTCCTGCTCCAGGCGACGACGATCTTCAATGGCATTCATCAGGGCATAAACCAGCTCTTCGCAACCCACGCCTGCCGCCGCAGAAATGCCGTAAACCGGCCCCTGCCAGCCCAGCTCCTCCACAATGGCATCGATTTTGGCTTGAGCTTCGTCATCCGCCAGCAAATCAATCTTGTTAAACACCAGCCAGCGTTCCTGCTCCGCCAGCGCCGGCGAGAACTGATCCAGCTCATCCGCGATGGCATCAATATGGTCTGCCGGATCACCGCCATCCATGGGCGCAATATCCACCACATGCAGCAACAAACGGGTTCGCGCCAGATGCTTGAGGAAACGAATCCCCAACCCGGCCCCTTCTGCCGCCCCTTCGATAAGCCCCGGAATGTCTGCCACCACAAAGCTGCGATGACGGTCCGCCTTGACGACACCCAGATTCGGCACCAGCGTGGTGAAGGGATAGTCCGCCACCTTGGGCTTGGCGGCAGAAATGGACCGAATCAGAGTGCTCTTGCCCGCGTTGGGCATCCCCAGCAAGCCAACATCCGCCAGCACCTTGAGCTCCAGGCGCAAGCGACGGGATTCGCCCGGCTTGCCCTTGGTGGTCTTGCGGGGAGCCTGATTGGTACTGCTCTTGAAATGGATGTTGCCCAGACCGCCACGCCCTGCGCTGGCGATCATCACCGGCTTTTGCGGGTCGGTCAGGTCGGCCAGCACTTCATCGGTATCCACATCGATCACGGTGGTGCCGACCGGCACCAACAGCGTCACGTCATCCGCGGATTTTCCGGTCATCTGCCGCCCCTTGCCGGGCTCACCATTTCGCGCCTTGAAAATGCGTTCGTAACGGTAATCCACAAGGGTATTGAGATTGCTGTCGGCCTGAAAATACACGCTGCCGCCAGCACCGCCATCACCGCCATCCGGGCCGCCAAACTCCACATACTTTTCGCGTCGGAAACTCAGGCAGCCATCACCGCCCTTTCCGGCATGGACTTCAATAGTGGCTTCGTCGACAAATTGCATGGGAACAGACTCTCTTTCAGAACGGTGCCATTCTACGGCAATGCATTCATTTTGGGGACAGATACGGCCGGACAAAGCCCCGGCCGCAAATACAAAAAAACCCCGCGGGCGAAGCCTCGCGGGGTTTTTTCTGATCCGTCAGGATCAGGCCACAGGCTCGATCACCACGTACTGGCGGCTCAGCGGGCCTTTAACCTCGAACTTTACACGACCTGTTTCAGTGGCAAAGATGGTGTGGTCTTTACCCATGCCGGCATTCACACCAGCGTGAAACTTGGTGCCACGCTGACGAACAATAATTTCGCCTGCATTTACCAGCTGGCCGCCGAAACGCTTAACGCCAAGGCGCTTACTCTGCGAATCGCGACCGTTACGAGTACTACCACCGGCTTTTTTATGCGCCATGATCTAAATCCTCTTGAATGTGTGTCTAAGGATCAGCCCTGGATCCCGGTGATTTTCACCGCAGTGTACCACTGACGGTGACCCTGCTGCTTGCGGTGGTGCTTGCGACGACGGAACTTGATGATCTTCACTTTCTTGTGACGACCCTGCTCCAGCACCTCGGCAGTAACCTTGGCACCATCCACAACTGGCTGACCGACTTTTACGTCGTCGCCGTTAGCAACCAGCAGCACCTGGTCGAAATCCACGGATTCGCCAGTTGCCACTTCAATTTTCTCGATGCGAACAACATCGCCTTCTTCAACGCGATACTGCTTGCCACCGGTTTTGATTACTGCGTACATCGTTTGTGCTCCAGCACGACTCCACTCAGGCGGGCAACAACACCCTGTTCGGGCGATCACCACTTGCGGGCCAGGCAGAGGGTTAAATCGGGCCGCGAAGTTTACGGCAAACCGCCCCCTCATGCAACGGCCAAACCCCGTTAACTGACGCCCCGCCCCCTGATCTTTCCTTTGGTCACGCCAGCTTGACACCCAACAGTGACAATAAGGCGGAATTCATTGACTGGCGGCCCCTCGCTGTTAGCATTGCCCGCTGTTGCGCCACCATCACTCGCCTGGACTCAAGTACATGGATTTCAAGGCTATTTATGCCGCGGTCGAACAGGATTTTGCCGCTGTAGACACCTTTATCACTCACCATCTGGACTCCGGCGTCCCCCTGATCCGCGAAGTCGGCGACTATATTGTCCAGTCTGGCGGCAAGCGCTTGCGTCCGCTGGTTGCCATCCTCTGCGCCCGCGCCGGCGGCTACCGCGGTGACCGGCATGTGGACGTGGCAGCCATCATCGAGTTCCTGCATACCGCCACCCTGCTCCACGACGATGTGGTGGATGAGTCCAACCTGCGCCGAGGCCGCCCCACCGTCAACGCCGTCTGGGGCAACGCCGCCAGCGTGCTGGTGGGCGATTTCCTGATTTCGCGCGCCCTGCAACTGATGGTCGCCCTGCGCCATCCTCGTCTGCTGGACATCTTCTCTCTGAGCACCAACACCATCTCTGAAGGTGAAGTCCTGCAGCTGATCAACGTGCGCGACCCCAACACCACCGAGCAGAACTACATGCGGGTCATTCACCACAAGACCGCCAAGATGTTCGAATCTGCAGCCGAAACCGGCGCCGTGCTGGCCGCCGACGACAACACTGACTTTACCGAGGCATTTGCAACCTATGGCCGCCATCTCGGCATTGCCTTCCAGTTGATTGACGACGTGCTGGACTATCAAGGGGATGCCAGCGAGCTGGGCAAAAACGTGGGGGACGATCTGGCCGAGGGCAAGCCCACCTTGCCGCTGATCTATACCATTGCCAACGGCTCCAATAGCCAGGCAGCCCTGATCAAGGATGCCATTCGCAGCGGCGGACTCGATCACCTGGAGGAGATTGTGGAAACTGTTCGGGCCAGTGGCGGTCTGCAATATACAGTGGACAAGGCCGCAGAACATACTCGCCTTGCCCTGGACGCCATTGCCGAGGTGCCGGCCTCCCCTTACAAGGAGTCGCTCACCACTCTGGCCCAGGAATCCCTGAACCGCACTTTCTGAATCACCGGCCCCGACAAGGAGACACCATGCTTAGAGCCGTCTTGCTTCTTACCCTCAGTGCCGCCTTTGCCGGCTGCGCCTTGAGCCCGCAGTCCATTGACGTGCAACCTGTGGCGGATGTGGAAGCCGCCAACATCGGCCAGAACAAGCCAGTACTGGTGTATGCCGTGGATTCCCGTGATCAACTCGCCTTCGGCACCCGCGGTGGCGTCTACAAAGAAACCTCGCTGGTGCAACCGGCCAATGACGTTAAAACCGCCGTGGAAGAAGCCGTTCGACAAGGACTACAAACCCAGGGCTTTAACGCCTTCAACCCCGATGACGACGCGACGCGACTGGAAGTGCGCCTTGAGCAGCTGGACTACGTACCGGAAGAAGGTTCTGTGGTGAACAGCGTCACCCTGACCCTGACCCTTGAAGGCGTCGCCAGCCGTGACGAGATCACCCATACCGGCACTTACCGCAGCAGCGTCAAGCATGACCTGCCCCTTACGCCCACGGCAAAACGCAACGGCGAGATGGTAAACGCCATCCTCAGCGGCGCAATTACCCGCATGCTGAACGATCCTGAAATGCAGGCCTTCCTGGCCGGGAACGACACTCCCTGATGACCCACCGTGTGGTGATCCACTACTGCAGCCAGTGCAACTGGCTGCTGCGTAGTGCATGGTATGCGCAGGAACTGCTGGGCACCTTCGCGGATGAACTGGACGAAGTCACACTTCAGCCCGGCACCGGAGGCGCATTCTGGATAGACGCAGATGAACAGCGCATCTGGGAGCGCAAAAGAGATGCGGGCTTCCCCGACATCAGCGAACTCAAACGGCGGGTCAGGGATGCAATCTGCCCAGACCGCTCGTTGGGCCACCATGACCGGTAGCCCTGGCTAGCCACGATTCAACCAGCGAATGCCAGAACTTGCGCTTGCACCGTGAAGCATCACACTCAGCCATACCGTCACCACCACCAGCTGACTGACAAGCTCAACCCCTTCGCCCTGCCCGTGCTGCTCCAGAAAAACCAGCCCCAACACAATAGACGCCAGCCCCCTGGGGCCAAACCAACCCATGAACAAGCGCTGCCGCATAGTTAACGCCGTGCCGGCCAGCGCCAGCAACACCGGCCCTATCCGAATCAGGGTCAGGCTCAACAAGCCATAGACCACATATCGCCACTCCAGACTCTGGAGGGCAGTTAACGCGATCAGGCCAAACAGGAAAAACACGGAATGGCTTAACCACCCACCCAGCAGCCCGTAAAAACGGTCCTCCCGGCTGGCCGGACGAAAACGCCACTGCAACGCCAGACCGGCGACAAACGCCGCAATAAACATGCTGGCTTCAACCATTTCGGACAACAACAGCGCCATGATCGGCAGCGACAGGATCGCCATTTGCTCGCCATCTTCCGCCAGCCAGCCAAGGCGCGAAAAGCTCGCCAACAGCAGCCCTCCAATCCCACCAACCAGAAGACCAATGACCGCGCCATAGCCCAATTGCTCAACAATGTATTCGAGCAACATTCCACTGGCCTCAAAGCCCTGCATTCCCGTCAGGGCAATAAAAAACAACAGGAAAGGAACACTTAACCCATCATTCAGTCCTGCCTCCACATTGAGGGACTCTCGCACTCTTTCCGGCACCTCAGGACTGTTCACGATCACCTGCCCGAGGCCCGCATCCGTGGGAGCCAGAATGGCGCCTACAATCGCCGCATACCAAAGCCCCAGCGAAGGAAACAGCCACCAGGCAAACATCCCGCCGAGCACAATGGTGAGCAGCATGCCAGTCGTCAACAATCGCACCGACAGCATTCCATCGCGGCGGAGCTCCCGTAAATTGGTGTGACTGGCATCCGTGAACAACAGCAGCACCAACGTCAGCTCAGCCACAGTCAGAAACGCCTGCCCCCCTGATTCCATCGCCAACCCCGGAGTCAACAGAAACGCGACAAGCATGCCAGCCAGAGTGAACAGCATTGGGGCCGTCAGGTAACCGCCCTCAAGTCGTTTCGATACCAATCCGTAGGCAAAGACCAGTGCAATAAAAATCCCAATCAGCAACATTCCCCACGCCCTTCCCTAGTCATTTTCCGGCCGAACACAGACGTCGGGCCGCTCACCCCCTTCTGACAACGTTACCGTCAACACCATGGGCCGACAGCAAACCTGACAGTCTTCAACATATTCCTGTTCGGGCACAGAGGTATCCACCAAAATCTCAATCTGCTCCCAACAACAGGGGCACTGTATTGCCACCGGCTCCAATCCCATGGTCAGACTCGACCGCCCAACGCATCCAGCCAGGCCGGACTCTCGCCCTCTCCCCAAGGCTCAGGGGCCCCCTGTCCCCAGACAGGCCCTGGCCAACAGGGGTCCCCCTCAAACCGGGCGATAATGTGAATATGGAGCTGCGGAACCATATTGCCCAACGCCCCGATATTGATTTTGTCGGCACCGGTGATGTTCTCCAGCTCCATCGCCAACGTATTCACCTGCTGCAGCAAGGCGACCTGCTCGTCTGCTGGCAAATGATGCCATTCACGCAGACCGTCACGCTTGGGCACCACAATCAGCCAGGCAAAACGCTGATCGTTCATCCAGCGCAGCCAGCACAGCTCGGTTTCTCCCAGAGCACGGGTATCCGCCGCCAGGCGGGGGTGAAGCGTTGCCATGAGTGACTCCAGACAGATTCAGTCCTGCACCCGTCGTGCAGGGCAATATTTTGGGTTACTGACGATAATCGGACGGGCTGCGCTGGGTCCAGCGACGAAAGGCACGAGCAAAATTGGAGGCATCCGAGTAACCAAGAGACATGGCTATCTCGTCCACCGTGCGGTCAGACTGGGTGAGGAACTCCACCGCCAACCCTTTGCGCAGGCCATCGAGAATTTCCTGATAACTGGTCCCCAGCTGCTGCAACTTGCGCTTCAGCGTTCGCGACGACATATGCAGCTCGCTGGCCACTTCTTCCACACCGGGAAAACGCCCGCCGCCCGCCAGAATAATACGGCGCACCTGTCCCAGCAGTGCAGGAGGGGCCTTGATCGAGGCCATTTCCTGCTCGCACTGATCCGCCGCCATGCGAGCCAGACGGGGGTCCGCGAAGTGCAGCGTGTAATCCAGCCGCTCTACCGGGAACCGCATCTGGTTGTAAGCGCAATCGAAATAGACCGGCACCGGCATCAGCGGGCGCATACGCTCAAAATAGGCAGGCTCGGGGTAGGAAAACCGTAGCTCGCCAATCACATCCATGCCTGGCAACAACTTCTGTCCCATGAAATGGAAACTGGAGAACAGGCTTTCCATGGTCATGGGAGCCAGCTCCCCCAGCGCCAACAGCTCATTGACTTGCAGGACGGCCATATCACCATCCTGAAAAGTCTCCAGCTGCACCATGGTGCTGCGGGTGCGAAAATACTTCACGGCCAATTCCAGCGCCTCACCGAGGGTGGCACTGCTCATCGCCGCATACCCCAGAAAACCATGGGAAGAGAGCGTCATTGACGCACCAAGCTCCCAACCGAGCCAGGGCTCTTGCGTAATGTTGACGGCACGCAACGCCACTCGCTCGAAATCCTGGGCAGTAATACGAGCCTTCGGGTCACGCCAGCACCCTGACTCAATATTCGTGCCCGCCAGCACCTGCTCGGTATCCACACCACGGCGCGCCAGTACGTCCAGCATCAGCGACAGATATTCAGCGGAGACGGAGTACTCCGCCGGGTCCATTTTCAGAATTGTCATGGTTATTACTCAGCTCTGACCTTCCATGGCCCCAAATGACCGAAAAAAGAACCTTATCCTGCCCAACCCATGCTGACAAGTGACCGAGGGACACTTGTTGACCCGCCCTGCAGCCAACGTCATTGCGATTTAACCAAGCGCTTGCTAGGTTGTCATCGCAACAGCCACCCTCCGGAGAGGACCATGAACCCATCCCTGAAAGGCAAAACCCTGTTTATCACCGGCGCCAGCCGTGGCATCGGCAAGGCAATCGCACTCAAGGCGGCCGCAGACGGCGCCAACATCGCCCTGTTTGCCAAAACCACAGAACCCCACCCCAAACTGCCAGGCACCATTTACACCGCGGCCGAAGAAGTCCGCGACGCCGGCGGCACCCCACTGGTCTGCGTAGGCGACATCCGCCACGAAGAACAGCTCAAAGCGGCGATTGACCAGACCGTGGAGACCTTTGGCGGCATCGACATTCTGGTCAACAATGCCAGCGCCATCGCCCTCACAGGCACAGAAGCCACCAGCATGAAGTCCTATGACCTGATGCATCAAATCAACAGCCGCGGCACTTTCATGGCCAGCAAACTTTGCCTGCCGCATCTCAGGCAATCCGACAACCCACACATCCTGAATCTGGCGCCACCGCTCAACATGGCGCCGCATTGGTTCGGCCGGCATGTGGCTTACACCATGGCCAAGTACGGCATGAGCCTGTGTGTACTGGGCATGGCAGACGAGTACAAGAACAAGGTGGCCGTCAACGCCCTGTGGCCAAAGACCGTCATCAACACCGCGGCAGTACAAAACCAGCTGGGCGGCGTTCCGGCAGTGCAGGCTGCCCGTCAGCCCTCGATTATGGCCGATGCCGCCTACGCCATCCTGACGCGCCCCGTCGCCGCGGCCTCCGGCCACTTCTTCATCGACGAAGAGATCCTCCGTGACACCGGCGTCAGCGATTTCAGCCCTTATCGGGTGGACCCCACCCTGGAAGACAACCAGCTACTCCCTGATTTCTTTCTGGATTAAGAGGCAGCCCCGCCATGCGGGGTTACCAAAATTGTCACTTGCTGCCGAGGTTCGCCGGCATAATGTGATCGATCGCACAACGAGATTTTTAACTTGCTGAAATATAAGAATAAAAATTATTTCACAAGACTGGCACAATTCTCGCTTTTATCCCTGCAGGCAAACACAGGGACTCTGTGCCATGAGCAAGATTCTGAAACTGAACACACTGCGACCGGAAAAGGCGCTAGACAATCTGAACCGGGTCACCGGATTGGATTTTGATAGCTGGCCAGAATCCTTGGTCAACCACGCAGAGACACAGGACGCACAGGAAAGTGCACCACAGGAGAAAAGGGCAGTCAGAAAGACCGCCCCAACGGTTTCTCACCTTGAGGAAAAGGCGCGCAAGCAGGGGTGACGGCGCGCCGACCGACCACTCAATAATTGGAAATCAGCTTGTCCGAGCTCTTCAGCGCGGCCCCGCGGCGCTGCATGAACAGCTCTTCCACAACGTGGGTCATGCCTGGATCGCTCAGGCGCAGCGAGATCTGCACCTGCTCCACATCCGCTGTCAGCTTCAGGCGAATGGACCCCGACAACAATGCGCTGCCTTCTCCGCCGACCTCAGCGGTATCCACCAACACCGCTTTTTCAGACTTGCTGTCGATGTAGCGCACCACCAGCTGCACCTGACCTGCGGCACCGGCCACCCTCACCCAGGAGGCCACATTGAATTCCGCTTCCCACTGACGCGCCTTGGCCGGACGCCCATCCGCCCAAATTCGGCCAGGCACTTTGGCAATGAATTTTTCTATCATTCTGTTCTCTCTAAACCGGTACAGTCTTTTTTGCCAGTGTACGCATGCGAATAAATGACGACCACGTATGACTTGGCGTACTGACATTGATGGATATCACACCTTGAAAGTTCCCCGCCATTAGCCCGGTGTATAATTGTTAGACAGAATGACAGCTCGGCAGGGCGCGCTCGCCTTAATCTCATCCTCGTGCAGTCCACACTCTGACTGCAAACAAATTTTCTTTACACCGGACAATGCAAGGAATTAACCACATGGGCGAGCTGAAAGATCTGCGTGAACAAAGCGAATCTCTGGTAAACCGTGCCAAGGACCTGGGCAACAAGCTGTATCTGGCTGGCCTGGGCGCCTATGACAAGGCCGAAGAAAACTCCGAAGACCTGCTGAACAAGTACGTAGAAGCTGGCACTGCCGCCTACGGCGAAGATGCCGAAGGCAAACCGAAAGCCCTGCTGGCCGGTCGTGGCGCCCTGCAAGCGGCCCGCGAACTGCTCGACAGCGCACCGGAAAAGCGCCAGGCCCTGTATGAGAAACTGATCGAAGCAGGCAAGAAAGAGCGTGGCGAGAAAGCCGACGCAACCAACGAATTCGTGCTGGCCGGCCTGGGTGCTGTTGCCACCGCACGTGAAGAAGGCGAGAAACTGTTCAACGATCTGGTTTCTGCCGGACAGAAACGTAGCTGATTCTGTTTCCTTTCTGTTGTTACTCTCCTTTTAGGGGCCTTTTTGGCCCCTTTCTTTTGCCTGGCACCTTGCCAGTCACCCAGGGAACCTCTGAATAACCGCCTTCTGGCCCCTTTTCCCCCTGTACAGCCCGTGATGGCCGGTCTACCGTTGAAGCATAATTCCGACAATACACGCTACTGCTTACGCGAGGGACCATGGCTGACCAGCCCCGCCGTAAAAAACGCCCCACCTCCACGACCGGCCGGCTGTTCCGCCTTGCCGGCATGACCACCTCGGTTGCCACACGTGTAGCAGGGCATCAGGTCAAAGGGCTGTTTCAGTCCGATGCTGCCAAGGCCGCAGACCGGGAAAAGCTGATGCAGCACATCGGCAAGGAAGTGGCCGCTACCTTGGGAGAGATGAAAGGGGCAGTCATGAAAGTGGGCCAGATCGCGTCCCAGATGCAGGACATCCTGCCCCGGGAGATCAGCGAACAACTCAAGGTGTTGCAAAACGCCTCCGCCCCCATGCCATTCCATGTGATCCGTCGCCAGCTGGAAAAAGAGCTTGGAGACACGATCGACAGCCTCTTCTCCCGCTTCGAAGAAACGCCTTTTGCGGCTGCCTCCATTGGCCAGGTCCACCACGCCACCACCCATGAGGGTGAGGAGGTGGTGGTCAAGGTGCAGTACCCTGCCGTCAAGGAATCCATCGACTCGGACATGAAACACCTGCGACGCATTCTGCGCCTGGGCAGCTTGTTGAAGGTCGATGAAGCCGCCCTGGACGGTGTTTTCCAGGAAATTCGTAACCAGCTGCATGAAGAACTGGACTACTGTCAGGAAGCCGCCAATCTTGACGAGTTTCGGCAACGCCATGCAGACCAGCCGTGGCTGGTGATCCCCCGCGTATACAGGGAACTATCCAGCGAGCGAGTACTCACTCTAAGCCGCGAAGACGGCACCGCGCTGGACGACGTCAACAACCGCAACGGCTTTGACCAGGACACCCGCAACCTGCTGGGCGAACGCCTGTTTGATGCCATTGGCCAGCAGATCTTTGAATTCCGCGCCGTACACTGCGACCCCCACCCCGGCAATTTTGCCTTTCGCCCGGACGGCACCATCGTGATGTATGACTTTGGCGCAGTGAAACGCCTGCCCTCACAGGATGCGCAACTGCTCCGCGACATCGTGACCAGCGCCATAAAGGAAGAATGGGAGACGCTGGATCAGCAGCTGCAGAGACTGGGCGCCCGCAAACACGACAGCGACGTAAGCGGCGACTTCTACGCCACCTGGATCGAACTCCTGCTGCGTGCCTTTTCGCGGGAACCCTTCGACTTTGCCCGCTCCCAATTGCACACAGACATTCTTAAACAGGTAAAACGTACTTCACTGGAACAGATGATGAAATTCCAGCCTTCCCCGCGCAGCCTGCTGGTAGAGCGCGTTGTCAGCGGGCACTACTGGACATTGATGCATCTGGGCGTCATTGCCGCCTTCCGACCCAATCTGGAGCGAGCATTGCAGAGCGACACGCGCCCCGAACACTGACGCAAGCAGAAAAAAGAAAGCCCCGCAGAGCGGGGCTTTTCTTGCAAGAGGGTTGGTTCAACGCCGGATTAGAAGGCGGAGCGCAGACCCACACTGATACCGGAAATCTCTTCTTCATCGGTATCGACGTAGCGCATGTATTCCAGATTCGCACCAAAGGTGTCAGTAAAGTTGAAATCCAGGCCTGCACCGTAGGATTCATCTTCAAAGGTCTCGGTGTCGCTGTAGGAATAATTCACGCCAGCAATATCACCGTTGGCAGATACCTTGCCTTTGACCTTGGTATAACCACCAATGATGTAAGGGCGCAGGTTTTCACCAATGGGTGCACCCAGTTTCAGGTAACCCCCGTAGAGGTGATCCATTTCAAAGTCGACGATACCCTGGCTGTCTTCATCAACGCCTACACCACCGCGGGCTTCCAGTGCCAGAAAATCGGTGAATTCAAACCCGGCATTCAGGGTCGCAGCATCAATCTTGAGCGTATCGGAATCGAACTCTTCGTTGTCATACTGGATCTGGCTGTAGTTACCACCAATGTACGGCCCTGCTGCATAGGCACCCTGGGCAACCAGCATGGAACAAGACAGCATCAACACACGACGAATCATGACTTTCATTTCGAGACTCCTTTTTCGTTCAGTCATGGTTTTCGAGACGTAATAGGTCGTACAGTTCCAGAAGATCCGGTAAATTCTGTAAAAACAACCTGTTCGGGATCCACATAACAGCGATAACAGGATCGGGAATGACAAAGGGACGCGTCTTGCTGGGCCTGGCACTGCTGGTGCCATTACTGCTGCTGACATCATTGGGCCACGCCGTCATCCTCAACGGGGAGCAGGACCGTTACGAGGTCGCCAACGGCATGCGCTGGCTGGCAGACCCCCGCCACAGCTACACCCCGGAATCCGCACTGCTGGCGCTGCAAAATGGTCAGGGCACCGAGCTCAACAAGGATTACCCGTCACTGGGATTTCAGCATGGTTTTCAGTGGTTCCTGGTGTCACTGGAAAACCAGACCCCACTGCCGTTCTGGTTTCTGCGCATGGGCCGCCCCCACCTCGATTATCTCGACGTTTATCTGTTTGATGAACACGGCAACTCGCTGGATCACCAACGACTGGGGGACCGCGTGCCCTTCAGCCTGCGCGAGTTCCCTCACTACCATCTGGTCACCCTGCTGACCCTGCCAGAGAACGGCAAACGCTTCCTGCTGCTCCGCGCCCAGGGCGACAACGTCATTGAAATGCCGCTCACGCTCAGTGCCCCTGCAGCCTTCAACCACCAGGACAATCAGCTATCCATCTTTTACGGGCTCTATTACGGCGCCATCATCGCCATGTGCCTGTTCAACTTGCTGCTGTTTTTCTCGATCCGCGACAGCAGTTACTTGCTGTACGTTCTCTATCTGGGCACCTTCGGGCTCAACCTGTTCACCCGCGAAGGCCTTGGCTACCAATGGCTGTGGCCAGATGCCACCCTGTGGAACCATTATTCCCTGCCCATACTGAACCTGCTGGCCCTGGCCTTTTCATTACTCTTCACCACACTGTTTCTGGATCTGAAGAGCCGCGCCCCGAAAATCCATCGTGGCATCACCCTGATGGCCTGGGTCCTGATTGTCCTGTCCCCGTTCACACTGCTGAACTTCCATGTGGCCATTCAGGTTTCTACCGCGATTGTCTTCCCCTGGCCGCTGATAGCTGCCGGCCTTGCCGTATGGCTTGTCCTGCAGGGCTACAGCCCCGCCCGCTATTTTCTGCTGGCGTTTCTGGCAGTTGCGGTTGCCACACTGCTCTATGTGCTGAAGTCCTTTCAACTTCTCGAAGGCGGCTGGCTACTGGAAAATGCCATGCAACTGGGCACCTTTCTGGAAGCGGTATTACTGTCGTTTGCCCTGGCCCACCGGATGACAGTGTTGAAGAGCGAAAATGCCCGCATTCAACGCGAAGCCAACGAGGCCCTTGAACGCCGGGTCGATGAACGCACCCGGGAGCTGAACGCGGCCTTGAGCGCCCGCAGTGAATTCCTCGCCGTCATGAGCCACGAAATCCGCACGCCCCTCAACGGCATCATTGGCACCGTGGATATGCTCAAGGGCACCCCCATGGACGAGGAGCAAAAACACAACCTTCACGTCATCGAGCAATCTGGCAACAGCCTGCTCAACCTGATCAACGACATCCTCGATTACTCGCGCATCGAAGCCGGCAAAATGCCCATCGAGCAGACCAGTTTCGCACTGGACGAACTGATCGAAGACAGCATGGCGCTGTTCCAGCACAAGGCTCGCGTCCATTCCAACCTGCTCACTGTCAGCCTGGCAAACGACCTGGGTAGCTACTGCGTGGGCGACCCAGTGCGCCTTCGCCAGATACTGGTCAATCTGATCAGTAATGCCGTGAAATTCACCGACAACGGCGAAATCAGTATTACGGCGCACCGGGATGCCCAAAACCGCGACTACGTGTATTTCGAAGTCCGCGATACCGGCATCGGCATCAGCGCCGAACAGCTCACCAACCTGTTCGACCACTTCCAGCAGGGGGACAGCTCCACCAGCCGCCGCTATGGCGGCACAGGCCTGGTGCTCGCCATTTGCCGGCAGCTGGTAGAAATCATGGGCGGCGAAATTGGTGTCCAGAGCAAGCGCGGAGAAGGCTCGCGCTTCTGGTTCCGTTTGCCACTTCCCCAAACGCGGGAAGGCAACAATCGCCCGACGCCAGAGGGGGCTGAACCCTATACCCCTCATGCCGGTGGGCGTCTGCTGATCGTCGACGACAACCACATCAACCTGATGGTGGCCGAGGGCCTGTGTCGCAAGCTGGGCTTCAGCACGGAAGTCGCCGAAAGTGGCATGGAAGCCATTGCGGTCCTGCTGTCCGCCAACGAGCCCTTCGATATGGTGCTGATGGATTGCGAAATGCCAGAGATGGACGGCTTTGAAACTTCCAGAGCCATCCTCAGACTGCAAAAGGAAAAGCGCCTGCCCGCCACACCGATCGTTGCCCTCACCGCCCACGCGGTGCCTGACAAGATTCAGGCCTGTCATGAGGCCGGGATGGTCGGACACCTGGCAAAACCGATCAATATTGAACGCCTGCAAAACACGCTCAAACAGATCCTGCGCGACCCGGACATCCGTCTCGCCAACAAGCCCTAGGACGACTGACGCAGTGATACCAACAGGCGGTCCACTGCACGCTCCAGATCATTGAGATTACGGCAGCGATGGGCCTCGCGACAATGAGGCAAGTAGCGGTCCATCACCGCATCGCCACTGTTCCACTGGGAGCGGGATTCGGGATTCAGCCACCATACCTGACGTACCCTGCGGCGAATTTGCGCCAGGGTCTCCGCCCCTTCTGGCAGCGCATTATTCCGGGCATCGCCAAGAATAATCACCGTGGTGTGCCGATCCAGCTGACGCTCGCAACGGCGCCAGAATGTCTCGAACATCTGGCCGTAATCGGTGCCGCTGCCTGATAACCTGTCCAGCACCCGGCCAACCGCCACATCCGGGGAGTAACGACTGAAATCTTCCGTCACCTCATCAAACCGTGACGCAAAAGCAAAGCTGCGTACCTGTGGCAACACATCGTTAAGCGCGTAAAGAAACTGGAGCAAAAAACGGGCGGGTTCGCTGACCGAACTGGAGACATCACAGATCACCATGATTCGGCTCTTGCGCGGCGGCATTTGTTGCCAGTGAAGCTGCGCAGGCACACCGTCATGACGCAAACTGCCCGCCAGCGTACGACGGCCATCCAGGCGACCGCGGCGACTGCGTTTGAGACGACGCTGGTGCAGGCTGGCGAGCCGCCGAGCCATCTTTCGCACCAGCGCCTGCACTTCCCGAAATTCGCGAAGATCCCTGAACGCTACCGCGCGCATGGTCTGCTCACGCAACTCGCGACCATGGCCAGTGCCATGCAGCAAAAACTGGCGGCGCACCAGGCTGCTGGCTTGCTCACGCACCCGGCCACGCCACTCCCGCAACTGGTCCGCCTGAGCTTGCTGGGTCGCCGAGCCCTGACTTAGCTGGATAACCTGATCATCCACGGCTCCCATTCCCATGCTCATGAGCAGGCGCCGGGTGTAGAGCCCTTGCTGGGTGATCACCTGCATGTCGGTGAAATTCATGGCCGCCGCGGCTTCTGCCATGGCCTGGCTCAACGCATTGGCATCCGCATTGAGCAGGGACTGTATCTCGTCAGGCATCTGAGCCAGAAGATCCGCTGGCAGTATCGACGCTACATCGCCGACAGAGTCACTTTCCCGGGCACCTGCTCCCTGCTCAGCGGTTTCGCCATCAAAGAAGCGACTGAAAGTGGTTTCAAAAGCCAGCCGGTCCTGCTCCGCCTTAACCAGAGTCACAGACAGCGCATCATGAAACCGCGCACGCCCTTCATACCCCACCAGAGCCACCGCCTCCATGGCTTGGGAGGCTTCATCCGGCGAAATACGCAGCCCCGCACCGCGCAGGGCACGAATAAACTCCGAGAGTCGACGAACCGGCATCAGCGCTTCCCGAACTTGCGCAACCAGCCTGGCAACAGCTCCCGTGCCAACGTCACATCCTGCTCGGTCTTCAGTACCAGATTCAGGGTATCGGCCACCAGCTCCTGCGAGAGGCTGTCAGCATGCAACAGCACCAGCGCACGGGCCCAATCGAGGGTTTCCGAGATGGCCGGCAACTTCTTCATGTCCTGTTCGCGCAGGTACTGGATAAACGCCACCAGCTGATCACGCAGCTGGCCATCCAGCTCCGGCACCCGGGCTGAAACGATCTGCGACTCCAGCTCCGGGGCCGGATAGGGGATATAGAGGTGGAGGCAGCGGCGCTTGAGGGCGTCAGACAGTTCACGTTGATCATTACTGGTGAGTAGCACCAGTGGCTGATGCTTCGCTCTGACGGTACCCAGCTCAGGAATGGAAATCTGGAAATCCGATAACAGCTCCAACAGGAATGCCTCGAATTCCTGATCCGCCTTGTCGATTTCGTCAATTAACAATACCGCTGGTTCGTCGCTGCGAAGCGCTTGCAACAAGGGACGAGGTTCAAGAAACGTATCGCTATAGAAGGCTTCACCGAGATCGCCCAGTCTTGCCATGCTGGCATCCAGACTGTCGGTATCCGCCAGCATGCTGCCCAGCTTGTCGCGCAATAACTGGGTGTACAGCAACTGCTTGCCATACTTCCACTCATACAGTGCGCGACTTTCATCCAGCCCTTCATAGCACTGCAAACGAATGAGCGGCGCCTCCAGAAAAGCCGACGCCGCCTTGGCCAGCTCGGTCTTGCCGACTCCGGGCGGCCCCTCCACCAGTACTGGCTTGTTCAGCTGCGCCGCCAGATAGATCGCCAGCGCCACTTGTTCGCTACAGATATACCCCTGCCCGGCAAAACTGCTGACAATGTCTTCTACGGATTCGATACGGGTTTTCATGCACGCTCCTGCCAGTACGAACCTGGGAGACTAGCGCAGATTAACGGGAAAGGGCATGGCAGCGGGCGACAGACCCGCTGCCTAAAACGAAATGGCGGGAACCGGGCAAAGAGGAAAAATCAGTGCAGGGTAATGTTGTCTGCCAGCACTACCGGTGCAATGTCCTGGGGTTCATCCACGACCGGCTCCCCGTCCACACCGCTGACATCAAAACGGGCAGAACTCACCTCACCATCAATAAGGTCGGGGATCGCATCCAGAAACGCATCCACATGCTCGGATCCGAAATGAACCTCCAGGGAGTCCAGGCAACGCCATTGCTGCCAAACCATGATCACTCGGGGCTCATCCGCCTGCACATAGACCTCGTAGGCAAGACAGCCCTGTTCCTTGCGTGAGGCGCTGGCCAATTGCTGCACCAGCTCCAGCGCTTCAGGTTGCTGGTCGGACTTGATAGGAAACGAGCCTTTAACGATGATCATGCAGGTCTGCTTTGCCGGGAAAACGACCATTCTAGCACAATACCGCCCTGCTCGTCTGTCAGCCGCAGAAACGCACCGACTCGCCCAGCGGCACCCGGCCAACGCGGGTACGATTAGCGGCGATCTCCGGATCTTCATACCCAAAACTGATACCCAGCACGATCGCCGTGGACTCCGGAATCTCCAGCAGCTCACGGACATCATCCGGGTAGTAACGCATACTCCCCTGGGCACACGCCCCCAGTCCATGAGCGGTCATCGTCAGCAGCAAGGACTGAATATACATCCCCACATCCAGCGCCACCGTCACGCCGAACTGCTTCTCCATGCCGATAAACACGACATGAGGGGCATCAAATAACTGAAAATTGCGCAACTCGGCCCGCTGGCGCCCTTCCCGGTCTTCCCGGGCGATCCCCATGCTGCCGTACAATTCCATCGCGCAATCGACCTGGCGCTGACGATAGACGCCGTCGAAACGGGGCAAGCTTTCATAATCCGGCGCAAACGGCACACCGCGACTGACCTTGTCCACCATGCGCTCACGCAAGGCGTCCCGCACCTGACCACTCGCTACCCACACCTGCCAAGGCTGAATATTGCAGTTGGAAGGGGCATGCTGGGCCAGTGAAAATACCGACTCCAGCACCTCCTGAGGCACAGGCTTGTCCAGAAAGCCACGCACGGAACGGCGCTGTTTGAGGGCATCAGCCAAGGACATGGAATCGGCATTCATGAGGGATACTCCGGTCTAGGGTTTAGCGGAGTCTAACCAGCCCACAGACCCAGAGCGATGACAGGAACGCTCACAAAAAAGCAGGAAAATCCGATATATCAGGAGGCAAGGCGCATGGCGCGGCAGATCTGGTCGATGACTGGCGCTGCCAGCTCCATGCGGCCATCACAACCACTGACGCCAAGGCGGTCAGCACACACAGGGCAAAGGACGTTGAACATCAGCTCATCACCCTGGCTACGTGCGGGGAGTACCGCCCAATTTTCGACACGGGCCTGCTGGCCAATGCGATGATAATAGTCCAGATCGATATCGCCGCCGGGCTCATAGTCGAAAGACGTGGGGCAACGACTGCAGTTCAGCCACATGTCGTAGAGGGCTGCGGCATCGTACGGGTCCCTGGGGTCAAACGCCATCACCACCTCCCTGTTGTGGCCAGCTGCTCGAAGATGCCCTTTTGTAGTGCAAAAAGTGTCAAAAACCTACGAATCACGTCACAAACTACAAGGATATTGCCACTTTGGCACAAAACTGACACTTACAACCGGTAGCCTGCCGCCATGGCTCGCCCCCCCAGCGCCATCATCTCCAGTTGCAGGCAGGCATGCTCCGCCAACACGTTGCGGGCGGCCGTACTGGCATCAAGCATGGAGATCCCGGCACCGAACATAATCGCGATGGCCGCTTCCGCTTCCTGTTCGGCAGGAACCGGGGCTCCGCCCCGGGCAGCGACAGCCTTGCCCACATCGTCGGCCAACTCATCGACCAACAGCTGCAACTCACGCTGGATTCGCGAGCGGTAGCGGTCATGGCTTCCCAGTCGTTGCTGCACCAACAAGCGAAAGTCATTGCCATTCTCGTCCAGATAACGAACGAACCGCTGAACCAACTCTTTCACCGCCTGGGCCGGACCAATCTCGATCATACTGCGACGCTCGTACTCCATGGCCGAACGCAACCGGAAACAACAGGAATCGATCAGCGCCAGCCCCAACGCCTCCATATCGGGAAAGTGGTTGTAGAGTGACGTTGCCGCCAGCTCGCTTTCGCGGGCAACTTCACGCAACCCCAGGCTATCCAGGCCTCGCCCCCCTGCCATCAGCGAACGTGCCGCCGCCAGGATCCGCTCACGAGTTTGCCGTTTTTGTCGCTGTCGCGCTGTCTCAGCCATAACCGTACCACTAACAACTGTTAGTTTTATGTTCCCATGAATACGGATCATTTGGCAATAACATGGTGATTACAAAATAATCTTTGACAAACACTTGTAAGGTGAAACAAAATCCAACTAACAAATGTAAGGCAAGAGATTTGGCACTTGCCAGACGGTCGGCGCACTATCGAACTGTCAGAGTCGAACGCGCTACAACACAGACTGCCCGCCACAGGCGGACAGCAAGGACGCAACAAGGGGCAATTCATGAACTATTTCATTACCGGTGCCACAGGGTTTATTGGCCGTTTTCTGGTGGCCCGACTGCTCAAGCGGGACGATACCCGGGTGTTCGCACTGGTCCGCTCAGGATCGGAATACAAGCTCGACGCCCTTCGCCGTCGACTGGGTGCCGACCCCGACCAGCTGGTGGCCATCCATGGCGACATCAACGACAAGTTGCTCGGCATCAGTAAACGCGACCAGGACGACCTGAAAGGCCAGATCGACCACTTTTTCCATCTGGCAGCCATTTACGATCTGACCGCCGATGAGAACACCCAACGCTACACCAACATTGAAGGCACCCGGCAAACCCTCAAGCTCGCAGAGAAACTGGAAGCCAAGTGTTTTCACCACGTTTCGTCCATCGCTGCCGCCGGGCTTTACGATGGCACCTTCACCGAAGACATGTTTGAAGAGGCCACCGGTCTGGACGACCCTTACCTGCTGACCAAGCATGAATCCGAGGCACTGGTACGCCAGGAAAGCAAACTCCCCTGGCGCATCTACCGCCCCTCCATGGTGGTGGGGCATTCCGAAACCGGCGAGATGGACAAGGTCGACGGCCCTTACTACCTGTTCAAACTGATCCAGAAGCTCAAAGACGTGCTGCCCAACTGGATTCCGCTGGTCGGTGTCGAAGGCGGCAAGTTCAACATTGTGCCGGTAGATTTTGTCGCGGATGCACTCGACCACATCGCCCACCGGGAGCAGGGCGACGGCGAGTGTTTTCATCTCACCGCGGACCGCTCCTATTCGCTTGGCGAAATCATGGATGTGATTGCCGGCGCGGCGCAGGCGCCACGCTGGGCAGTCAAACTCGACAACAGCCTGTTTGATGCCGTACCCGGCATCGTCAAGAAGGGTGTCAGTGCCATGACGCCGAAAATGGTGGTCAACGCCGCACTGGAAAACCTGGATATCCCCCCGTCGGCAATGAAGTTTCTGACTTTCCCGACCGACTATGACAACCGCCGTAGCCGCAACGCCCTGGCAAATACCGGTATCGAGGCGCCGGAGCTGGAAACCTACATCCAGCAACTCTGGGACTTCTGGGAAAACCATCTGGATCCGGACCGCGGCGAGCGCAAGGATGAACTCCAGCCCCTGCCCACCCTGCCGGAACGAGTGGAGGGCAAGATCGTCATGGTCACCGGTGCCACATCGGGTATTGGCAAAGCCACCGCCCTGAAGCTGGCACGGGCCGGCGCCACTGTACTGGTAGTCGCTCGCACCGCAGAAAAACTGGATGAAACCCTGCATGAGATTGACCAGCTTGGTGGAACAGCGCAGGCCTACAGCTGTGATGTTTCCGATCTCAACAGCGTGGATCAGCTGGTCCAACAGGTGATTGCCGACCACGGCCACGTGGATGTGCTGGTCAACAATGCGGGACGCTCTATTCGTCGTTCCGTGGTGCACTCCTTTGATCGCTTCCACGATTACGAGCGCACCATGCAGCTCAATTACTTCGGCGCACTGCGGTTAATCATGCAACTGATGCCCGCCATGATTGAGCGCGGCGGCGGCCATGTGATCAATATCTCCAGTATCGGCGTACTGACCAATGCCCCCCGCTTTTCTGCCTACGTGGCATCCAAGGCGGCACTGGATGCCTTCACCCGCTGTGCATCCAGCGAGCTGGCGCACGAGGGAATTCGCTTTACGACGATCAATATGCCCCTGGTACGCACGCCGATGATTGCACCCACCAAGATCTACAACCACGTACCCACCATCAGCCCAACCCAGGCGGCCGACATGATCTGCGACGCCATTGTGCGCCAACCAAAACGCATTGCGACCAACCTGGGGATCATGGGCCAGGTCATGCATTTCCTCACCCCCAAGGTCACGGAAACAATCATGAACACCGGCTACAAACTCTTTTCGGATTCCGCCGCGGCGCTTGGCGGTAAGGAAGGCACACCGAAAAAGATCAGCCGGGAACAGGCCGCCTTCTCCCGCTTGTTCAAGGGAATTCACTGGTAACAAGACTTACTGTGCAGGCACACAAAGAAAAGGCCCCGACACGCGGGGCCTGAAATGTTCCGGAGACAACCGGAAGCATACGCAGCGGGACCATGTCCCGCCGCTATAGTCGCCAACCGCCACCACTCCTGCATTGATTCAGATCAGTTTCCCGCTACTTTCAGAGAGGTTCTATTCTTACCCGGCGGCTCTCTCCAGCACCTGCTGCAAATCTGGAGGGGAATAGTCTGGCCCCTTGAGGACCTTGCCACGGTCATCTTTCACCGGTTTCCCATCGGCCCCCAACTTGCTCATGTTACTGCGATGCACTTCTTCACAGGTGGCGTTGAGGTCAATCCCGAAGGTATGACCCGCACCATAGGTCACGTAGTTGATATCCGTCAGCGCATCGGCCACTTCCACAAGATCGACATTGAACTCGGTCAGCAACTCAAGCTGCTCCCGGGCACGCGACAGGGTATCCAGGAACGCACGTTGGGCAGCATTGGGCTGCTGGCAAGTGGCATCCGCCAGCTCATGAAACTCTTCCAGCAGCAACGCCAGACGCAACCGGATAGTTCGATCATCCGGCACGACAGGCCGAGACTCTACGGGCAGGGAAAAGGCCTGATGGAATTCACCTACTCGGTCAAAATTACTGCTATCGGCCACCTTCAACCTCCTCAAGAAACGCCAGAATTTCCCGGTTTACTTCCGCCGCCTGCTCCATTTGAATCCAGTGACCACACTGATCGATCAGCACGGTACGCAGATCCGGGACATAATCCGGCATGCGCTGCAGCGCCTTCTGGCCGAACTGGATGACCGGGTCCTGCATTCCCCCAAGGAATAAAGTGGGCACCGGAATTTGCCAGTTGTCATCATCCCGCTCTTCTTCCCATGAGAGGTCCATCGCCCGGTACCAATTGATCGGCCCGGTAAAACCGCTGTGCTCGAAACGTTCCACGTAATAGGCGAGATCTTCATCGCGCATCCATCGCGGCTGCTCCTCCGGTTCTGGCATCCCTTGCAAGAAGGCCGTGTTATCCGGCGCCGGGCGATACTCCTGGATACCCTCCGCAGAGAGACTGTGGAACACCAGCTTCAGGCTGCGTGTGACATCCTGTTCCAGCTCAGCTTCAGGCACCGCCGGTTGCTGAAAATAGAGCATGTAGAAGAACCCACCCTGGAACAGCTTGCGCATGGCCTCCGTTGGCGCCACCGGGGCCGGCCCGCCATAGGGAACAGACATACCGACGAGCGCGTTGATACGCTCCGGGTATCGCCGCGCCACCTGCCAGGCCAGCCCGCATCCCCAGTCATGGGCCACCAGGATGGCACTGTCGTAACCCAACGCATCAATCAGCCCCATGACGTCTTCGACCAGCTGGCTGTTACGGTACGCTGCCACCTCTTTGGGACCGCCGGTAAAGCCGTAACCGCGCAGATCCGGGGCCACTGCGTAGTATCCGGACTGCGCCAGCACCGGCAGTTGATAGCGCCAGGAAGCCCAGCACTCCGGAAACCCGTGCAGGCATAACACCAGCGGCTTACCGGGCTCACCCGCTTCTGCCACAAAGAATTCGAGGCCGTTGGCGGCCACCTTTCGCTCCTGCGTAAATGCCATACTCTCTTCCTAATCTGAGCCCAGTTCAAAAACCGTCAGACGGCTACTTACCCGACACGACGAAAATGCTATTGTTAGCATAAGAAACAAGGGTGACCCCATTGAATGTGACAGCATGCCTGCCACCAGGCAAGCCTGTCGCCTACTCGTTTAGGCATGAAACAAGGATGCGCCGTGACTGACGAGACAGGACAGCAACGCACACTGCGCACTCGCCTTGGCGAGTGGGTGGCTCCCTATGTGCCCGATTATTTTCCCGTTGCCTGGAAACTGGGGCTATCCATTTCCCTGCTGATCCTGTGTGGCATGACCATCCTTGGCACCCTGCTACTGAACAATCAGCTCAGCCGCATGCGTGACCAGGCCGACAGTTTCGGGGCAGCCATTGCCCAGCAACTCGCCAATACGGCCCGCGAGCCCCTGCTCGCCGACGATACCTTTTTCCTGAAGGTACAGCTCAATAACCTCACACGCAGCGAAAGTGTGCGCGGCGCCGCCCTGTTCAACCGCGAGGGCGGCCTGATCGACAAGGCCGGCATCCTGCCACTGGCAGCAACGCCCCTGCAGGAACCTGTCCGCCGCTGGAACCTGGAAAACGAGCCTGTCACCACCTACTACGCCCCCATTCCCGTGGGAGAACTGGTGGCCGGTTATACCGCCATCTCCCTGTCTGATCGCCCCATCATGGCGGCCAGGGAAGCAGTACGCGATACCATGATCACGGCAACCCTGATCATGAGTGTGATCGCCATCATTGTGGCGTTCGTGATCAGCCGGCGGCTTGCCCAACCGATTCAGGATCTGCTTGCTGCCACCAGCGCCATGCGCAAGGGCGACCTGAATTACCGCATTCAGGACCGCCGCAATGACGAAATCGGCGGGTTGATAGAAGCCTATAACACCATGGCTCACGGCATGCTTGAGAAAGAACAGGTGGAACGGGTTCTGCAGCGTTTTGTCAGCCCTTCTGTTGCACGCAACATGATGGCAGACCTGGACCAGGTACAACTGGGTGGCCGCGATGTTCAGGCCACGGTGGTATTTGCCGATATCGTCGGTTTTACCCGCCTGTCAGAAAGCCTGCCGCCAGACGCCATCGCCGACATGCTCAACGTCTATTTTGATGCTATCACCACCGCCACCAGCTTTTATCGGGGCACCATCGACAAATACATGGGCGACTGCGCCATGATTGTGTTCGGCGTGCCGGAAAAAGACGACGAACACCTGTTCCACGGGCTCTGCTGCGCAGTCATGATCCAGCGACTGGTGGAACGCCTGAATGAATACCGGCAGGCCAACGGCCACACCACGGTGGAATTCCGTATCGGCATCAACTCAGGTGACATGCTGGCGGGTAATCTGGGGTCACGGGACCGCATGCAGTACACCGTCGTTGGCGATGCGGTCAACCTGGCCTCTCGTCTGTCCAACATGGCTGGCGGCAACGAAATCATTGCGGCTTCACCGTTACTCGCCAACCCCAATATTGCCTCTCGGGTGCGGGCAACCGAGTTCGGCGCCATGCGCATTCGCGGCAAGGCCGATCCCGTCAGCACCTTCCGTATCGATGGCGTCCATGCGCTGTCCGAAACCCTCATGGAACAGCGTATTGCGCAGTTCCTGGCAAGACTGAGCGCGGAGCATCAACGTGCACAAGGCGAGTAGTCTGCTCTGCGCGCTGGCCTTTAGCGGCTGCGCCACCCTCGGCAACCCGGAACAGGACGTCAGCGACGCGCTGGCAGAGCATGACTATGCCCGGGCCGCCAGCATCGTCGACAACACCAGCCCCAAGCACGCGCAATACGAACTGCTGCAGACCCAATACGAAGGCATCCTTCTGGCCAGCAAGGAGTACCGCCAACGGCTGGTCATCGAAGCCGAAGCCCTGGGCCGCAAGCAGCAATGGGACAACGCTTTCGCCCTGCTGGAAGGGCAACGCGACAAGGTGATTGATCCTTCTGCTATCGATGAGCTCACCGCCACCCTCTCTCTCTGGGAAGGCACTCAGCTCAACCAGTTGCTGGCAGAACGGCGCGAGGCCCAGGCCAAATCCATGTTGGAAACTGCCCGCCTGAGCGAGCAGCTGGCCAGTTTTCACGATCCGCGCGCCAAAGCGGAGAAGGCCCGACTGGATGACGAGTACGCCCTTCTGGTCGCAGACCTGACCCGGCTCGGAGAATACTTCGCCGACCGGCAACAATGGGTTCAGGCCCGGGACCTGCTGCGCTACGCCCATCAACTGGCCCCCGACCAGCCACCTTCAGCGCAGCTGGCCCGTGCCCAGCAAGTTCTTAACGATGCCGACCAGCAAGCCCGGGCAAAGCGCAACCGCGCCCTGCAGACCGAGGCCGAACTGCTAATGGCCCGCTACCAACGCAATGGCCAACTGCAGTCACTACTCGCTGCGCGCAACTTTCTCGACACGCATCGTGACAACAGTGCCCTGACCAGCCATCGCAAGCGCCTGGAACAATGGGCCCGCCGCCGTTTTGCTGAAGAGATGAATACCGGCGAAGCGCTGTACGCCCGCGGCCAATACAAGGAAGCCTACCGAATCTGGAAACAGGTCGCCCCGCTCTACCCCAACGACGAAGAGCTCAACAAGAAACTGGAACGCAGCCGACGCGTGCTGACCAACCTGCGCAGCTTGCAGCAATCCTGACGCTTCCTGAGGCTGCACTGCCAGCGGCCCTGCCCACACATGGCATTTACCAGTGCCCATAAAAAAACGCGCCTATGGCGCGTTTTTTTATGGGCAACTGCGGGCTTAATTCTCCGCCGGAGCCTCCTCAACCCCTGAGGGAGAAGTCGGCGGGGTTTGATCTGCCTCAAAGGCATCCTTGAATTCCCGGGTCACCGGGTCGCGACCATCAAAGACCTTGTCGATACTGGACGGCAGCGGGTGCTTGATCACGCGTTCCAGCTTGCCATCACCATTCACTTCGAACTGCAGCGCCGTAATCCCCATGTATTTCTCGCGGCTCATCTGCACCAGGCGATCATTGTCTGCCAGAATCGTCGGGCGCAAAAACACCATCAGGTTACTTTTCTGACGTGAATTGGTCGTCGTCCGGAACAGGAAACCCAGCAGAGGAATATCCCCCAGCAGCGGCACCTTACGTACCACCTTGCGGATGTCGTCCTTGATCAAGCCCCCCAGTGCAATGGTCTCGCCATCATCCGCCAGCACCGTGCTCTGTAATTTGCGGGTCGTGGTGACAATATCAACCGCATCACCTGAGGATTCCTTGACCGCGGAATTTTCCTGTTCCAGCTCAAGACGAATGGTGGACAGGCCCGCCACATGAGGAGTGACCTTGAGCGTCAGCCCCACATCTTCACGCTGAATCGTCGTAAACGGGTTGGATACGCCAGAACCCGTGTTAGTGCTCTGCCCTGTCACAAATGGCACGTTCTCACCCACAATAATCGACGCTTCTTCGTTATCCAGCGTCAAGATGCTGGGCGTCGAGAGCAGATTGACATCGGAAGAGGAGGCCAGTGCCTGCATCAATGCTCCCCACTTGAGATCGCCATTGGAATCGGTTTCACCCAGCCCAATGGCAACCCCGTCATTCAGGGAAAGGCCGGAAGGATCATCGGTAGCTAACGCCTGGAGAATAGAATTAACGCTCAATCCTGCGTTGTTGAAATTCACCGCACCCACACCGGATTCATCACTGCCGCCGACATACTGGAAGCCCAGCGATTTGGCATTTTCACCCGTCACTTCAACAATCGCCGCTTCAATCAGGATCTGGGCACGACGCACATCCAGCTGGCTGATAATAGACTGCAGCTCGTTCATCATGCCCGGCTCAGCCCGGATCACCAACGCATTGAGCGATTCATCCGCCTGAATGGACACCTTGCTGTTGCTGTTGGCTGCAGACACCGTCTTGCCATCCGCGCCCGGCTTGGCGGCAGAGGCTCCATCGGCAAAATTCTTCAGAATTTCCGCCAGGGTCTTGGCATCCCCGTGGGTCAGGCGTACCACTTTCACGCCGGAGCTGGCACTGTCTGCGGTATCCAGACTCTTCACCATTTGCACCATGCGCTGGCGGGTAATACGGTCGCCCTTAATGATCAGGCGGTTGGTGCGCTCATCCGCCACCACCGTCACATTGCCTTCCTGGGTCTTGCCCCGGCGGCCACCGGTTTGCGGTGTCAGCGTCTCAAGTATTTTCACCAGGTCGCCAGCAAAGGCATGCTCGAGTTTGATGACCTGAACGTCTTCAGATTCAGCATTATCCAGGCTGGCAATAATTGCTTCCATCCGGCGGATGTTGTCCAGATGGTCGCTGATAATCAACGCATTGGCAGAGCCAACGGCGGCAAGATGGCCATACTGAGGCACCAATGGACGCAACACCGGCACCAGCTCTTCTACCGGAGAATTCTCCACGGGAATGACCCGGGTCACTAACTCCTCGCCGGTTCCCTGCCCCTTGTCTACCAACGGCAGATTGCTTTGCTTCGCGGTAGTGTTGGGAACAATCTTGATAATATCGCCTGCCGGAACGGCAGCATAACCGTGCACCTGAAGCACCGACAGGAACAGCTCATACACTTCGTCAGCCGATAGCGCCTTGGTAGACACCACGGTCACATCCCGTGCCCGAACCCGCGGGTCCACCACGAAATTCTTCCCGGTCATGTCGGCAATCTGGCTGATAAACGCCTGAATATCTGCATTGCGGATATTCACCGTCCAGCTCTTGCCATCATCGCTGGCCTGCACCTGGTTATTCGCCGCCTGGGCAGACAACACCACTACCGACAGGCAGGCGGCCAAAAGGGTCTTAAGCACAGAGGCTCTAAAAAGGGACATCATAAACACCACCTAGGGCGGATAATTCACAGTAAATTGCTGATCGCCCCGCTGGACGACAATACTGGCCTGCTGGGTCTGTTTGAAAGACTCCAGGGCCGCCACATCACTTTCCTCTGTGCCCAGCCCATGGCCGTTCACGGACAGGATCACATCGCCGGGCTCCAGCCCAACCTGCGCAAGCATTTGTTTGGGGGCACGTTTGCCCAGGGTATAGCCCTGGTTGCTGCCATCACTTACCGGGCTCAGCGAAAGCTGTTTAATGATGGTCTGGCGTTGCTGCAGCATGTCCGCCGTATCCCCCTCTACCGGGGTCGACGCCGGCCGGGACTGCTCCTGCCGACTCACCTCACTGACACCGCCCAGAGCGTTCTCCGACCAGCGCAGGGTTTCCAGACGCCCCGCCCGGCGCAGGATGACGCGGTCCGCGTACACTTCTTCCAGCGAGGCATTGCCCGGGATGCTGTCACCAATGTGATACAGCTCCGCGTCCTTACCCTTCTCGGCAATGATCGCGGTGGCCTTCTCCGGGTCCGGGGTCTGGAACACCCCCAGCAACTCCAATCGCAACCGGGTATCCGGGGCATCCGTTGGCTTGTTGCTTGCCTCACGCGGTTCCGCCTGATATTCGCCAAACAGCTGCCAACCATCCACCTGCGTCTGCGACAGGCTGGTAGTACTGCCACTGGCGGCCATTTCCAGCCGGGTCTTTTCGGTTGCGGGAATAGAATCGTTGGGGCCGTAGAGCAACAGCCAGACGGTCTCGGCCAATACCCACGCCAGCGCAATCACCAGTGCTACGGCCAACAGCCACCGCACCGGCTTGCCCCAGGGGTAAGCCTTTCCCCACTCTGAAAACTGCAACTTCACGACCCTGCTCTTCCTTTATCGTTATGGCTGGACGTGCTGATACCCCGACCAGCGAGCACAGAGGCTAGCGGAATCGAGCGCCCCTTTATTGCTATATTCTGTAACGGCGAGGGAGAGAAGAATACTACTGCGTCCCTGCCTGCCCCAGCGAAAAAGGCTGGGACATCTGAAAAACCACATCATCGGGCTGGCCACCCTGGCTCACACCCAAAAGCATTGGCCAGGCACGAAGCACCTCGAGCTGGAAACGCCCCTCAGACAAACGGGCACTCATCAGCCGCTGTCCTTCCGGGTCATTCACCTCCAGCACTGGCGTTTCGCCTTCCATGCTCAGCCGCCCTTGCAGCACCGGCACAACGGCCGAGCCACTGCGGCCCCAGGTGACCGTTCCGCCACCGTACTGCAACGTTGCCCTGGCATCTGTCACCTGACCCTCCTGAATGGCCAGGCCCATGACGGTGGCATCCGCCCGGCCATCCGCCCCGCCCTGGGGGATTCGGTCAGCAATCAGTGCAACCGGCAAGGACAGGCGCACCTGATCCAATTGCCAGTTTTGCGCATCACTGCCACCCACCCAGCCGGCCAAGCGTACATCCTGTCCGGCAGTGGTTCGCAGGGAAAGTTCCACGCCTGGCGTCAAGCCATGAAAATCCAGCGTCCAGCCCAGTGTGCCCTGCTGCTGTTGCCAGCGCCAGTCCACCTGACCGCTCCACCAGCGGCCACGGGATGTCTCCAGGGTCAATGGAGCGCCCCCCGGTCGGAGCTGTGGAACCCGCTCCACCAGCACGGCGGCGGGCATCAACACCACCAGAAACACCAGCAGACAGGCAACAAAGACCAGTGCGAGAGTCAGCTTGCGAGGCATCAGGCGCCCTTAGAACGGGATATCGTCGTCGAAGTCATCCGCGGGGCCGCTGAATCCGCCCCCCTGATTCGCGCTGCCACCTTGTTGCGGAGCATTACCACCGCCAAAGTTGTCGCCCTGGTTCTGATAACCACCCTGGTTGCCCTGTGGCGCAAAGCCTCCGCCACCCTGACCGCCACCTTCACCCCGGCCGTCCAGCATCTGCATCTCACTGGCCACGATCTCGGTGGTGTAACGATCCTGTCCATCCTGGCCCTGCCACTTACGGGTACGGATAGCCCCTTCGATATAAACCTTGGAACCTTTCTTCAGGTACTCGCCAGCAATCTCACCGAGCTTGTTGAAGAACACCACCCGGTGCCATTCAGTACGCTCCTGCATCTGGCCGGTCTGACGGTCTTTCCAGCTTTCGCTGGTGGCGAGCCGTACATTGGTCACCGCACCGCCGCTGGGCATGAAACGGGTTTCCGGGTCTGCCCCCAGGTTGCCAATCAAAATTACCTTGTTAACGCCGCGCGCCATGTCTCTCTCCGTGACTCTGAAGGTCAGTAATCAATCATTATGTGCTTGCTGCTGGCAGCAAAACCGCCATTGTGTCAGCTTTGAGCGATACCGGCGAGCCCTTCCAGGCGGGCCTCATCCAGCTCGCGGGCATTCACTTTCAACAACGCCAGCCCCTGCTCTTCCACAATCACGGTCTCCACTACGCCGGGCACCTCCTGCAACTGACTGGCCAGCAGCTTGCTGTCCTGTCCTGGCTGCAGACGCAGCACCCGATTATCCAGTTTGGCCGGCTCTTGCATGCCTGCCAGCACCAGCAACCAGACCAACGCCAGTACCATGCAACCGTAGAATACGGCGGCGGCGCCCCACCACTGGTACAGGGCGCCCCCGAGCTGCCCCCCCACAAACACGCCAAAGAACTGGCTGGTGGAATAGACCCCCATGGCCGTGCCCCGGGTGCCTGCCGGCGCGGCCCGCCCCACCAGAGAGGGAAGCAGCGCTTCCAACAGGTTGAAGGCCGCAAAGAAGACCAGCAACGCGACCACAAAGTGCCAGACAGCCGCCCCGGCAAGCGCCAGCAACAGCTGCGACAGGGCCAGCAGGATCACTGCCAAACGCTTGACCGGCATGGCGCCACGCCGTTCTGCACGGATAATCAAGGGCACCATGGCCAAAAACCCTGCCACCAGCACCCCGAGGTAGAGCAGGCTGTGACTGCGCAACCCCATGCCAAGACGCTCGCTCAACAGGGCCGGCACCACCACGAAAGAGGCGGTCATGATCAGATGAAGACTGAAAATGCCCACATCAAATCGCAGCAATGTCTTACTGCCAAGTACGCGACGGAAGCGCTCCCCCGCCGGCAGTGCCTCACCCTGCAGCGCCCGGGGCGCCGGCACGACCATGGCCACGAAAAACGCAAAGATGCCCAGCACCGAGGTCATCCAGAACAGCCCGGAGAGCCCCAACCAGGAGGCCAGCAATGGCCCCAGTATCAAGGCCAGAATGAAAGAGCCGCCGACAGACATGCCGATCAGCGCCATGGCCCGGGTCCGGTGCCGGTCGCTCACCACGTCCCCGATCAGGGCCATGATCACGCTGGCAATCGCCCCGGCCCCCTGCAAGGCCCGCCCGGCAATCACGCCCGCAATGTGGTCGCTCAACGCCGCCACCGCCCCACCGGCAATGAACAACAGCAAGCCCACCAGCAATAACGGGCGTCGGCCAAAGCGGTCAGACAACATGCCAAAGGGGATCTGCAGCAACGCCTGCATCAAGCCGTAGGCACCAATCGCGGTACCGATCAGCAAAGGGGTTGCCCCTTCCAGCCGCTGCCCATACACAGCAAAGATCGGCAGGATCATGAACAACCCGAACATGCGCAAGGCAAAAATGGTGGCCAGATACCCGGTGGTCTTCAGTTCCGTGCGCTGTAATGCATCAGGAACAGGGGAAGCAGGTGCCGTCATGTAACGCTGGTACTCCTCACCGGGCAGGCTTGCGGGCCGTCTATCGACAAAAGGTCAGGCAGTGTATCAGATTCGCTGCAGCTGAGGGGATGCCCAATCCCCGCCCTTGCGGCTACCTTTGATCGTGAAATCAGTAAAACCCGTAAGGAACCGGCATCAGCAAATTGAACCCCCGTCAAAGCGGTGATAAATTCACACGCTGATCAGTTTTTTTTCTTAGGCATCTGCCTAGGGAGTCGCTACCCGGACACGATGTCCCGGGGCGCCACTCCCAACAGTCATGGACGGGCCAATGAACACCCAACAACACAGCCAGCAGGTTTACGTAGTAGGCAGCCAGCAATTGCAGAATGCCTTGCTCACCGAATTCCTGGTAAAAGAAGAGATCGCTGCACGATCCATCCCTTCGGTGAGCGACATCACCGTGGCGACCCTGCAGGAATTTGACCAGAGCCTGTTTCTGGTGGACTACCACAGCGTGGACGTGAACGAGGTGATTGCCCACCTGCTGGAAGCCGATCAGGAAGTCGAAAACGACGTTCTGATCGCCGTCTTCAATGTGGATACAGACGAATCCCTGTCCAAGCTGGCCGGCCTGCCCATGGTCAACGGCGGCTTCCAGCACGACTGCCCACAGGCTCTGCTTAGCAAAGGCATCAAGGCCATCTTTGATGGCGAGCTGTGGTTCCCCCGTGCGGTGCTGCAGGCTTACCTGATGAAGAGCCGCACCTTCAACAAGACCTTCTCGCGCAGTGAAGTGAACCTCACTGATCGCGAGGTGGAAGTGCTCAAGGTCATGGCCACTGGCGCCAAGAACTCGGAAATCGCCAGCAGCCTCAACCTGAGCCCGCACACCATCAAGACTCACATCTACAACATCTTCAAGAAGATCAACGCCTCCAACCGCCTGCAGGCGGTGAACTGGGCCCAGGAAAACCTCTAACCCCTTCCACCTCACGCAGCACGCGCGCCCTTGCCGTGCCTGCGTGACGCGTGTTGCGTGCAAGCGGCTTCTTTCTTTTCCCCTTCACAGTATTTCGCCTATACTGCCCTGTTCATTTTGACAGTACTCAGGGGCAGTTGATGGATACCATTCTGGTTCGTGGCGCACGCACCCATAACCTGAAAAACGTGGACCTGGATATCCCCCGGGACAAGCTGGTGGTAATTACCGGTCTGTCCGGGTCTGGCAAATCCTCTCTGGCCTTCGACACCCTCTATGCCGAGGGCCAGCGCCGTTACGTGGAGTCCCTTTCCACCTACGCCCGTCAGTTTCTGTCGATGATGGAAAAACCCGATGTGGACCACATCGAGGGGCTTAGCCCGGCCATTTCCATCGAGCAGAAATCCACCAGCCACAACCCGCGCTCCACCGTGGGCACCATCACCGAAATCTACGATTACCTCAGGCTGCTGTTTGCACGTGTCGGCGAGCCCCGCTGCCCGGAACACGACAGCCCGCTGGCCGCCCAGACCATCAGCCAGATGGTGGACCAGGTTCTGGACATGGAAGAAGGCAGCAAACTGATGCTGCTGGCGCCGGTGATTCGCGAAAAGAAAGGTGAGCACCTGCACCTGTTTGAAGAACTGCGGGCCCAGGGCTTTATCCGCGTACGGGTGGATGGCCGCATCTACGACATGGATGACACGCCCGACCTGGAAAAGAACAAGAAACACACCATCGAAGTGGTGGTGGACCGTTTCAAGGTACGCGGCGACCTGCAGAACCGGCTGGCGGAATCCTTCGAAACCGCCCTGAATCTGGCCGATGACATTGCCATCATTGCCCCCATGGAGGGGGAAGAAGGCGAAGAGATCACCTTCTCTGCCAAATTCGCCTGCTCCCATTGCGGCTACTCCATTCCTGAACTGGAGCCACGACTGTTCTCGTTCAATAACCCGGCCGGCGCCTGTCCCAGCTGTGACGGGCTGGGCATGAAGCAGTTCTTCGACGAGGACAAGGTGATCAACTCGGCGGAATTGTCCCTGTCGGAAGGTGCCATCCGTGGCTGGGACCGCCGCAACGTCTATTACTTCCAGATGCTCAACTCCCTGTCCCAGAGCATCGGCTTCGACATGGACGTGCCCTTTGAGTCACTGGACAAAACCGTCCGCAAGAAAATCCTTTACGGCACCGGCAAGGAAAGCATCGAGTTTCGCTACCTCAACGACCGCGGCGACATCATCAAGCGCAACCATCCCTTCGAGGGGATCATCCCCAACATGGAGCGCCGCTACCGGGAAACAGAATCCGATGCCGTCCGTGAAGACCTGCTCAATTACATGTCCACGTCCAGCTGCCCCAGCTGTAATGGCTCCCGGTTGCGTGAAGCCGCACGGCATGTCTTTATCGAGCAGACCACTCTGCCGGACGTGGTACGCCTGGCCGTCGGCAAGGCGCACAGCTACTTCAGCGAGCTGAACCTGCCCGGCAGCAAAGGCGAGATTGCCGACAAGATTCTCAAGGAAATCCGTGATCGCCTACAGTTCCTGGTGAACGTGGGGCTGGAATACCTGACACTGGAACGCAGCGCGGAGACCCTGTCCGGTGGTGAGGCGCAACGTATCCGGTTGGCCAGCCAGATCGGGGCGGGCCTGGTGGGCGTCATGTACGTACTCGACGAGCCCTCCATCGGCCTGCATCAGCGAGACAATGAACGACTGCTCAACACCCTTACCCGACTACGGGATCTGGGCAATACCGTGCTGGTGGTGGAACACGACGAAGATGCCATCCGGCTGGCTGACCACGTCATTGATATCGGCCCCGGTGCCGGGGTCCATGGTGGCAGCGTAGTGGCCCAGGGGACTGCCCAGGAGGTGGCCGACAACCCCGCCTCCCTGACCGGTGATTACCTGTCCGGCCGCAAGCAAATTGCCGTGCCGGAGCAGCGTCGCCAGAATCAGGATGACCAGTGGCTGACCCTTCACGGCGCCACCGGCAACAACCTCAAGGGGCACCCCCTGAACATTCCGGTGGGCCTGCTGACCTGTATTACCGGCGTGTCCGGCTCTGGCAAATCGACCCTGATCAACAGCACCCTCTATCCGCTGGCGGCCACCCGACTGAACAAGGCTACCACCCTTAAGGCATCCCCCTACGACTCCATCGAAGGGCTGGAGCACTTCGACAAGGTCGTCGATATTGATCAGAGCCCCATCGGCCGTACGCCGCGCTCCAACCCTGCGACCTACACCGGCATCTTCACACCGGTTCGCGACCTGTTTGCCGGCACCCAGGAAGCCCGCGCCCGTGGCTACAAACCCGGTCGCTTCAGCTTCAACGTCAAAGGGGGCCGCTGCGAAGCCTGTCAGGGCGACGGGGTCATCAAGGTGGAAATGCACTTCCTGCCGGATATCTACGTCCCCTGCGAAGTCTGTGAAGGCAAACGGTATAACCGCGAGACCCTTGAAATCACCTACAAGGGCAAGAACATCTTTGAGGTACTGGAGCTCACCATCGAGGAAGGACGCGAATTTTTCGATGCCGTCCCGTCACTGGCTCGCAAACTGCAGACCCTGATGGACGTGGGCCTCAGTTATATCAAGCTGGGGCAGGCCGCCACCACCTTGTCAGGCGGCGAAGCACAGCGTGTCAAACTGGCCAAGGAGCTGTCCCGCCGGGACACCGGCAGCACCCTCTATATCCTCGATGAGCCCACCACTGGCCTGCACTTCCAGGACATCCAGCTATTGCTGGACGTCCTCAACCGTCTGGCAGACCACGGCAACACCGTGGCAGTGATCGAACATAACCTGGACGTCATCAAGACCGCAGACTGGATTGTCGACCTGGGGCCGGAAGGCGGGGACGGTGGCGGCGAAATCATCGCCGAGGGCACCCCGGAAGAGGTCGCCAAAGTGAAAGGCAGTCATACCGGGCGTTTTCTGAAAACGATGATATAGCCTTCGGACGTCAAAGATGGCACCACGGAATCTCCAGGTGCAGACACAGGGATCTGGATGACCGTGATGCAGCGCTCACTTTGACGCCGTGTCATTCAGTCGCAGCCTGAGACAAACCGTAACGTCATGAACAGGCCACAGACTCAACCTCCACCACAACGCTGGAGGTTAATCATGAAACGGATTTGGGCACTCAAGGGACTGCTGGCTGCTATCGGCCTGGCTGGCGCGGCCGCCGCTTGCGCCGGCCATGGCCAACCCGCTACAGGCACGGTGGAGTTGGGCCCACGCCCCTATTACCTTGTGAATGACATGGACGATGGGCCAGTCAAACAAGCGCTTCAGGCGTGCGCTGCCGAACGGCGCCCCCAGAAGCCCAATGACTTTTCCATCGGTCACCGGGGGGCCCCGCTGCAATTTCCCGAGCATACCGAAGAATCCTACCGGGCCGCCGCCCGCATGGGGGCCGGTATTCTCGAGTGTGATGTGGCCTTCACCCAGGATCAGGAGCTGGTGTGCCGCCACTCGCAATGCGACCTTCACACGACCACCAATATCCTTGAAACCGACCTTGCCAGCCAATGCCGCCAACCCTTCACCCCTTTTGATGGTAGCAACCCCGCCACAGCTCAGTGCTGCACCAGCGACATCACCCTTGCTCAATTCAAGACGCTCAAGGGCAAAATGGATGGCGCCAATCCTCGTGCGACCAATGTCGCCGAATACCTGCAAGGCACCCCCGACTGGCGAACGGAACTGTATCGCCAACGCGGGACCCTCCTGAGCCATCGGGAAAGCATCGCGCTTTTTCAGGAATTAGGCGTAAAAATGACCCCGGAGCTGAAGGCCCCGGCAGTGGAAATGCCTTGGCAGGGCCACTATTCACAGCAGGACTATGCCCAGCAGCTCATCGACGAGTACCGCGAAGCCGGGGTTACCCCCAGAGATGTCTACCCTCAATCGTTTAATCTCGACGATGTCCGCTACTGGATTGACGCAGAGCCCGACTACGGCAAACAGGCCGTCTATCTGGATGGACGTGACAGCCAGGGGCTCGACCCACAAAACCCTGGCACCTGGCAGCCAGATATGGCCACCCTGAAAGGCTATGGCGTCAATATCATCGCTCCCCCACTTTGGATGCTGGTCAGCAGCAAAAATCAGCGTATTGTCGCCAGCCCCTACGCCCGGGCAGCACGGGATGCCGAGTTGGACATTATTGCCTGGTCCCTGGAACGGTCTGGCCCACTGGCCAGCGGCGGTGGCTGGTACTACCAGAGTGTCAGCCCACAGATAGATAATGACGGCGACATGCTGACGCTTCTTGATGTGCTGGCCCGCGAAGTGGGCGTCATTGGCGTCTTTTCTGACTGGCCAGCCACTACCACCTTCTATGCCAATTGCCTTCAGCGGCAGCGCCACGCCCCAAGATGGCGCTAGCCGCGCCTCATTTTGTTGCCCCGACCCAAGTCGGGGCAACAGCCTACGAATAACCCCCTATTACGCTGGCACGAATTCTGCTTTGTCTCTTGTTGTATGCATCGAAGGTAACCACTGGGCCCTCCATAGCCCAAGGAGTATGTGATGACAGCCTCTGCCGATAACACCAGCGATCACCGTTGGCTCATGCAGTACAACATCGTCAATCTGGTCAACCAGTGCCGGCGCCTGATTCGTGCAGAATTCGATGACTCACTCTCCCTGACCGATCCGCGCTTGCGTGAGAAACTGGCACACTATGCCGGGCGCACCCGCTCTCAGGGCTTACAGCGCTTGTATGGCGAGATCCGGCTTGCATTGATTCAGCTGGAAGGTGAGGACACGCTGGTCACCCCTGAGGCAGCCACCCCCATCCGTCGATACCGGGGCCAACCGATAGACGCCGGTAACCAGGCAACACAAACATACACGGGCGACAAGCCACACCGAGGGGCCAAAACGCTCATGTATCGCGGGCGCGCTGTTGCCCAGCGCTAAAGAGAATCGCTGGAATAACGCCTTGCATGCTCAGCGCGTCCTGAAGCGCAAGGCGTTATTCAGAGGTTACCCATACCGGTCAGGCAGAAAACTGAAAGATGCTCAAGTCCAGCGGCTGACTCTCGCCAAGCCACATGACCAGCTCGGTATGATCACGGAGATCATCACCGCTAAGACCGTGAATAAAGACTGTCAGCCCGTTACGGCTGGCCATTAACCAGGGAATAACATCGCCAGCAAGGCGACGGGGCACAGTCAGCTGGCAGCTCCAGCAAGGATGCGGCCCCACCGGTTTGCGGTGCATATGGCCCATTGGAATATCAAAATGCTGGTGCGCGGCCTGACACAGCGCCGCCGCCTGAGTGAAGGAATCTTCGTCATAATAGACGTGTGCGTGGAACCCTTTGATTGCCATGCCTGCTGTCCGTCATGCCTTGCCTGCGTCCAATAACAGCATAGTACAGGCAGCCCGCCAAACAACAGACATAAAAAAACCGGGCAATATGCCCGGTTTTTTTGATCCTGAGAACCTGTGCGAAGCCTTACTCGGCGTCGCCCTCGGCCAGCTCAGGACGGTCAACCAGCTCAACATAGGCCATCGGTGCATTGTCGCCCGCACGGAAGCCCATCTTGAGGATACGCACGTAGCCACCAGGACGGCTCTTGTAACGCGGACCCAGCTCGTTGAACAGCTTGCCAACCACTTCCTTGGAACGGGTGCGGTTGAAAGCCAGACGACGGTTCGCTACAGAGTCTTCCTTAGCCAGAGTGATCAGCGGCTCAGCCACACGACGCAGCTCTTTGGCTTTCGGCAGGGTGGTCTTGATCGCTCCGTGCTCCAGCAGAGACACAGCCATGTTACGGAACATCGCCTGACGATGAGAGCTGTTCCGATTCAGTTTTCTGCCGCTTTTGCGATGACGCATGATTCTGTTCCTATGTTCAGGGGCGCTTCACAGCGTCCACAACAACTAACTTAGCGCAATTTGGTGTTCAGCCGGTCGTCGTCACGAAGGCTGACCGGCGGCCAGTTTTCGAGACGCATACCCAGCGACAAGCCCTTTGAGGCCAGCACGTCCTTGATTTCGGTGAGAGACTTCTTACCCAGGTTCGGGGTCTTCAGAAGCTCAACCTCGGTACGCTGTACCAGGTCACCGATGTAGTAGATGTTTTCAGCCTTGAGGCAGTTGGCGGAACGTACTGTCAGTTCCAGGTCATCTACCGGACGCAGCAGGATGGGATCAATTTCCTCACGCTCCTGCTTCGGCTCAGGCTTGGCATCCTGTTCCAGGTCGACAAAGACGGCGATTTGCTGCTGCAGGATGGTTGCTGCACGGCGAATCGCTTCTTCAGGATCAATGGTACCGTCGGTTTCCAGATCGATAACCAGCTTGTCCAGGTCAGTGCGCTGCTCAACACGCGCCGCTTCGACGACATAGGCCACGCGACGTACCGGGCTGTAGCTGGCATCCAGCTGCAGACGGCCAATACCACGGGTCTCGTCTTCGTCGGTCTGGCGAGCGTCAGCCGCTTCATAACCACGACCTTTCTGCACTTTCAGCTTCACACGCAGTTCGGTGTCGCCAGTAATGGTGCAGATCAGATGATCAGGGTTGACGATCTCAACACTGTGATCACGCTGAATGTCATCCGCAGTCACCGCACCCGGGCCTTTCTTGACCAGCTCGAGAGTGGCTTCTTCGCGGTCTTCCATCTTCAAGGCTACACCCTTGAGGTTCAGCAGGATGTTGATCACATCTTCCTGAACACCCTCGATGGAGGAGTATTCGTGTTGTACGCCCTCGATCTCCACTTCGGTGATCGCGCAGCCGGGCATGCTGGAGATCAGGATGCGACGCAGCGCAGTCCCCAGAGTGTGGCCAAAACCACGCTCCAGCGGTTCCAGAACCACTTTGGCGTGGGTCTGGTTGATCGCGTTGACCGCGATCGAGCGGGGCGTGAGAAAGTCGTTCACGGCGGTCATAGAGATCCCTCAGGCAGTCCTTACTTGGAGTACAGCTCGACGATCAGGTTTTCGTTGATCTCGGCAGGCAGATCGATACGCTCTGGCTTGGACTTGAAGGTCCCTTCCAGCTTCTTCTCGTCTACCTCGATCCACGGCATGAAACCACGCTGCTGAGCCAGTTCCATGGCGTTCTTCACGCGCAGCTGGTTCTTGGACTTCTCGCGAACGTTGATCACGTCACCCGGCTTAACCTGGTAAGAGGCCACGTTAACAGACTGGCCATTCACCAGGATAGCGCGGTGGCTAACCAGCTGACGGGCTTCCGCGCGAGTGGAGCCGAAGCCCATGCGGTAAACCACGTTATCCAGACGCCCTTCCAGAAGCTGCAGCAGGACTTCGCCAGTTGCACCTTTGGCAGAAGCTGCCTTTTTGTAGTAGCTACGGAACTGCTTTTCCAGTACACCGTAGGTACGACGAACCTTCTGCTTCTCACGCAGCTGTACGCCGTAGTCGGACAGACGACCTGGACGACGGCCACCTGCGGCCTGGCCCGGAGCCTGCTCGGCTTTACACTTGGACTCGAGAGGGCGAATACCACTCTTGAGGTACAGATCGGTGCCTTCACGACGGGAAAGCTTGCACTTGGGACCGATGTATCTTGCCATCTTGCTTTAACTCCCGTTACACGCGACGCTTTTTAGGCGGACGGCAACCGTTATGCGGAATCGGCGTAACGTCCTCGATATGGGTGATCTTGTAACCACAGGCGTTCAGGGCACGAATAGAAGATTCGCGACCCGGGCCCGGGCCCTTCACCCGCACTTCAAGATTCTTCAGACCGTAGTCCTTGGCAGCGTTACCCGCGTTTTCGGCAGCCACCTGGGCAGCAAACGGGGTGCTTTTACGGGAACCACGGAAACCAGCACCACCAGAAGTCGCCCAGGACAGTGCGTTGCCCTGACGGTCAGTGATGGTGATGATGGTGTTGTTGAAGGAAGCGTGCACGTGAGCAATGCCGTCCGCTACGCTGCGCGTTACCTTCTTGCGGCGTGCGCCACTATCTTTCTTTGACTTAGCCATAATGCCTATCCAAATCCAGCCGCTGACGTTTCAGCTTACTTGCGAATCGGTTTACGCGGACCTTTACGGGTCCGAGCATTGGTCTTGGTGCGCTGACCGCGAAGCGGCAGGCCGCGACGATGGCGGATGCCGCGGAAGCAGCCCAGGTCCATCAGACGCTTGATGTTCATGTTGATTTCCCGGCGCAGGTCACCTTCGGTTGAGAACTTGGCAACCTCGCCACGAATGACGTCAAGCTGCTCACCGCTCAGGTCACGAACCTTGGCGGTTTCCTCAATACCGGCCGCTGCACAGATCTGCTGTGCACGGGTACGACCGATCCCGAAGATGTAGGTGAGAGAAATCACCGTGTGCTTATTTTCCGGGATGTTAACGCCTGCAATACGGGCCATCCGAATATCTCCGATTCAC